>NZ_JAGDXM010000010.1 GCF_023256435.1 Thermoplasma sp. | reverse complement strand
GGATTCAGGGTCCATTCCCGAAGGGGTTCGAGGGTTCAAATCCCTCCCTCCGCATCCTGGGTCTGGTTTTCTTCATCATGATGGGATGGTAATTTCGAAGTAAGTTATCGAAATGACAAGGTATGCAAGGTTAAACCAGATCAAAAAAATGCAGATATGCATGATAACCATGTGATAATGTGATTCGTATTCAGGATAAATCGTCCAATTTCATATTCAGCCAATACACATAAGACTTGATCTAAATCTGATGACCTGGGGTTTAGCTCTGATTATGAAGCCTACAGAAGAATGATCTAGAAAGCTTCCACATTGAGAGGATATTAACTATGAAAAAGTTTATCAGAGATATTCTAATTATTTGATTGATAAAGTTAGGGAAAGACGCTCCTGAACTCACGCCTTTTGGGATATTTGAGTGTAAATGCCTGAGACGTGAGAGTATCAGCTACCTGTGGCTGAATCAGGAATGTCAATGCTTTTTGAGATGATATGATATTAGAGAACGTCTACCTGTATTGGATTTCCGGATCTGTCGTAGGCTCTGTAATTATCCAAATTATACGGATATCCCACTATTATGTGAACACTGCCCGTCATTGAGAACATGTGAAGATCTTCATCAGATGGAAGCGTCACTCCGGATGGATGAGAGTGCACAGATCCAACAATTGAAAAATCTATGGGCTTATTGTACATATAGAAAAGCGTGTATCTTTCGCTCTGTATGGTTCCTGGTACAAGAGCTATTTCATATATTATGTTTCCCTCAGCTCTCAGAAGGGCGCCGAATTCTCGCGGATATGAATCCTTTGATGCCTCCATTATCATCTGCAGCAAGTTTCGCTTAATTAACCACATGTCTTATTACCTTATCCCTTATTCTGTCATATATTGATTCCCTGAAAGAAATAAACTTTGCATTGTTTTCAGATCTAGATATGCTGACGGTGTCGCCGCTCTTCACTTTATATTCACGCTGACCATCTAGTATAAGAATGCATTCCTGATCCTTACCCGCTATCTTTATCTCAACTTTTGAGTCGGATGGAACAACCACAGGTTTGAGCCTTGAGGAATACGGCGCCAGATATGAGATTACCATTCCCTTCAGTGTCGGGAGGAGAAGTGGTCCGCCGGCCGACGATGAATAAGATGATGATCCTATGGGCGTCGCAACGATGATACCGTCAGCTTTCATAGTGCTAAGAAAATGTCCATCAATGTATATCTTAAACTGCCTTATCCGTGCGATCCTTTCGGTGTGCACTACCGCTTCATTGGTACAGTCTTCCACCCTCTCTCCATTTATCTCCACACGCAGCTTCATATTTTCGCTGATCTTGTATTCGCCCTTCAATAGTTTGAATACAGCCGATCCAACTTCATCCACCTCAAGTTCCGTAAGGAATCCCAATCCACCCATATTTATACCTAGTACCGGACCCTTGGCCAACTGCAATGTCCTGAGGACTGTTCCATCGCCACCGATGGTTATGATGACATCGGCCTCCATACTTGTAAGATCAACGCCCTTTCCATTAAGATACTTTGCGGCTTCGTGATCGTATATCAATTCCCAGTCTTTAGGGAGAAGTTCTATAATGCTCTCGGCTATCTTTGCACATCTGCTGCAGTCCTTTCTTATGACAAATGCAATTTTCATAAATGATCCCTTCTGAATTTTTGGATATGAACGTAGCGTTGACCCTTCAATAGGTGGATAATGCGAATCATAGACTTAATCAATTCGGTCTGATGGATGATAAATGTGTGTGGCGAAGAATGCTATGCCTTTCATGAATGAGCAGCATATTCTGATCATGCCTATGGAGAGAGAAAATATGGATCACAGTCCTTGCTTCATAGCGAACTATCATCATGTACATTTCTTCTTTTATGTATGAATTTAGAATTTTAATCATTCTCATGAATGAAATTGCATAAATTCATTTTTTAGAAAAGTTTATCTTTTATAATTATATATAAGGATATGACCAAGGCTACAGATGCCGTTAAGGGGATAATAAATAGCAACAATATTTATACCTTGCTTCTGAACACCGGTCTGGTTAATTATACAAAACTTGCTAGGGAAATAAAGAGTCAGGTAGATTTTCTTACAGGAAAAAAAGTGAAAATAAACACCATAGTTAAAGCGCTGACGAATATTGAGGTCAAGGCAAAACCAAAAGACATATTGTTGATATTAAAACAATCTATCCTGACACTGGAATATAACTATAAGGAGATAAACACTGAAAATAAAAATGATATACCGGAAGATGCCATACTTATTATAAAGGAAACAAACGGATATTCAGCCATAATAAAAACTACAGAAGGCAATTCACTTGTAATAGCAAAGATACTTTTGCCGCCTGGTTCATGCACAACCGCCGGAATAACTCTTTTGATCACAGAATTTCTAGAGATAAATGGGGTTTCAGTAAAGAATATATATAGACTCAGTCGTGAGATATGGATAATAGTGGATTCAGAATCTGCTGGAAAAACTGCAGACGCCCTAAACAGATTACTCTACAGATCCAGCGATAAAGAAAGTGGCCCAGTTAACATCGTTCAGGGATGATGAAACCTCATCTACAGGTGAAGGGGAAACCAGCAACAAGCTCCGAAGCTTCAGCGAGGAGTAGCTGGCTTTAGGCCAATCTATTAATAAAAGTCATTATGTATTCTGTCAGAATAGGAAATCTTATTGTTTCTCCAAATCTCAGACCTTTTCAATAAATAGTAAATAAATTCATAATATGAGAATCTTTTCTAATAGATCAACACGCCCAGAATTCTAATCATGCTGATCATCCATCAAAAATAAAGGCTAAAAAATTTTATTTTTCCCATATCAGTCCAATTCCGGGAGTATCTGCCCCTCTGGTACATACGCCTCTTTGAGCCCTGAAATTATACCCCAAGGGAAGAAGACAATTGCGGATACAAGCACTACGATCATAGTCGAGGTGATGAACGAGATGATGTTGAGTGCTCCATCACTACCGATGTACGACATCACCAGTATGAACACCATGTAGAGGATATACCATAATGAGTTCACAAAATGCTCCTTTATCTTGAACACTGCGCCAAACACGATCATGGTTATAGTCAATATGAGCAGTGCATACGGTACTGAGGGCCACCCACTCCAGAATGCTATAAGTGAGGAGCTAACGAAGGCTATAACTGCAATAGCCATTCCTCCCGGTATCCTGTCGCTTTCTTTAGTCATCGACTGGCGCCTGCTTACTATCATAGAAACCGGAGTTACTGCAAAGCCGAGGTATCCTGCAACCACAGCATCTGTTAACAGAGCGTAAATACCTGGAACAGGCGCTGAGATGAATGCAACGATGGCGCCGACGACGACAAATGCAATTATTGCCCAGTATGGAACCGCGTAGGTCTCACTTAATTTCTTCATCGAGGAGGACATTATCTTGGATCTTGCCGTTGCGAGCAGGACTCTGGCACCCCCACCTACGTAAACATAACCTGTGACAAACGGACCAAGTATGGAAACTATCAGCACTATTATAAGAACCGGATAGGAATGGAACGTACTTGCCAGGTATACAAATGGATTCTCAGTTATAACGGTATCCAGAACCCCCCAGGATCCTGGCGATATACCCCCACCTATTGCAGACCACTTAACACCGGCTATGAATACGATGGAAAAGAGTATGTATATCAGTGACTGACCCAAGACGGTGTACACTATGGTTCTGCCAAGGAACCTCTTTTCCTTTGTCTCCGTTGTCTCTTCTGAGTAATCTGGGACTACTCTTATACCACCAAAGGCAAACATTGCGAATGGTATAGCAAAGAGTATACCGGAAAAGCCGAATGGTGCAAACCCTCCCTTATACGCATAAAAATTCTGAAATCTGAAGAATACGAATGCCATCCCAAAGGCCGCCAGCAGGTAAGCCAGAAGTTTTATTATCCCTATATAAAACGAGTACTTCCCGAACGCTCTGACACCGAAGTAGTTAAGCGGAAGAAACAGCAAAAGGATCACAACACCAAGACCTGCGCCGAGCAGCGTTGGCGCACCCGTACTTGAGATGAAATGAGGGTACAGGTACTGAAGACCTTCAACTGTGGCGAGGGCCTCTATCGGAGGTATGAATATATACCATATCAAACTGGCAAATGCATTGAGTGCATTGGTAAAACGGCCATGCGTATAAAGAGAATATCTGGAAGGTCCTCCCGCTTCCGGATAGGTCTTTGATAGTTCCACAAAGGTTAGGGATACAAATGCATACATTATGGCCCCAATCACCCAGCCAATAACTGCTGAAGGTCCCGCTGCACTGACCATGGCAACGGGTGCAAAGAGTGCACCTGTACCGACTGCGGCGATCAGACCGATGACCAGCATCTGTGGAAACGTCAATGCTTTATTTAGCTTTATTTCGCCATCCTTGTTTTCCATTTTATCTAATGATTATAGCAGAATATATATTTAAAATTTAGCAAACATATCTAATCAAAAATTATCAGCAATATAATTTAATCATAAAACATCTTGTTCCCCAGGGAATTTCACCCCAGGGGTGGAAACAGGTCCATTTTTACTTTTGTGTAAAAATGTGTAATTAATTGTATTGCATTCTGGTATAAAAACATTGTTCAGCCTAAAATGGGATAAATTTATGCCTGCTTCACCAATGTTCATATATGCCATTGAAAATTGTGCCAGTACTGACTCCATTCAATGGAAGACAGATAGACGAGGAGAAATTCAGAAATCACTGCAGAAGACTCCTTGATGATCATGTAGACATGATATTTGTTGCCGGTACGAACGGAATGGGACCTTCACTGTCATTTCAGGAGAGAACACAGCTAGCTGAATACTGTTCAGATATTCCCGGAAAGGTCATATTTCAGGTAGGTTCACTCAACCTGGAAGAAAGCATCGAACTTGCCAAGATCGCCAAGAACAAGAACTTTTACGCCGTGGCTGCTATCCCTCCATATTATTTCGGTGGCATACCTGATGAATGGATTGTACGGTATTACACCGAGATATCCTCAATCACCGATACTTTCATCTACAATTATCCAAAGTTCACAGGATACGATGTCAACGCAAAGATAGCCCTTGAGATAAGGCGCCATGGTGGAAATATAATTGGAGTTAAGGATACGGTGAATGATATCGATCATATGATGAGATACAAATACCTGCTTGATGATTTTATGGTATTCTCTGGTCCAAGTACGTATATTCTCTATGCTGCATTGAATGGTTTAGATGGTGCAGTTGCTGCAGCTGGAAATTATGCTACTAGGATGTTCGTTGAGATTCTTGAGGATACGGCCAGATTCGGTAGAATAAATCAGATGGTGATAAATGAAATAATAGATATCGCCTCAAGATACGGGCAGTGGGCTTCCAATTACAGCCTTGTAAGGATACTTAGAGGGTACGATGCGGGTAATCCGAGACCACCTTTCTATCCGCTGGATCCTGAAAGTGAAGAAAAACTAAAACGGGAAGTGCAGGCTGTACTGAAGAAATACAGGAAGTGATCGGTCTATCGTACCTGACAGAATGCGACTCCCGCCTTGTTACTTCAGCTATGAATACTTGCTTATATATTTGTTTGATATGATCTCTCGTAAATAAAATGGAAACCTATCAGGTAGACTTGAGTGAGATTGCCCTCCGGATAAGGAGGGAGATAGTAAGGATGGTCTACAGTGCTCAGAGTGGCCATCCTGGTGGTTCCTTAAGCATCGCAGATATTCTTACAGTTCTATATTTTAAGGAGATGAATATCGATCCGAAGAATCCTACAGATCCGAAGAGAGACCGTCTCATTCTGAGCAAGGGACATGCATCTCCTGCCCTTTATGCGACACTGGCGATCCGTGGCTTTTTCCCGATTTCTGAACTCTCCGGTTTCAGAAAGATAGATTCACATCTGGAGGGTCATGTTTCAAGAGAGATCCCCGGCGTTGAGGTATCCACCGGTTCGCTGGGTCAGGGTCTGGGTGTCGGTGTGGGGATGGCTCTGGCCGGGAGACTGGATCACCTGGATTATCATATCTACGTCATACTTGGAGACGGGGAAATGGAGGAAGGAAACGTCTGGGAATCCCTCATGGCTGGATACAAATATAATCTAAGAAATCTTACTGCTATTCTTGACCGGAATGGTATACAGCTTGACGGATATACGAGAGACATCATGCCATTGCACGATATTCATTCAATGGTTGAAAGCTTTGGATGGAACGTGATCGAAATCGATGGACACAGTTTCAGCGAGATAGAGAGCGCCATCGAGAAATCGAAGACCTCGGAGAGACCGACGTTCATAATCGCGAACACTGTGAAGGGAAAAGGTGTTGACTTCATGGAGAACAATCCCAAATACCATGGCAGTCCTCCAGAATCGGAAGAGCTCTACAGAAGAGCTATGAGGCAGCTTGGTGAGGAACTATGAAATCGGAGAGCCTGAGAGACGCTTACGGAAAGGAACTTGTAAAGCTTGGTTCCAAGGACGCTGATATAGTTGTGCTTGATGCCGATCTCTCCTCATCGACCAAGACTGGTTATTTCGCAAATGCATTTCCAGACAGGTTCTTCAACATGGGCATATCAGAACAGTCCATGGTGACCACAGCTGCTGGATTGGCATTGTCTGGAAAGAAGCCATTCGTTTCTACTTTTGCCATTTTCTTAACAAGGACGTATGAACAGATCAGGCAGTCCGTTTGTTACAATAACGCACCTGTACGATTTGTTGTAACGCATGGAGGCATAACTGTTGGAGAGGATGGGGCGACGCATCAGATCGTCGAAGATGTGGGCATAATGTCCGGTCTTCCCAATATGAATGTGATAGTACCGTCGGATTCAATAGAAACTCGGAGCGTAATCGATTATCTGGCGAATGTAGATAAACCGCACTACGTAAGATTGAGCAGGGAGAAATTTCCCGTCATAAATGATGAGGACTACGAATTCAGGATTGGAAAATCCATCACTATGAAAGATGGAACTGATCTGACAATTATAGCAGATGGTGTGATGGTTTCAAAATCCATGGAGGCCGCTGAACAGCTCAAGAAACAAGGTATAAGTGCTCGAGTCATAAATATGCCCTCAATAAAGCCCATAGACAGAGATGCCATAATAAGATCCGCAAGGGAAACAGGGCATATAGTCACGGCTGAGGAGCATTCTGTGTACAATGGCCTTGGAAGCCGCGTTGCCGAGGTGGTCTCGGAATCTTATCCTGTTCCTGTAAGGCGCATAGGTATGAGGGATACTTTCGGCAAATCCGGAAAGGCATGGGAACTGTTTTCCTATTTCCACATGGATGTTAAAGATATAATAAACGAAGCCATGACCTGCCTGGAGGAGAAGAATTATGAAAATATTCCTTGACACTGCAAATATAGAGGAGATACGAACGGGTGTAAGCTGGGGTATAGTGGATGGCGTCACGACAAATCCAACACTTATATCAAAGGAAGCTGTCAACGGTAAGAAGTATGGCGATATCATACGGGAGATATTGAAAACCGTTGATGGCCCGGTAAGCGTTGAGGTGGTTTCAACAAAATACGAGGGCATGGTGGAAGAGGCCAGAAAGATCCACGGGCTTGGTGACAATGCAGTGGTTAAGATACCCATGACTGAGGATGGTCTGCGTGCAATAAGGACGCTTACCTCCGAACATATAAACACCAACTGCACGCTTGTTTTCAATCCAATTCAGGCACTGCTGGCTGCAAAGGCTGGAGCCACTTACGTATCACCCTTTGTCGGAAGACTGGATGACATAGGGGAAGATGGCATGCAGATCATAGATATGATCAGAACGATATTCAACAATTACATCATTAAGACACAGATCCTAGTGGCCTCAATCCGAAATCCAATCCATGTGCTCAGATCCGCTGTTATTGGGGCGGACGTCGTGACCGTACCGTTTTCGGTGCTGAAGTCGCTTATGAAGCATCCTAAAACAGATGAGGGCCTGGCAAAATTCCTGGAGGACTGGAAGAAAGTTTCTCCTGACGGAAAACTTGTTCTATAATTAAAATAGAAATTTTATAAAAATATTATAAAAATAGGTTTATTACTGTTTTCTTCTGATCATCACATATCCTACTGCAGCTATCACAGCAACTACAACGACGACAATTGCGATGTAGTAGTACAGTGAGAGTGACGATGTGGCAACGTAAGGTTCGATCTCAAGGGTGTGATCCGAGAAATGCGGTATATATATCATAACAAGCGTCCCGTTGCCATCTGCTGTTGCATTGTAATATGCTGTAGTCGTTGAAGTCTCGTTAACAAGCGCTGAGGCTGAAACCTGCACTGCAGCAGATCCGTCAAATTTCACTACCAGCTTTGATGCATTCATTACGCTGTGTGAAACGTATACCGCTATTATAGTCCCTGCCGATTGTGAGGAATTGACATTTATGACTATTGCACTGGAACTGGCGCTTTTCAGGACAGCGTGCACTGAGGTGTTGAGATCCAGCGATATGTTGTTGAGTGTTGAATTAACCTTCTCTATGGCCATCTGAAGCCCAAGCTTTCCGTGCTCCATAGCGTATGTCATAGGCGCAAAGTTCTTCACACCGTTGGATAGTCCGGGAGGTGAAACGAACGATGCTATCATTGTGCCGTTTGTCATGGCCTTTATTTCTGTGCCATTCACAACGACACTCTTAGCACCTGCAAAGGTCATCATTCCATAGAAGTGAGGAGCGCTCAGGAATACGAAAGTTGCACCACCGTAAAAGTTCTGTTCCGCATCCATACTCATGTTATCAAACTCGCCGCTATAGTTGAATGCCGCATTGTAGGTGAAATTCTTCTCTGTTATGGATATACCTCTAGAGACGTTGAAATATATTGTACCGTTTATCAGCATGAAGGATGACTGAAGCGCTGGATTGTCGTGTATCATCAGGGCATAATAAGCTGAAGAATCAAAGAAGATGTTTCCAATGTACATACCAGGATAGAATGAGAAACTACTCTTTCCAGTAGCATTTGCAGTTATGTTTGAAAATACGGTCAGGTTTGATAGCTTGTCGTTGAATTTTGATATCTTTTGAGTGGACTTGTCGAAGGTGAAGTTGAGGAATTTTCCGTTAACCAAACCGGTTGTGCTGTTGTATGTGAACTTGAATCCGTTCAGCTCGTGTTCGAAGTGATTGAACATGTCCTGCAGTCCGCTGTTGCTGATTATTACAACAAACACGATCTTTGATAATGTGGGCGCACTGAATGTGTAGTTATTATTCATAGAGGTTGGCTGCACATTGGATCCTACCGTGAAATTGTATCCATTAATCGTAAGATAGTATAGGCTTACATAGTTGCCCATGTCATCTTTCTGATCCGTCGCGAATGGATTCAGTTTTCCAGAAAAGTTCAGCTGTATGTTAGCAGAAGCACCATAGGTTGCCATTATGAGTCCGTTTCCGTCCTCAGTGCTCATGTAGCTCAGATTGTGAAAGTTGATGAACTGATTCATATTGTCCATCATATCCGACATTCCTATCTGTGTGGATAAGTTGCTTCCTGAAACCTTACCATAGTTAACAATTGCTGTACCATTGTAGGTTATATTTTTTATTACGCTATTGGTGTATATATTTATAGTGTAGTTGCCGGCACTGGCCGCATACGGCGTCTGACCTGTGGCAGCCGCACTCGTTAGAGCGAATCCTATGACAGAAAAAATCGCCACGGAAATCGCTATTATTTTGATGTTCATACCTGTGCATCTAATTATGTATATATAATGTTTATGCCGTTACAACAGTCTTATAGTCTCTAAATTTTTGAGCGCATAAGCTTCTATGTTGAATCTCTGCCTGACAAGACGGGCAAATTCAGCAGTTTTTCCGTTATCTCCATGATTAACCAGGATCCTTTTCGGTTTTGGTTGCATCGTGGCAATGTAAGCCAAAAGTTGCTTTTTTGTGGAATGACCAGAGAAGCCCTCTGCGGTCTCAACGTCCATCTTTATTGGATATGTGACGTTTCTTCCTTCGTCAGACAGAGTTACCTCTGAAGCACCGCTCTGTATCTTCTTTCCAAGGGTACCATCGGCCTGATAACCGACGAAGACGAGAGTGTGCTTAGGGTTTGAGGACCATGCCTTGAAATACTCCATTACCGGGCCTCCGTTCATCATTCCGGACGTGGCCAGAACGATCTTGCTTTCAGGATTCTCGGCTATGTCTTCCCTCTGCTCCTTCGTCTCCACCTTTTTGAATATTGGGCTTAAAAATGGATTCTCCTTTCTCACCATTATGGCTTCACGCAGTTCTTTGTTCAGATATTCCGGATATGCGGCGTGAATTGCGGTGGCCTCCATTATCATGCCATCGAGATATACATCCATCTGGGGTATCTTGCCGCTGCGCATAGCATCTTCAAGCACTATCATGACCTCCTGACTGCGGCCAACTGCGAAAACAGGTATGAGCACAGATCCTCCGCGATCACGCGTTCTATTTATCACATCGATAAGAGTCTGCGTTGCCTCTTCCCTGGTGAACGAGTAGTCATCCCTTCCACCATAGGTAGATTCGGTCATAAATGTCTCTGCCCTTGGAAACTTATTGTTTGCTGGGTTGAAAAGCCATGTCTTTTCGAATTTCACATCGCCGGATAACACAACATTGTAAAGACCGTCACCGATATGAAGATGCACCGAAGCCGATCCAAGAATGTGACCAGCGTTGTAGAATGTTAGCCTCATATCTCTGGTTATATCGGTCGTTTCGCCGTACCTGAGCGTTATCGTATGCTTTAGTTCCTCACGTATGAACTTCGATTCGTATGGAACCTTTCCACCTTCCATTCTGGCTACCTTGATGTAATCATTCTGAAGTAAGGCTGCAAGATCCCTTGTCGGCTGGGTCATGTAAACTGGCCCATCATATCCGTATTTGAAAAGCAAGGGCAGCAGACCAGAATGGTCAAGATGTGCATGGGTGAGTATCACTGCGTCGATGGAACTGAGCGGCTGTACCTCAGGAACGTAGAGATACGGTGCAGCGTCCCATGGATCTGCGTCTGGACCGACGTTCATCATACCGCAATCTATGAGCACCTTGGAATTCTTTGTGGATACAAGCGTGGCACTTCTACCCACCTCAGAATGACCACCAAGAGCAGTCAATCTGACCCATGTCTCGCCAACCATAGGTGGTCCGGACAGTTTAACGCCGAGATTATGCAGGAATTCTCTTCTTTCCTGCTTCACCTCGCGCATAAACTCCCTAACCTCCTTGACTGTTCTGGAATACATCGGTGGCGCGCGGACAATTCTGGGAGACCATTGCGTCCTGCTCTTTATCTCCTGGACGTAATCAGTTCCACGCGCGGTGATTATAGAAGGTTCATCAAGTTCTATAACGACTTCCCCCGTATCTGGCTCAAAGTATATATCTTCTAGACCAGCTTCTTTAGGGATTATCTTTTCTATCGAGTCCCTGGCCTGATCCTCGGGTAAGAGTATCGATGGATCCGGTCGTATGGCTATCCTGCGTCTGATCTCTTGCGCGATCTGCCTTGCGAGATCATCTCTTTTTGCGAATAGCTCAGGGTCTTTCGTATAAACGACTATCGTTGGACCCTCATAATCTATCTCCGTTATCTTGTTATCCGGATACAGACGGTCAAATATCTGTCTCGTTTCCTCAATGTAGTCATGAAAACCCATAGGTCGTACACCTTTAAAATTTAAAAAATATCGTATAATTTTATAGAATTAATCCAAGCTTCCTTATTCTGGATTCTATCTGATCAGTCGGAAGCTGGACATATCCATCCTTCTTCGTTATGACGGCAACATCTATCATACCACCTGATGCAGAATCTCTCTGCTTGGCAGCACTTATTGCCTTTATAACGAGATCCACACCTTCGTCCACAGTCAGCTTCTCGTTGTACTGAGACTCTAGGACACCGTAAACAAATGGTGATCCAGATCCTGTGCTTGCATAAACGTCTTCAACGGATCCACCTGCAGCATCTATGGAGAAGACGTGTGGAGCAGTGTCAATACCACCAACAAGCAGCTGGACCATATATGGCATATATTTGACCTGATTCAACATGTTAGAAAGCAATGTGGCCACCGCCTCTATGGGCATGTTAACACGCCTCTGGAGCCTATAGAGTTCAAGTTCCGCCTTCATATATCTCACGAGAACCTGAGCATCGCCAACAAGCCCAGCTATAGTCATTCCAGTATATGTATCGATCTGAAACAGCTTCTTTCCATTCTTATGCATGATGAAATTCTCCATTGTGACACGCCTTTCGGTTGCCATTATCACGGCATCCTTCAATGTGATACCAACTGTGGTCGTACCAGTTTCTAAAGTCTGATTCATAACATCAACTCCTTTTAAAAAGGCTAACTCATAATTGACCTATGATATTAAATGTTTTCCGTCTGTATCCGTCAACATTTACTATTCATGATATATCTTCATAATTATAATATCTTAATAATTATACAATAGTGGAGAATTCAATAATTCTAGGTAAAAATTTGTATTTATGGAAAAGACCGATCTCCGATCAAAAGTAAAACCATAGTAGAAAAATCTGCACTATTTTAAGGATGTGAGCTGCTCCCCAGCTGAAGCTTAGGATCTTCCTTTCAGCGAAAAGACCTATGCCTTTCCGGACATCCGTACAAGCCCCATATCGTAATATCCACAGGCGTATATTTGGGTCTCAGCGATTTTGCTATTGCATCCCACCACTTGGTTATCGCGGGTTATACAAAAATATGGGAAGACAATTTATGAGTACATTGATCCTAAAGGCATTACAAATGAAATAGATCCTTTTGGTTAAGCATTGGATTATTCGGTCTTCACATGACTGACAAATCTGTAAATACCGAATTGTGATCTGGAGATATGGTGCTTTACGCTTCAGACGTTATGAGAAAATACGACAAGGTTATGCCTGGAGAAACCTCAGCCTATGAGGCCGCAAGAATAATGGCACAGGATCACGTTGGCTTCGCTATAATTGCGGAGAATGGAGAGATCATAGGCATGGTTACTGAATGGGACTACATCAACAAGATAATTGCGCAGGATAGAGATCCAAAGAAAGTGAGAATAGATGAGATAATGAATTCGCCCATAATTTCGGTGGAACCGGATACTCCAACCTTCAAGGTGACCGAAATTATGGCAAAAAACGGAATCAGACGGCTGCCGGTAATGAAAAATGGAAAGCTCCTTGGAGTTATAACATCAAGAGATATTCTGAGGATATTCAAGGACTACATGGACAGCATATCTGACATAATATCAAGATTCGGAAATCTCTGATATTCAAATGGATACCTATAAATTAATTGCTATATCTGTGACGAGCATAGGTTCCCTGCTTGCTGTGATAAACAGCACATCGCTGTTGATATCTCTGCCCACCATAATGATATCACTGCACACTTCGTTCTTCTTCATAATCTGGATACTCGTGGTTTATCCGCTTGTTATGACTATAGGTGCGCCTTTATTCGGCAGATACTCTGATTTTGTTGGAAGAAACAGGCTCTATGGATTGGGATATCTATTCTTTATAGTAGGTTCCACGCTTGCTGCTCTCAGCCCCAACGCACTCATCTTATTGCTATCGAGGATATTCCAGGGGCTTGGAGGTGCACTTTTGTTCTCAAACAGCCTTGCAATAATCGCCGATGCCTTCAGACAGGATGAGCTGAAGTGGGCAATAGGCATGAACAGCCTAATAATTGGAATAGCGACGGCTGTTGGGCCCCTCGTTGGCGGTATTCTAACTGCATTCAACTGGAGATATGTTTTCGTCTTCAACATCCCATTCGGTATTGCCGGATACATAATGTCGTTACGCCTAAGAGAGATACAGAAACGCAAAGTCAGTATAAACTGGAAGCCGAGTCTCTTTTTCTCCATATTTATAGTGTCCATAGTTATTTATCTGACGTTTGCCCCCCCTGATATGTGGCTCAATCCACCAGACATTACTTCCCTCATCGTATCTATCGTATCTTTCATTCTGTTCATATTATCTGGCAGAGGTAGAGATGATTCTCTGATCGATGTTTCGCTCTTCAGGATCAGAGAATTTGCGACACAGGCAATTGCCACTTTTCTAAATTCCATAACAAGGTATTCTGCTTTGCTTATAGTTATAATAATGCTCCAGGGCCCATTGGGAATCTCGCCGTTACGTTCAAGCATAATGGTAATACCATACGCATTATCGCTGAGCGTTTCCTCCTATCTTGTGGGCAACCTGAATACAAGGAAAATGGAAAACGATCTGATATACGCTGGCCTCTTTCTATCTTTCTTTGGATCACTGATTCTATCTCTCATAAGATCTATTAACGTACCATTCTACATCGGGCTTGTAATGGTAGGCTTTGGGATAGGTCTGTTCTATACACCCAGCAATGCCATACTCATGTCCGCCGCACCTCCTGACAGGAGGGGATCAGCTGCCGGTATGAGGACAGTTATCCTTAACATGGGGTCAGTCATTGGTATGTCCCTTGTATTCACAATTGTGGCTCTGTACGTTCCGGAAAACGTTCTTAGCTATGCCTTTCTTGGGATAAAAATATCTGGTTTTGAATCTGTAAAGAACAGCTTTATGAGAGGTATTTCCATAACTTTCATTGTGTCAGGTATTGCAAGTTTACTCGCCCTGATGACGGTATTGATAGAACGAGTGAGCTACTCCTAAGCTGAAGCTTCGGAGCTTCATTTAATCGAAGAGGCCTCTGCCCGTAAGGATATATTCCGTACAAGACCTATATCGGAATATCCAAAGAAGCGGATCTCTACTGTACCAGTCCTATTCTTATAAATCATGCAAAATCCTACTAATCATGATGCTGATTGAGCCCCTGCATCTCTATATATGAAGATCGCGGTTTTTAGCTTCTCCTAGACCCTTAATTTTTCTGGAGAAATGGCAAATACAGATCTGTTAGTATCCATCAACCTCTGAATCTATAACGAATCATTTCAATAGAAAATATCCTAGAATAATATTCGACAATCATATATCCAAGATCCGTCTTAGACTATTTATCTCATAAAAAATAGTATCAGAGGGAGAGATGTCCTGGTATCTTTGGAAATGGATGGGCGTCCTCTATCCTCTCAAGACCGCATATGAATCTAGTCAACCGTTCTATCCCTATTCCAAATCCAGCTGATGGGTTAAGTCCCTCCTTTGCAAATTCTATATACCATTTGAATTGCTCTTCAGTCTGACCCTTCTTATGTATTCTCTCAATTATCCTGTCCAACTGATATTCCCTTTCTCCACCGGATAAGGCTTCGCCGTATCCCTCTGGATATATAAGATCCATATCAACGAGTATGCCAGGTCTTGAAGGATCCTCCCTATCATAGAACTCTCTCTTTTCTAGAGGTATGTCTATTATCCAGAATGGTTCTTTCATCTCGCTTGAAAGTTTATGTTCAAAATCTTCACCGTACTCGCTGTATGCATCCAGATACTTGATCCTCTTGAAGGGTTTAGCTGGTATTCTAAGATCTCTGCCAAAGAACTTTAGATCTTCCTCGTTTGTCTTCTTTATCCTTTTGAACAGATCAATCATATCTTCGCCAAGGCTGATGACATCATCTCTGGTTGCACCTTTCATTTCCAGATCCAGCTGAGTGAATTCTGCAAGATGGCGACCTGTCCTGACCTTATCCTGCTCTTCTAGCCGGATGTTTGGAGAAAATGTAAATATCCTATCAAAATGCTTCGTGAGCAGATGCTTATGAAATATCATGCTCTTTGTAAGTGAGTATCTGTATCCATAATAATCAATTGTAGGATCGAATACCGGATGGTTCAGAGGATCTGTCAGTACAGAGATTATAACCGGTGGAACCTCTATGAAATTTCTATCCTTCAGAAATTCAGATGTTATAGATCTTATCGAGCTCTGTACCCTGAGCGCATGGTACAGTTCCGGCTTTTCTAGATGGTTACTTATTTCATCAACAAGTGCATTTATCTCTCTAGTTTCCATAAAATACACATAAATGCATGCTTTATGAATTTTGTTAGATTTTACTTAACATTTTGTTCATGATCGTCCGTGTATTCTCAATTCAATCGACATTATGACTAAATTTAAATAATAAGATATTATCATTGAATTATGGATGAAAAGGACATTCAGATACTGAATTATCTGATGGATAATGCCAGAGACAAGATTTCAGATATGTCGCGCGTTCTTGATATACCGCGAGTGACGATATATGAACGCATGCAGAATATGATAAAATCAGGTATTATTAAAAAATTTACCATTGTTCCGGACTACAAAGCTTTGGGTATACCTGTGGTAGCTTTCATACTTATAGCCTATACACCAAAGGACGGCTTATCTCAGCGTGACCTGGCTGCTCGCATAGCTAATTTCAAGGAAGTGGAAAATGTATATATCATTGCAGGTGAATGGGATCTGCTCATAAAAGTCAGAGAATCATCGACTGAAGCCGTAGGAAACTTTGTACTTGACAAGCTGAGAGAGATGCCGGGTGTTGAAAGAGCCCAAACAATAACAGTGTTTTCTGAGGTTAAATGAAGCTATTTTTATACAATATTGATCATTTTCTTACCTGATTCATTATCGACGCGGTCAGGTTGCGGTTTCTGTTAAACATGTTAACATCCACCTTTGGAAGTTATCATCT
>NZ_JAGDXM010000009.1 GCF_023256435.1 Thermoplasma sp. | reverse complement strand
AGAGATGATAACTTCCAAAGGTGGATGTTAACATGTTTAACAGAAACCGCAACCTTGAATTCTCGCATAAGTCCTCGCTCATATCGCTTAGGTAGAAATATCCGATTTCTTAATTGAAAGGTGTTTCATCTGTGTCCGTACTGCCACCAGTGACACAGTGAACCGTATCCTCGTCCTGTTTCAAATGAATTTTTTATGGCCCCTTCCACGTATTCCTTTGCCATGCGAACCGCCTCTATTTCACCGTGGCCCCTGATCATGTATGAAACTATGGCTGAAGAAAGAGTGTCTCCAGTTCCATGGGTGTTCTTTGTTTCAATCCTTGAACCCGGGAATTCATGGAAAGAACTTCCATCATACAGCACATCCAGAGGTGCTGATTGGAGGTGACCTCCTTTAACTAAGACGTGAGATCCTGTTTCCTCGTAGATCTTCTCTGCCGCAGAACGCATATCGTTTGAATCCTTTATGTTAATACCCGAAAGAATCTCAGCTTCTGGTATGTTTGGTGTGACCATGGTCGATATTGGCAGAAGCTTTTTCATGAGCGTCTCTATCGCATCCTCTTTCAGGAGCCTGGCGTTGCTCTTGGAAACCATCACAGGATCAACGACTATAATCGGTACGCTGAATTCAGAAAATTCCTTTGCCACTACCTCTATGATTTCAGATGAGAAGAGCATACCTGTTTTGGAACCGTCGACCCTTATGTCTTTGGCAACGGTCTCAAACTGCAGCTTTACAAAATCTGGCGGTACAGGCATTATTCCGGAAACCTCATATGAGTTCTGTGCTGTGAGCGCAACGATAACGGACATTCCAAATACGGAGAGCGAGTTGAAGGTTTTGAGATCCGCCTGAATCCCAGCGCCACCACCACTGTCTGAACCAGCTACGGTGAGTGCATGCAGTATCATATTTAGTTAAATACAGCATAACCTAAAAATGCATGTTTTTCATGTTCATGGTTATGCAATGGCTAAGCCCTATCTGAGCTGTCCCATGACGTGGGAGACGGCCTCTGGGCTCATGTTTGTAACCAATAGCGGAATATTTTCAATATCTGCAAGTTTTATGGCAAGATCATCCACGTTATCTGGCTGTATGTAAACTACGGCTGCCGGTTTCAGTGGATGCACTCGGATAGCTATCATTGGACTCCTTCCGAATTTTACGTCCGTGAAAAATATGGCTCGCTCCGATGACCAACCGTATAGTCTGCTGTATTCATAATAGGAAAAAGCAAGTATCGCCTTTACGCCATCCACTATCGTATATCCACGTATATCCCGGTCTATCGATACATGCGATACGTTTGTTCCATTTATGGCCCTTATCGCCTTCTCCAGTGGAACGTCCCTATCATAATCCTTTATATCGATAAGTGCCTCTGAAGGCACCCCACTCTTGTATTTCTTTATGATGTAGCCGCCTCTCCGCTCATCTATCGTTATCAGGGCGTCGACTATCTTCCTCACCGAGGCGATGCTCGGGAACTTTCTTCTTCCGGTTTCATAATCACTTATGACCGATGGAGACTGGTGAAGAAAATTGGAAAGCTCATGCTGGGATATCTTAAACTCTTCCCGCCATTTCCTGATCGTCTCAGCTGGAGAATCAGAAAGCGTTATTTCTCCTGCTATCTTCTCTCTTAGTTCAATATCCATGATCATGCTAACATCAGGTTGTATATAGAATTGCCGAATGTTGATTCGACATGAAACGTATAGGCTGGCAGTTCAATTATTACAATATCAATATGATTATTCTAAATAATGCTGATAGATGATATTTGTCTTGATGCTATATGCCTCATATATACCATAGCAAAAATTAAGATTGATAATAAATTAGGGGCACAATGGAAATAGATATCAATTATTTCAGACAGCTCGATATAAGGGCCGTTAAGGTTGTTTCTGCTGAAAAGGTGGAAAAATCCAGAAGCCTGCTTCGGCTGATCGTCGATCTTGGGGGAGAGCAAAAGCAGATAATATCCAGCATAGCAGATTACTACAATCCATCAGATCTTGTTGGTAAGACGATAATAATACTGAACAATTTAAAACCAGCAAAGTTCATGGGCCTTGAAAGTCAGGGTATGCTTCTGGCAGTGGATAACGAAGAAGGAGTGAAACTGCTGACAGTTGATGGCGAGGTAAAACCCGGATCGAAGGTATCCTGATGTCGTGGGCAGATAAATATAGACCCAGGAATATAGATGATCTGATACTTAATTCTGAAATAAGAAAGCAGATAATAGACTGGATAGAGTCCTGGAAAGAGGGCATACCGAAGAAGAGATCGCTGATACTCTATGGATCTCAGGGTACCGGCAAGACAACAACAGCCTATGCCATAGCGGGTACACTGGGTGTTCCCGTGGTGGAGATGAACGCATCTGATCAGAGAAACAGAGACAGCATGAAGAGTACCGCACTCATGGCCTCTCTCTACGGCGATCTTTTCGTGGACTCAGATAAGAGGCCATCAAAGGTGATTCTGATAGATGAAGCAGACAACATGTTCGAGAGAGGCGGCGATACCGGAGGCATATACGAACTTTCCAGAATAATAAAGAATTCAGCGAATCCGATCGTAATAACGATGAATGATATCTTTGAATTCAGAAAGAAGAACTATGCGTCTGATGTTGTATCGAATTCCCTTGTGATAGAGATGAAACAGTACGCCAGAAGACTCGATAGGAATTACAATGAATTCCGCAGAAACATAAAGGCAAGATTGCTGTTCATACTGAAGAATGAGGGATATACACTTCCAGATCAGGTTGTTGACAGAATAATAGATAGAAACATGCCTGACATACGTAGCATGATAAATGATCTCGAGGCTTCCGCTGTGTCCGGTACAAACATAAGTGATCAGAGTGCGAGGGATGTACCTGAGATAGTTTATTACATGGTAGATAAGGCCTTCAAGAGAAATTACGATGAAACACTTAGATCGATCTATGGATCTGATATCGATGATTCATATTATGTAAGCTGGATAGATGAAAATTTGCCGATGAAGACCGCGGATATGAACGATCTTGCATCTGCCTATGATCTGATATCTTATGCTGATCACATATTGTGGGCAATGGAAAGAAGGAGACATTATGAGCTGATGGCATTTCCAATGGAAATAGCTGGTGGGGTGGCATACTACATAGAGAACATGAGACATGAATACGTCAAATATCAAAGCCCGTCTTACATCAGCCAGATGTCGAGAACAAAGGAAAAGAGGCATAACATGACTTCTCTCGCACTTAAGCTTGGACTTCTGGTTCACATGAGCGCAGAGAGAACGATGGATTATCTCTGGTTCTATAGCCTGATCTATCAGAAGAATGATACGCTGAGAAATCTCATTAATGACAAACTGAATCTGAGCCAGGGTGAGGAGAGCATTCTTTCAGATCTCTCTTCCACTTCAAAGTAAGAATAAATATGAACAAATTCTAAATTTTTGATTGACCAATATTAATTTCGTATATGAAAGGATGACAATGATCGTCCATATCTTTTCAAAATCCAAGATGAAAATTTTTCAAAGACGTATACTGATTGTTACTATGGACAAAGACATGATCATGGTGGCCAGAATATTTTTGCCAGTTCAACTATGATCGCAACGGCTATACCCATATACACAACCAGCTTCGGATCAAGTGCAGGACCCTTTATCTCTTCCTCCTCAAAGTATCTAATAAGTCCAGCACCGGACTGAAAACCCTCAGTTTTCCTATCTGACGCCATCAGCGATCCTCCTCAAGATCAGAAATGAATATTTAACTCTATCGAATTATACGGCTTTATTTCTTAGCCTTCTTGATCTGATACAGGATCATCTTGTCGTAATCCACCGTATATCTTATCTTTTTGGATTTCAATATTTTCTCTATTTCTTCTGTTTTTTCCCTTACTTCATCGCTCACGACACCACGATAAAGTATCATTTCCTTCCTGTCGAGTGGAAAAACCAGCTTATACTTTGCATCGTCCTTGATATAACCCAGAGGCTTTTTGTTCTTATGCATCTCCTCCAAATTCAACTGAAGCATAACCTGATCGAACTGCTGATCTTCGGGGTTTTTCTTATTTTCAACAACCATAGAATAAATATCGGGAAAAGCCTTTTCTAGTTTGCTCCATTCGAATTTATCGTCAAAGATTATATGCCCACTCCAGGTCTTCATCTGACTAAGATATACTGATCTTGTACAAGAATTTTCAGATCGAGAATGGCACGGACACGAACTTATTTTTTCAATTTTTACATTATCATTACACAGGACTTATAGCCTCTTCTATGATGAATACTCTTATCCGATCTAATCCATCGTTTTATATTTTCAAAGATTCATATTGGGCATATCCATAAATTGCCATTGCGGATACTGTGAATAGACTTTCATTCGAACTAAATTCCAATCGTCTCTGCTGGCAGGCATTGGATTCATAATGCTGGAGGGTCTTCCTCTTGACATTGCGTATCCCCATTTGAAGCCTGCTAATGGTATGATCATCCTATATTCTTCAGTGTTTGATAGTGCCAGAGGACAAAGAAAGGTATATGCGTTCCATCTTATGATATGTGGATCATTCATGCTAGGTGCATCATAAAATTCTGGTTTATATCCATAATAACAGAATGGATTTGAGAATTCCTGGAATTGTTTTGCAATGTCAACTGAAAAATCGGTCTCACCACCGCCCACATCGTGCGATATTACTTGGAACCATCCAAACATGGCCTCATAGCCAGGGCCTTCAAATACAATATCTGAATGTATTACTGGAAATCCCTTGACCATATCATCGGTAAATCTCTTATCTATTGCAGAGAATCCTGAAGAGAGGACGCCATGATTCTTCTTAATCATAACTCTTAAACACCCAGCATATCTATGATATGTGAATTCGATCTTAATACCGTTCAATTTTCGTGATGACATAATATTATTATATCTCCTTCTTGGTTTCATTACTTTACTGCTTTCTCCTCTCAACGAATTATTTATGGGGCCGTCCGGATTTGAACCGGAGTCTCAGGCTCCCAAAGCCCGTAGGATACCAAGCTACCCCACGGCCCCCCAACGTCTGAATGATAAATGTATTAATAAATTTGAGCCTGGACAGATAATGAAGCATCTTATTATCACTGAAAAATTACGAAAGTCTATATATTACATTTAATATACTAACACATGACCGGATTAGACATATTACTGATCATAATAATTCTAATAGCGCTAATAATACTCCTTTCCGGAATTCATGTCCTCAAGGAGTGGGAAAGAGCCATAGTTTTGACCCTGGGCAGATATACAGGTATCAGGGGCCCAGGGATAATATTCATAACACCTATAGTCAGCAAAGGAATGTATGTTTCTACTCGTATTCAGCCTGTTCAGTTTAAGACGGAGGCAACCTTCACAAGGGATAATGTGCCAGTAAATGTGGATGCAATAATGTACTATCAGGTTGTCGACCCACAGAAGGCTGTGCTGAACATAGAGAACTATTCAGTTGGTACAAATTACGCTGCGCAGACCACTCTAAGGGAAGTCATAGGAAAGTCCATGTTCGATGAACTTCTGTCTGAGAGGGAAAAGATAGGGGAAACGGCCAGAGAGATCATAGATCAGAAGACGGAGGCCTGGGGAGTCAAGGTCGCATCTGTTGAGATCAGGGACGTACTTGTCCCATCGCAGCTTCAGGAGGCAATGTCCAGACAGGCTTCTGCCGAGAGGGAACGCAGATCAAGAGTTACGCTTGCTCAGGCTGAGGTTGAAGCAGCGCAGAAGATGGTTGAGGCTTCTCGCCAGTATGTGGAAAATCCTATAGGGCTTCAGTTGAGGTGGATGCAGATCATATACGAGGTTGGCCTCGAGGGTAAATCATCCATGATCATGGTGCCTTCGGAGGTTCCGGTTGCGGGTTCCACATTCTCGATGTTCGGCATCAACGATGTGCTGAAAAGCCGGACTCATATAACAGCCGGACAAGATCAAGAATCTCAGAAACAGTAAGGTTTGATGGTCTCTTATCTCCCATTCCAGGTGGATAAACATCAAAAATGTTCGATAATTTTTTCCTCTTCTTTGAGAACATCTCTATAAGAACACCGTCCAGAAAGTCCATTGGATATGGCTCTTCGTATTTTTTCTTTTCCAGTACAAGTATGGCAGAATCCACTTCCGGCTGCGGATTGAAATTTCTCTTGCTTACGTATCTCTTCAGTTCAATCCGGTATCTAACGTAAGCGTTGACATAGAGCCTTGACATGTCGTCCGGTAATGCTATCTTTTCAGCGAATTCCTTCTGAACCATTATCACTGATCTTCTAAAGTTGAATTCATAGAGCTTGAATATTATCGGTGAAGATATGCTGTATGGGATGTTGCCGATTATGTAGTCGTAGGATCCAGGGGCCATATCAAGAAAATCCATGTTTATCAGATTCAGATTGTTTGCCTTCAGAGCCTGCAGCTCGCCGTATATATAACGATCCTTCTCCACGGCCGTGACGTTGAATCCGCGTTCAACCAGAATCTTGGTCAGTACGCCATGACCTGGACCTATCTCAAGAACCGTTCCGGGTTCTCCAAGCAGATCAACCTCATAGCTGGCGATACGCCTGCTCTGCAGGAAGACCTGCCCCATCCTTTTGCTGTACCTCATTTTGCAACAAAGAGCTTGTATTTTTCGAATCTATCCTTCAGCTCATCGATGATCCTGTTCACGATCATCTTCTGTGGATTGTGGATGCTCTTCACCCTT
This sequence comes from Thermoplasma sp., assembly GCF_023256435.1. Lineage (GTDB taxonomy): Archaea > Thermoplasmatota > Thermoplasmata > Thermoplasmatales > Thermoplasmataceae > Thermoplasma. The sequence goes on along the minus strand of NZ_JAGDXM010000009.1, from coordinate 10,797 downwards.
TCTGTGAGATCGGCAAATGAAGTAAAAGGTTTCTTTTTTCTTTCTTCGAGTATTGCCCACATCGTCTTATTACCCAAACCAGGTAAAAGCTCAAGACTGTGAAGCCTCGCATTGATAGGCTCCGCCTTGTTGAAAAACTCTATGAACCTGCCTTCCTGCTTTGAGACAATATCTTCAAGTACATAAGGCAGTTCGCTTTGCGCTGCGCTCGTGAGGTCCTTATACATTATGCGCCTTCTGACGGAGAGTATCTTTTTCCTCATCTCAGGATTCTTGCCGATGTAAACCTTCTCGCCCACCGTTATGATCTCATTTGGTTTTGGGATCAGCTCCAGAAGTTTGAATTCCGTCTCACCTATGGCGAGAACAACGGGGCTGGATCTGTATGACCTGTCATCAGGTCTACCCTGAGGTAAATAATCCAAAACATATGCATACTCTTCCAAAAGATCACTCCCTTCAGAACCTTAGCTTCTTAAGGTAGTCGGTAAGGGCATTTAAATTTTCGTCGGTTATCATCACACCATAGGTCGACAGAATGGCGGTAAGTTCACCGGGAGTTTCCGGCTTCAGATCAAGAATCTTCACCAAAGCCTTCTCAGGTATATCCACTATAGATAAAATATCATCTTTGACCTTCTTGACCTCCTTCGGATCTATTCTGGCAAATTTTTCCGCATAGCTTAAATTTTCTTTTTCGAGATCCGTAAGTTCTTCCCTGTTCGATAAAAGGTCTATTACCTCAGGTATGCTAATGTATCTCTTCTCCATGATCATCCTTTAATCTTTTTGAGGTGAACTGGCGAAGCAATCACATATTTTGTAAGGCTGTCTACCTTCACCGCAACCTTGTAGCAATCACCCTGTTCTCCCTCAACAATACCAGTGTATCCTTGAAACCTGTGGTATGGCATACCAGAATGAACGGATGGCTCTATATCTATTGCTACGCGATCACCTGGTTCAAATTCCTGCATGAACCTACCGATCAGTGATCTTTTCCTTTCTTCTGCCGATTTTGTCAGCTTCCTTCGTGATCCGGATCTCGGACCATGCGACATCTTAACCATTAATATTCACCTCTGCAGATCTTTATGACATCCAACTCCTTGACATTCAGCGGCTCACCGTATATCTCGCTCAAAGACGGTCTTGTTCGCCCATCGTCCCCGCTTACGAGCTCCTTGATATACGTTCCGGCATCAGCCGAAATGACTATCTCCGCTTCGTTTCCAGATACTCCAACGAGATCTATGCGATCTATGCGTCTTGTCCTTATCAGATCAGATCTGCGCTGGGCAACTCTTAATGGTGTTCTCTGATAAATATTTTTTCCGTTGAGTTCGGCGCATGCCTTCCTGATCCTGTCTTCATCGATGGGACTGTCAGAAACGATAAGCGCATCATACACCTTTCTGTGTTTTTCAAGTTTTATTCTTGAAACTGTATCCCTGTCTGAGAATGAAAGATCAAATATTTCAACCCCTCTGTGGGACTCGTTCACTTCTCTGGCTACCTGATCCAGATCAAATTCCCTTCGCACTGGATTCTCCAGTTCAAGCACAAATTCTCTCCCGTTTCCAAGCATCCTGACATCTACATCCTCCCTTCCAGATCCGTGGAGATAATAATTTGTGCCTCCAGAATGACTGATCATGACGGAACCTATTATGCTCTCTACAGTATCGCCGTCTGGTCTGTGTATCCATCTTGTCTGTGGCATATCCCTCCTGAACTTCCTGTATTTTCCATATACGTAAATGCTTCTCAGCTTTATCTCCGCAAACAGATACTCTGCATTGACAAGGATAGAGAGATCAGGATCGTCCTGCCTGTATTCCCTGCCTGTCTTCATCGAGAAAAACTTCCCGAACTCCCTGTTGAATTCCTTCTTTATGCTTTCGCCAGACGATCCGAATTTCTTCTGCATTTCCTCTTCCATCATTATAGTATCTTCAGGGAATACCGATCCTACGAGAAAGGTGTTGAACTGTGCATCACCCACCTTTTTCATCACAAGACTGTAAATATCGTCAAATTTTTTAAAAATACCATGGCATAATGTACATTGATCCTCGTCACGGAAGGAAAAATCAGGATTTCCAAGTTCACAGCCAATCGCAAACTGCAGATAGCGACCTCTTTCCACGTTTGTCAGGCCATGCCCGTGGTAGGCGAAAATCCTACCAGCACATCTGCTGCAGATGTTATAGCTGGCCAGTTCCGCAAGATGGAACATGGTCTATCTTGCTTTTATCGTCTTTTCGATGCTGGGCCTCTCCTTTACGAAAACCCTGGATCCGCATTCACATTCGATCTCAGCCGATCCCATGGTTTTCTCCAGAGGCCTGCCGCATCTGACACATTTATACTCGGTCATCCCTCTACCACTTTTATCTCATAAGCCGGTGTATAGGATCCGCCAGCAAACTTGTAACCGCAGTGCCTGCACTGCCATATACCAGAGGCAACGCGTTTGACCCTCTTCTTCTTGCAGGAAGGGCAGGTGTAAACTGCAATCTTCTGTTTGTATATCTCGCTCCATTCCTTTCTAATCGTCACACCGTATCTTGGCCCGAATCTTCCTGCGACGCCTACCTTGACCGTTCTCTTTGACATGATCATCACCTGAAATATTTCTCCCTCAATTTTTTACCAACTTCGAGGGACATCTTGACAGCTTTTTTAACATCTTCGACAGTGAAAGCTCCTATTTCACCTTTTTGCATAGCCCTTATATGGTTATCCTCAGTCGTGGTAACAGTTATCCTGCCACCGCATATCTGGTCCTCTTCCAGGCTTGGATCGCAAACAAGCGTGTCACCTATCTTGACCATCGTGACTGATATGGGGGTATTCGAGACAGGCAGCTTAAAGTCCTCACCACCCTCCTTAGATGCTGGAACCACTGCATTGCGAAGAGCTGCCACCGCTGCGATCGTGCTCGCGTCTATAAGATTCCCATCATAGTCCAAGACATTTATGTCCAGAAAGACTATCCATACCTTCTTGCCCTCCTCTATCACCAACTTGTCCGGGCTTATCATCTTGCTTTCCCTTATTCCCCTGTCGACGACCCTTGATACTTCTATGGCCAGATCATTTGGCGGTCCGGCTTCAAAGCTTGGGAAGGCTATTGGCAGAAGCTCAACGTTCGTGGTGAGAACGCCCTGATCCGGTGTATCGGGGAATGGTTCTCCTGACTCTATCTTTACTCCAGCTACAACGCGTGTATTTCCCAGTGCCACATATGCAGATCCATTGGCTCTTGGTATATAATTCTCTATGATCGTCAGTTCTCTGAACTCATCCGGCAACCTTCCGTCGATCCTCTTGCCACCCTTCATGGTACTGAGTATGTAGTTCTTTCTTATCTCCGACAGGATTTCAGCTGATTCCTTAACCATAATCACTCACCTTCTCCAATATCCTGTATCTTATACTTGTTGAGCAGTGCCTCCCTCTGAAGCTGCGATATTCTCTTGGTTGCCTCGAATATCATGTCCATAGCCTGGTACAGTTCTTCCTCTGTGACATCCCCATCCATCTGCATAAGAACGATCTCCCCTGTCTTCGGCATTATGGCTATGGGTATATCAGCCTCTCCAAAGTTATCTTCTTCCTTTGAAAGATCCAGAACCATGTGACCGTCAACCTTTCCGGCTGTGCAGCCAACAACCATATCCCGCATTGGTACTCCGGCATCGGCAAGAGCCACCGTTGCAGCTGTGAGGCCTGCTATCCTTGTACCGGCATCTGCCTGGAGCACCTCGATGTATACGTCTATCTCGGCTCTTGGAAACTGTTCGATCATTATTGCAGAGCTGAGCGCCTCTGAGATCACCTTCGATATTTCCATAGTTCTCCTATCTGGGCCTGGCCTCTTCCTCTCGTCCACGGAAAAAGCCGCCATGTTATACCTCGCCTTGACTATGGCATGGTCTATATCCTGCGAGTGCTTCGGATAAGCCTCCTTTGGCCCGTATACACCAACCATTATCTTATTTCCTCCCCACTCTATGTAAGCAGATCCATCTGCCCTGTTGAGGACTCCAGCCTGTATCTTTATGGGACGCAGCTCGTTAAAGGATCTGCCGTCCAATCTCAGGTTATCTTCATTGATCAGCTTTATCTTGTTGGCTTCCATTCTTTTCACCTTTCAGTTCCTTCAAAAAACTCTCCACACGTGCAGTGAGACCCTCAGTGTGGGCCTCTCTTTCTATCATTTCTATTGCGGCTATGGCCATCGTCACGCCCTCTATGGGACCGTCGATCCATATGAGTCCATTCTGTCCGATTATTATTCGCGTGGCTGTGAGCTCCTTTACCATGTTCACCATGCCGCCACCTTTTCCTATGACTCTAGGCACGCGTGAGGCATGTATGAGAACCATGTGCCCACCTTCAAGTTTCTTCAGACCAGGCTCCTTGAGGGTAAGCCAGCTCTCCTTTATCTCGTTAACGCTCATTATCTTGGCATAGATGTAATCGCCCGAGTTCAGATATCTCTTGAGATCCCCTGAGGACATACGCCATGGCGTGTCGTTCATGTGAAGCATGGCAAAGTAGGGCGAATTTATGTCTACGGTCCATGTGGATGGGCCAACCTCTATAACCTTGCCTATTACCTTATCGCCCTTCCTGGGGATATACTGCCCCGAGAACGGCACGACGTCCACAAACTGTTCATTGACCTGAAGTGTTCCGAAATACTCGGAATAATACCTGTTGTCCTGCCCCCTGTATACTCCGTTTCTCATCTTTCCCTGTACATCGATCGGATCTCCGGGCAGCACTATTTTTTTAACGTCTCCCAATTAATACACCTTCTCTTTAGTTTTAGAACTCTATTGTAATTTTCATAATATACTTTCGTTTACTGTTTTATGATCTTTATCTGTACCTTGTCTCCCCCTCTCCGGGATAGATTCTCTATTATGTCACCCTGTATTCCAGCCGGGACCTCAAGTACGCCCATCCATGAACCGTCCTTGCCCCATTCCTCCTTGACTATGTAGCCGGATTTTGCAAGTTCTCCATACAGTTTGCCGTAGGCATCGCCTATAAGCCTGACAGCTATCTTTGCCTTTTCGAGCCTGATCGGGATGATGGGCATTATGGCTTTCAAAACACCCTGAACCTGTTCCTCAGCGGGTTTGAATGGATCTATCTTCACCTTTGCTTCATCCATCGCCTGTGATATTCTGTACGGTGTATGTGGTGTATTGGTCTGTGGATTTATGCCTTCACGCGCTATCAGGTTAACGATCTGTTTCCGACGCTCATCGTACATTTCTCTCCTCTGCTCGGTGGTCAGCTGTATCTGTCCCTTCTTGACTATTTCAATAGCCACCTGCGCTATATCAGTGGTCTTGAACGCCTCTTTAAGGGATTCTTCGCTTGCCTTTTCACCTTTTCTGACATCCTTGTATACTTCAGGGAACGCAAGATCGTTCTCTATGTCAATATTGCCCTTTCTGATACGTTCTATCGCATCTGGATCGACAAGAATCTCAAAATGGTACCCATGCGACTCAAGACGGGCTACGATGGCGTCTTCAACCTTAACCATGCTTGGTGAATTCCTTTAAAAATAAAAATATATCACATCAGAGGAATTTTTTAACCTCCTCCTGATCGTATATTCTGTATTTTGAACCGACCGTTATGGATGCTATTTCCGGCGCCTTCAGCTCCTCTCCCTCTTCCAGGGATGATTTCAGAGCCTTTATTCCCAGCGTTACAGCTTCCTTTTCACTGAGGTTTTCCTTGTATTCCCTCTCCAGATAGCTTACTACCGCATCCTTTCCTGCACCGATTGCGGTTGCCTTGTATTCGTTGATGGTGCCAGCAGGATCGCAGTCGAAAAGCCTTGGGCCTATCTGATCTATGCCGGCAAATATCAGTGATACGCCGTATGGTCTCACGCCGCCATACTGGGTATATTGCTGCATCTGATCTGCCACCCTCTTCACCAGGTTCTCTATATTCACGAGGGATCCGTATGTGACCTTCTCCTGCTGGGCGCTGATCCTCGCAAAATCAACCAATACTCTGGCATCGGCCACAAGCCCTGAAGTCACTGCGGCAACATAATCATCTATAAGCTGTATCTTCTCCAGGGAATTCTGCTCTATAAGTCTGCTTCTTATCTTCTTGTCTGATATCAGTATCACGCCGTTAGCGAATTTCATACCAAGTGCAGTGGAACCTTTCTTAACAGCCTCCCTTGCATACTCAACTTGAAACAGTCTGCCATCAGGTGAAAATACCGTAATTGCTCTATCGTAAGCCATTTGGCCCTGTTGCATATTATCTCCTCCAGCCACTATAATCAGACGAATAATAAAGATTTCTTTTATCATGAAATTCGAATAATTGAAATATGCTACTAAGTTATGAGTAATTACTCAAATATTTTTATATCTATCGGAAATCACATGTTGATGTTTGACGAACTCGACTCTCGTAGAATCACGCTGTTCCAGATAAAAAGCGTCATAGTTAGCGGGATAGGCATATTTTCTGATTCATACAATCTCTATGCCATATCGCTTATATACTATCTTGTGTCAGCATCGTTAAGGCTCAGCCCCATTCAGGCCTCCTTGATGACCTCTGCATCGTTCATCGGTGCTGCATTCGGTGCCTTCCTTTTTGGATATATTGCGGACAGGATCGGCAGGAAGCCCATGTACGGCATTGATCTTGCATTCATAGTCGCTGGTTCCTTTCTGCAGTTTTTCACCACCAACTTCTATGAACTTGTCATATTTCGATCAATACTGGGTTTTGGCATAGGCGGTGACTATGTGCTTTCTCCTGTGATAATGGCTGAAAACGCTGATACAAGGGATCGCGGCAAGCTCATGATAATGACTTTCCCCATAATGGCAGCTTTCGGAGCCATGCTGGTGGCTTTTGTTGATCAGATCTCGCTAATGTACATGCCACCTGATATGGTCTGGCACTTCGTCCTCGCCTTCGGCGGAGTTCCGGCACTTCTCGTCATTTATCTGAGAAGAAGGATCCCAGAAACGCCAAGATTTGAAGCCAGAGTCAGAGGAAATGGTGAAGAGATCGCGAGAATAGAAGCTGAAACAGGATCTTCAATAAAGGTTGATATAGACAGGAAGCCTTTTATGGCCAGGCTCCGCGCATCAATAATGCTTATAATAGTTTCCGCTGTTCTCTGGATACTCTACGACATGTATTCTACGACCTTCGCCATATATGGACCGATAACTATTGCGTACAATCTAGGCCTTACACCAATAACCTTCACATACTATGCTGAGATATTCGCAGGTATACCTGGTGCAATAATATCTGCACTGCTCATAGACCGCGTCGGAAGGAGAAAACTTATCGTAGTCGGTTATGCGGGCGTGTTCTTCTGGCTTCTCATGTATTCGCTCCTGCTCTCGAAGTCGTTCATATTTTCGGCTCTGGCATCGGACGTCACAACAACGGGCCTCATAGGAAAGGCTGCCATTCTCGGCTTCACCTTCTACATAATGAACTATCTGTTTTCAGCCACCGGTCCGGCATCCATAATAGGCGGTGCTATGGTGACTCCTGAGATAACACCAACAAAGGTTAGAACAACATCTCAGGGTATGACCGTTGGCCTCGATAGAACGGCAGACGCGATTGGCTTGACCGCCTTTCCAATACTTCTGACAAAATTCGGACTCTCTGCCATGGTTCTGGCGTATGCCATGATCGCCATACTCTCTATAATCATGATATTCATGATACCTGAAGCTGCCGGAAGAAGCCTTGAGGACGTATCAAGGGATCTTGATGCGTGATCCTCTGTATTTCGAAATCAGCATCAGAACCCAGAGATATTGGCAATCCCACGAGATCAGAAGCTGAAAAATTTCCATAAATTCTTTCATTTTTTCCATAAAAATAACCCTTGAGATGGCATAATCTCTTCGCTAATGTTCTGAACTTTTCTGTTCATATATTTGTAAGACCCGGAGGAACCTGATTATTATTTTTGAATATAATCGTATTCCTTAACGATCATACTTTCTAATATTTTCAAATGTTATGACGAACTGAGATATTTTGATAGATTTTGCACTTTACATGATCTTTATATGATGATTTGATGCAAGAGTTCAGCTACGATATAAAATCATCTAAATTTTAACGCACTATTGAATAAAGTGCTACGAAAGAGATTTAATTTCAGAGGTCCGAACAGCTAGAAACAGCTCTTTCAGAAGACACGGTTTATGTTGAAAAGCGGGTATAAGAAGAAGCTATAGTCGGAATAGCCATGACTGCTAACATATTATTCTAAGTTGTTGTATGTAGAGGACTTGGAATGCTCGTGGCTATAAAAAATATTCTTGATTTATGTTCTACGTGACGGGTTTCTATAAATTTATTTGACTTTTAAATCCAGAATTAGACTTATATGCCAGATATCGATATTTCGAGTATGAAGATTGCGGTTGCAGTTACAGACGCATACGTAGATAACCCGGAGAATGTGATCAGGTATACATCTATGAGGCTGATAGAAATGGTATAAAGATGGTTGAAAAATTTGAAAATCCAGGCAAGAAGGCCATTGCAGCTCCTGGCGTTGTCATGCTCAGAAATGCCATCGAAAGAGGATAAATGCCGTAATACTATCGGAAATTGAAAGGTCCGCGACAAATTACGCAAAAGGAAAGGCAAAGGTATACCTTGCAGGAGGCATAAAGGCTTATGAGGCCGTTAGAAAGGTCCTGAATGGAGAAATCAGGGAAACACTGGAGCCAACTCATGAAATGCATCACGGAACGGAACACGAGGGGATGCACGAATATCATTATTACAACCGCTAAATCTATGATCAGCGGACCATTTCACGTATTTATTTTTCAGTGTAGACGATGATAAAAATTCGAATATAACATATTAAAAGGCGGTGAATAACTTTATTTTTCATTCCACTGATCCTTGAACATTACAAAGTAAAGGATAGGATCAGCCATCGTTATTATGCCTCCAACAAGAGGTATGTAGGCATAAAGATCCGATAGCATGAAACCAGATATAAGCGGCCCAAATGCTGATGCGCTGTTTCTGTTGAGTGATGTTGCACCGTTGGTCGATGCCCTCTCCGTTTCGTGGACATTTGTCATCACGAATGACTGCCTTACCGGAACTGCGCCCATGGCGAAGGCGCCCCTTAGGACAAGCAGTCCCGCGGCAACGAGAAATATTGGTGAGAAGGCTACGGCTATGAGGGAGAGGGATGCAAACACCCTTGATATCACTATAATTTTCAGCCTTCCCACATATTTTGCCACCCTTGGCATAAGCAGAAGGGAAAGAACAACGGCAATATCTATGATACCGAAAAGAGTGCCTACGGTTGATGCCGATGAATGATAGCGAAATTCCAGCCAGACTGCCAGAACCGGAAGAATCATTCCAGATCCCAGCCCGCATGGTATCGTGGGGATGCTCAGGTTGGCAATATTTCTGTAAGAGATGCTTGGAAGGAATTTTTTGCTTCTCACTCCAAAATCCTTCATGAAAAAAGACGTGAAAAATGATGCAAATCCGAATGCGGCCGATACATAGAATAGATCGTAAATATAGAAGTGGAATGAAGATACGAGCGGAATGATAAAGGATCCTGCCATTGCAGCCATCATTTCTATTATGGCCGCGTATCCAAGTATTTTTGGCAGCTTTTTCTTTTCTATTTCCTCAGCTATCACCGCATTCTGTACTGCTCCGAATGGCCCGCCGGAACCTATCGGTCCTCCCGTCGATCCTGCCGTGAAGCTTCCTATGCCGGCAAATAAGGTTATCAGATACACGTTCCTTGTATACAGGAACAGGAGAGATACGACGGCAAATACGAGGTACAGGATCATGAGCACATACTTTCTGCCGTAATGGTCTGCAGCCATCCCCAGAATGAAGGTCATTACAGAATTAAGAAGCATAGCTGCAAACAGTACGGATCCGACGATGATCAGCGGATAATGGAGTACATAAAGCAGGTAAAGCGGCAGTATGACAATAAGATAGCCGTAGCTGAAACTGACCATTGCACGTGAAATTATTGAAATTGTGGTATTTTTATAAAGCATATACTAGAGAAGCACTTGGCAAAATAAGAATTGTTCTATCCTAATTTTCTTAATAACCTGCAAATGCCTTAATAATTTACCGTGCATTAACGATATAGTGCCATTGCACACCAGAAGATCGGTGAACTACTCTTTCGCTGAAGCTTTGGATCTTCATTTAATCGAAAGGACCTCTGCCTGTACGGATATATCCCATACAAGCCCGATGTAGCGATCTCCACAGGCGTAGATTCGGACTGCACCAGCCCTACTTTTATCAATCCTATTTTCTTTATGTTTTTTGATGCATTGAGATCCCTATCCATTATCAATCCACAGATATTGCAGTGGTATATCCTATCGGACAGTTTGAGATCATTTTTTATGTTACCGCATTTAGAACATATCTTAGATGATGGTTCGAACCTGCCTATTTCAATGATGCTCTTACCATATTTTATAGCCTTCCATTTCAATTTTTGCTTGAAAACATAGAAGGATACATCACCTATACTCTTCGCTATATGATGATTCTGCATCATCCCCTGAACATTCAGGTCTTCCATGATGATGGTATCGTATTGCTTGGCTATCGCAGTCGATACCTTATCAAGGAAGTCTTCCCTCATGTTTTTTAGCTTCCTGTATTTTCTCTGCAATTTCAATACCTGCTTCTTCCTATTATTTGATCCCTTTTGCTTTCTTG
>NZ_JAGDXM010000043.1:16720-18103 GCF_023256435.1 Thermoplasma sp. | reverse complement strand
TGGCAAGCTCGCGTGTTACCAGGCTACACCACACCCGCTTACCATATCACTATGAAGGAAGCATAACGGAATTAATACCTGAAATATAAATTCTTTTATGACTGCTTTCAGAGAAACGGTATTTGGGCAAAAATATGAAAATAGGATTGGGGAAAAATAGCAATTCAGACGGGTCTTCCTGCAAACCCAAATAAAAAATGTGTATTTTTATGTCAAATAGGCTGAATCTGAGATCCTTCATTCCTTCTATCTTTATTCAGAAAGACTCTCAACCAGCATATCCCATCTGTCCTTTAGACGGTTAAGAGCATAAAGCAGAGTATCCTTGGCTGTAAGGGAACCGTCTGTCTCAAACTGGAATATGAATCTGCTGTCATCCTCTTTTATGTTTACTCCGTCCGACTCAAATAGAATGTTAAGGTCATTGCAACCGAAATCATCGGTGAAAACGATCTCTTCATCGTTTTCGCTCATTACCGACTTGGGGCATGATTCCTTTATCTTCTGCCAGTCATCGAATTCCTTCTTAGAAACATGAAATTCTCTGTGGTACTTGTATGAGACGCCTGATGTGACCTGCCATTTTGCATGATCCTTGGCCGTACCGAGAATTGCTTCTGCGGTTATCAGTATCGCCTGTTTTGCTCCAAGTTTAACTATTGGTATCTCACCATCCACAGGTATAAGATCCGGATGGCTTACAGCCTGTAGATCGGATGAAAACACTGTTGATGGCCCAAGCTTATTTATTGAATAGGTTACGGTACATAGAGAACAGCCTTTACCACCGCAGGAGCACTGATCTCTGAAATTTAGCGTTAGATCCGTCTTCAGCGGTATAAGGCCAAGCCTATGTGCAACCATTTCATCGAAGAGCGGAAGAGAGGAGTCGTATACATTCCCTTCCGAATCTCTTATCTCACCGTGATGAAATGTGACATTCTCTATGGCCAGCTTTGGTATATCATTTATAAGCGTGCGACGCAGCGCGTTAGCCTGGGATGGCGTAATGCCATCTATCTCAAATCTTATGTATCTATCGGATAACTTGAAAATTTTTACGTCCATTCAGACCCTTCTCCCTCTCTTTCCCCCCTTCTTCTTGGTCCCATCGTGGGGGATAGGAGTTACTTCCTCTATACGGACAATCTTAAGTCCAGCCCTTGAAAGCGCCCTTATAGCTGCCTGTGCACCAGGTCCAGGGATCTTTGATTTGTTTCCTCCCGGCGCTCTCACCTTTATTATCAGATCCGTTATCTCCTTCTCTTTCAAAGCCTCAGAGACCATATCTGCGGCCTTCATTGCAGCATATGGACTTGCCTGATCCCTATCGTTCTTAACAACCATCCCACCGGATACCATCGCTATGGTCTCGGCGCCGGT
>NZ_JAGDXM010000043.1:0-16710 GCF_023256435.1 Thermoplasma sp. | reverse complement strand
CCGGTCGGATCTGTGACGTGTATTATCGTGTTGTTCTGAGATGCATAAATGTGAGCAATGCCTGTCTTATTCATTTACATCACCTTCCTCAGAGGATTCTTCACTGGTTTCCTTTATCTCAGCAGATCTCTGCGCAGGTGCAAGGAGGGCCTGCCTTATGGGATGCAGCTCGTTCGCAAGAGGCGAATTCTCTTCGAATGTTATTGCATCCTCGTCCTTGGCTTCCACCAGCATTCCGGGGACAGTGACACGCCTGCCTGCCACCGATATATGGCCATGGGTTATCAACTGCCTCGCCTGCCTAACGCTTATGGCAAGGTTCTTTCTGAAAACTATAGTCTGCAGGCGTCTGTCCAGGATATTCTCCACGGTCAGCGAAAGGACGTCATCAAGGTTCGCATTCTCGCTCAGAAGCTTGTATCTGCTCAGCCTCTTTATCATCCTCTCAAGCTGCTTCTGTGCATTGACATCGTTTGTTCTTAGTCTGGCTCTCAGATATCTTGCCTGCGATCTGATCGATGACAGGAGAGCCTCACTTCTCCATATCTCCTTTTTGTTCTTCAGCCCATATTTAACAACTATCTTATTCTCCTCATCTATTCTCTCCTTCTCCCAAGGATGGCGAGGAGTCGAATACTTCTTATGATGGAATTTAGGATCTCCCATTTTATCTACCTCATTCTTTCTTCCTGACAACACCTATACTGAGACCTTTTCTACCGTTAGACCTTGTCCTCTGGCCCCTGACCTTTTTACCCTTTTCGTGTCTTATTCCTTTGTATGATCTTATTTTCTTCATCAGGTTTATATCTTCCTGAACCTGAATCTCAAGATCCGTTGAAACTAGATTGAAATTTTTGCCCGTAATGGGCTCCCTTCTGTGGTTGAGAAGCCACTCAGGAAGATCATATTCCTTAGCCTCAACGTACTCACGGAGTTTTTCGAGCTGTTCTTCCTTCAGTTCTCCAATCTTCTTATCGATTGGTAGATCCAAACGTTCCGCTATAACATAACCTAGTCTTTCCCCTATACCCTTCAGATCTGAAAGAGCCAGTGGCAGAAGACGCTCACCGTTCAGATCCTTGTTTGCTATACGTACTATGTACTGGAAATCCTTATTTTCCTTTTTTTCCGGTTGATTCTTGCCGGACTCTTGATTAACCTTAACATTATTTGCAGATCCCTTTGCCATTAGATCATCCTGTCCGTTCGATATATTTTTTCGTCATATAAACATTATCAAATGAATCAACCCCAGCTAGAGCTTTTGATCTCCTATCCAGTAGGCTGTCCTTATCAAGGAGTCAGCGTGTTGACCGAGCGAATAAAGAGACGAAATCAATGAATATCGCATTACATTGTCCGAATGCGATCTGGCTGATCTTAACGTTCCATCGCCCCGATCTAGGGGCGCTATATTTTTTGATTCGTAGGAATAATTTGATACCCACATGGGAAAAAGGTTTTCATGAGGTTGATGCTTTCATCCTTGCTGCGGAACGCTTATTGGGTATCAGTGGAAATAGGATCAGGGAAACTGCTCCAAATATGGTCATAATCCACATGGCGTCAATCAGAGTCGTGTGGACATATAGCAGAATAGATATTATGGCTATCCCAATACCTCCACCGACTGTGTTGCCGATACCCCATACCATCCCTCCAGCGGTTGTTGAGATCTCGCGCGGGACGATCTGATTGACGTATCCCATAAGAACTGGAAAACCTGAAAAGGCTGTAAAAACGTAGAGCGCATAAGTTATGGTGTTCAATACGGGATCAGTGCCAGCAAACATGAAGAAGATGAAGAAAAGTGTTGAAAGGCCGGTGGTCAATCCTATAGTAAACTTTCCTCCGTGTTTCTGGGTCAATCTCCCGAAATATGGTTGCCCTGCTACGGCTGTCAGAAAGCTTACGGTCAAGATGATGCTCATCATGGTCTCCGATCTGACACGATCCAGCACAAACTGGGAAATGTATGTAGTGGTACCGGTGAGAAACATAGACCTTATGAAGACCATCGCAACGATTATGGCCAGCACGCCCGAGTATCTGGAAAGTGTTTCACGATTCCTTGAGGAACTTGCTGATCTTGAGATTGCCGGTATCTCATGCTCTCTTATGAATGAGAGGCCACTGTAGATTATTATGCCGGCGATTATCATGTACGAGCCAAGTATAATCAAAGCGTATTTTTCACCAACGAGAATTATCAAAGGAACGAGTATGACAGGCAGGGCCGATCTGCCTATGCTTCCAAATGCACCGTTTATGCCCAGAGCCGAGGCAGAAGAATTTCCATAGGTGAGGTTTAGAACAGAACTACCAAGTGGATGGTAGAAGGCTTGACCAAATCCAAAGAGAATCGATGCCACTATCATCACAGGGAGTGCTAAACTAGCCGAAACGAATGACAGCGCAAAAAGGTACACTGAGATCCCAAGTATCAGAAATCCAGATAATAGCAGAAATCTATATCTTTGCGTCTTATCTGCATATCTGCCGATCGGAGTGCTAAGGAGACCGCTTATTATACTGTAAATAATAGCCACCGCACCAAGAACAGCTAGGCTTATTCCAAAGTCAGAGTGGTAGTATGTTATCAGAATGGAGAAAAGAAGTATATTGAAGTCATTCGTGAAATGCCCAAGCGATGTAAAGACCAGAGATCTGATCTTAGCAGACTGTGTGAAATTTACACTTGCTTCCAATTAAACACCTCTTATCGATAAGTCATTTACCTATATAAACATTTGCAAAAATATAATTTATTTAGCATTATGCTAATCAAAACTATCCAGCTTCGATTGCGTGGATACCTGATAATTTTTTTTCAGCGTCTCAAGGTGATCCTTTATTCTATCCCTTGAAAAATCGTGTTCATCGCACAGGAAGTGTTCTACACCGTCTGCATCCAGCTGCCCAAACTTGAAGTCAACATCGATCACTGGGGGGTTTCTGAAGAAATCCTCGATCTCGTCGAGATTCTCGATCTCCTTACCCAGACGTCTCAATACATTCCTTATGTTCCCCTCCTTCTTTATGAGTACAAGCGCCTTTTTGGCCCCTATACCCTTTATCCCTTCGTTGAAGTCCGTACCAACCAGTATGCCTATATCAATCAGCTGATCATGATTGATCTGATTTACCGTTAGCGTTTCATCCAGCAGTATATACTCTGGATATATCGTCCTGTAAACGTTCTTTCTTGGAACCTTCCTTCTACCATAGATCGCGAAGTTTCTCAGGATCTTCTTCGCGCCGAACAGCAAACAGTCGTAATCCTGCGAAATTACACCGTCAACGTTCTTTTTTGTCATGTACGATGCCTGGGCCTCACCTTCAGATGGCGCATCAACATATGGGATTCCCATATAGCCAAGAAGCTTCTTCGTATCATCAACTATCTGTGGTGTTATATAATTTATGCGGGAGTAATACTGTCTTAGGTTCTCTTCGCCTCTCTCTATAGCCTCCTCAAGCTCAACTTTGGCCTTCTCCTTCATCAACTGCCTCTCGCTGAGCGTTCTATTCTTTAAGGGACTTGGTTTTCCATCAAATACGTATACCGGCTTGATCTTGTTTTCTATGAGATTGACCGTACGATAAAAAATTCCATACAGATGCGATGTCACATTGCCATGCGAATCCATAAGAGGCATTCCATCAAACTGCCTCACATTGCTGAGCAGTTGGTACAGTATATTGTACGTATCTATGGAGAATATCTGGTTCGCCTGATCCTTGAGCGATGTGTCATGACTAACAACTATATCGGATATATCAGTTCCCATACCTCACACCTCGCAGGTCAGCCCATCATCCGTTATCCTGAAAAATGCTGATAGGCCCTCCTTCACGGATCGATGTTTTGTTATGCTTATCTTTCTTCGGCCGTCAGGCAGCTTTTCAACCTTGAGAATCGCCTTCATGGCATGATCGACGAGAAATCCACCAAATGGCTGTAGCGTTCCATTATCTATATCTTGATATATCTGGTTTGTTATTAGAACAGGTATGTTTCTCTTCGCTGCCAATGATGACAATAACGATAGTTGCCTCTGAAACTCCACTATTCTGGACTGCCTGTCGTCGCTGCGTTCCAGCCGGAAGAACTCTGAAAATGAATCTAGAATTATTAGACCTATCTTCTGATCTTTATCGGCCATCTTTGACGCCTTCATTATGGCAACTTCCTGATCGTCCAGAGAATAAACTCTGAAGAGTTTGAATCTCGATATGTCTGAATGGCAGACTGCAAGGAACCTCTCTGGCGATAGGCCCTCTGAATCAATATACACAACCTTCAGCCCCTGACTGAGTGCCGAGCATGAAGCCACCATGCATATGTTTGTCTTACCGGATCCTCCTTCTCCAAAGACCTCTGTAATTATGCCACCCTCCAATCCTCCGTTCAGAATTGCATCTATACAGTTGATTCCAGTGGTCAGGCGTCTTATTCCTTGTTCAAGCGAAACTTCATCCATTACAAAGTAAATATCTCCATAAAGTATATTTTCATTTCCATGATAAGCGCTAATTTAATGCTCATTTACTGAATTCTTTCTCTATAAGATGATCGATTGCAAAGAGTTATATCCACAGGTAAAATCTTGCAATATGGATGTGAAGAGAATTTTCGAATACGCCAGAGAGGTTGACACAGTTCTCATATACAACGCCTCGGAGAGCGCTAGAGATCCGACGTTCACCTATGTCACGCAGACGACAAATGGAATTTTTGAAGGATCTGCACTGATAGTTGGAAAGAATGGCACAACTATCGTTACATCCCAGCTTGAAGAGCAGGCGGCAAGGGCAACTGGTCTTGATGTCAGGATATTCAGGAACTCCACCGAATTCCAGAATATACTGAGAGAGATTTTGAAGGACGTCAATACCGTTGGCCTCAACTATTCATCACTCTCACTTGCATCATATAAGATGCTGCTCAGGATAGTACCAGATAAGGAATTCCTCGATGTATCGGCAAGTATCCTTGAAGCCAGAAAGATAAAGCAACCTGAGGAGCTGAGCAAGATAAGGGAGGCTGCCAAGATAGGCAGTGAGGTTCTGCCTGACGTTCTAGACAGCCTCAAGGAAGGCATGACAGAGTATGAGGTTGCTTCCAAGATAGTCTATCTTATGATGAAAAATGGGGCTTCAGGACCATCCTTTGATACAATCGTGGCATTTGGAAAGAATGCTGCAATGCCGCATTATTCGCCCGGTCAGGCCAAACTCAAGAAGGGAGATTTTGTGCTGATGGATTATGGAGCCAGATACATGGGATACTGTTCAGATATAACCAGAACGGTCGTGTTCGGAAAGGCCAGCCAGGAACAGGCGGAGATGTATAATATAGTAAAGGAAGCTCAGATGGCTGGAATGAAGAGCATAAAAGATGGGGCGAACGGAAGGGACGTTGACGGTGCAGCGAGGAAAGTTATAGATTCAACCAAATTCAAGGGAAGATTCATACACTCTCTTGGCCATGGAGTTGGGCTTGAGGTGCATGATCATCCAGCACTTTCTCCAAGCATGGATTTTCCGCTCAAGGCAAACATGGTCGTCACCGTCGAACCTGGAATATACGTCCCGGAATTTGGTGGTGTAAGAATAGAGGATGATGTAATAGTTACAAAGGACGGCTATGAGCGGATTACCAGCGCACCTACCTATGACCTCATAGAAGTATCATGATATTTCCAGACAGAAAAACGATACTGAACAGAGATTTAATAGAGGGCATCGCCACCGCCTCAATTAGTGGCGAGGCCCAAAGAGACCGTGAGTACGCTGCAATAAAAAGAAGCACGCTTGCCTTCATAGAAGGCGCAATACGTGGAGATAAGTCTGCTTACATCTCTGAGATTGAAGAGCTTGCATTCATGACCTGGATACTGGCCGCTCTAAACGAAAATATAGTGACGGCAAGAGCAATAATAAGAGCGCGCGACATCATTGAAAGACAGCTCGCAAATGCACAGCATAATGAAGATCTGGAAGAGTTCGCAAGGAGGCTCAGCATCGATATCTCTGTTGAGGGCAACATACTTACGAAGGATCATCTCTACAGAGTTCAGATCGACGACTTTGCAACATATGCGAGCAGAGTGACCGGATCTAGATATAGGCTTTCCAATCAGATTGTGAAAAACGGTTACGTATATATTCAGAATGAAGTTCTTGTCCGTATCCTAGAAGAGGCTTTTGTATCCTTTATGTTCAGTGTGATAGATGATATAGATGAAGAGGCCGCGATCGATGCCCTTAAACCAGTATCTGATGATCTAGCAAGGCTACGCGATGCATATAGGAAGGCACATAACAGAGGACTAATGGAAGGCAAGGGAAATATCGATATGTTTCCACCCTGCATGAAGGAGATAATTAAAAATCTTGATAGTGGAATAAATGTATCCCATATGGGAAGGCTGGCACTGGCCAGCTTCCTGCATAAGGTCGGATATTCTGAGGATGAGATAGTTCAGTACTTTAGAAATGCCCCTGACTTCGAAGAGAATATAACGAGGTATCAGATTAAACACCTATCAGGAGAGATCTCTGGAACGGAGTATACGCCACCAAAATGCGAAACAATGCGATCCAATCATCTGTGCTACATGGATGATGACCCTCTGTGCCACAGGGAATGGATGAAGCATCCTCTTACGTATTATGAGGTTAAAAGGAAAAACAGAAACATACGATAAAACGCTATAGCTTTTTCTCGATCAATTTCAATATAGAGGTTTTCTTCAAATTTGATTCCAGAACATACATCTTGGTTTTCTGCCAGGGAATTCTAGGATAGTAGCATTCCCTTATCTCGTATGATATACCGGCCTCATCCAGTATCTTGCGGAGGCGATCCTCGGAAAAATTAGCGAGGACCTTCTTAGAAAGCCGCCTTCCCTTGGATCTGGGTATGTCCTTGGAAAAATACTGGAGATATAGAGCGCACCTCATTTCACTTCAGAAGCTTAGCGTTAACAACGCCATCTTGGCCCGGCCTCGATGTTACAACAGCATCCCCTATCTCTGTCGCTATGACCGTACCTTTGTTTATGATGTTTCTCTGAACATAATGGCTGTTTGCGGGGTTGGCTTTAACCGTCACTATCTTGACGCGCTTTATCTTCTTCTCTGACGCATCGTATACATTTGCAGTCTCAGCTGTGAACAGTATCACCTTGCTGTTACCGCCCATTGTTCTGATTACCTTACGCTCGGTCTTACTGCCAAGCTTTGTTAAAGTGGGCTCTCTACCGAGTTCAAATCTCCTCTTCTTTCTTGACTGCTTCAAGCTTCCGCCAGTTGGTTTCTTTCCGGATTTACCCTGAAATATTGTCATACATTCACCCTCTACTATGAATTAATCAGCAGATATCTTCCATATGATCAGGATTAAACCTGACGATACAGTTATTTGCTAACGCTTATTGTAATTCACTTTATCAATTTTTCCGATCGGACATCAAGAACACACCAAGTCAAGGGCGGATCACATCTAGAGTGGCCATAATATCTTAGCAGTAACCCTGGGATTTCATATTTACGACAAATTAATATCGAAATATCGATTAATTTTTATAGGTAAGTGGCATACCTATCTATGAAATTCGCTGTAGCAGTTTCTGGAAACAAAGTGAATGGGCCAGGGGAATCGGAAGAAATACAGATATATCAGGTAAACGATGGCAAATTTGAACTTGTCGAGAAATATGCCAATCCGGCTCTTGAAGCGTCTGGCGCAAGAGGCATACAGATGATACGATCAGCAGTGGATCATGGGGTGGATGCATTGGTGCTAAGCGAAATCGGATCTCCCGGATTCAATTACGTCAAAAATAGGATGAAAATATATATCGTACCGGAGATCCCAGTAAATGAAGCACTGAAGATGATACTGGATGGTCAGGTAAAACCTGCCAGTGCTGCGACGCATGAACACGGCCACCATCACTGATCCATTTTTTCAAGAGGTATGGCCGCGTTTCTCTTTATGAGTATTGTAGCAAGATCAGATGGGATATGAACCAGATCGTTGTTGTGCAACGAATAGTTCCTATCTGACTGAGCTATTGGAGGAAGATCCTCTGTTATCATAACAAGAATGTATCTCTTCTCCTCATTTTTATCCTCAGTGGCCGATGGAGTTGGAGTCTCTATAGCCTCTTCGGAACTCTTCTTTTCCTGTACTATTTCTTCTTTCGCGATCTCTGCACGTTCTGAATCCTCGGCCTCTTTTTCCGGAATAACCACAGTTTGAGCCTTTTCCTCCTTATGTTCTTCACGCTTTGGAATAAAACTCTCAAATTCCTCCATAATAATATTGTGTATTTTTTCTATGAATTCCCTTTCTTCTTCAGTGAGCGGAGAAAGCGTCTCTCCACCTATATCGTATATTGCCTTGGCTACTATTTTTTCGAATCTCCTCTGAAAAAGGCTTTTGAAGTCCCTCTTTATGGTCTGTATCCTATTGTTGACTGTGAGATAATTTTCTATATCCTGGTTTTGAAAATATTCGGCAGCTTCAGCCTGCAGATCCGATAATGCCAGACGTACCCTGCGGTATATATCCGGATCGATCTCTATTATCTTCCGATGACTCTGCTCAGCATATATCGCTGTACGTATGTCTGATATGAGCTTATCTATGTCTGCAGGTTTCATTAACTCCCTATCGTTCTTATATGCACTTTATGCTAATGTGATTTTCTCTATCGTTGATATGATTCTAAAAAATGAATTGGACATAACCGTATCGTGCCGGAGAAAAATTATCGATAAAACTGGATTCTACGCCTATAGGAATACCATGATCTAGGATACAAGCTTATAGCCAAAGCTGGAAGTTTGAGGAAACATTAAAAATCTTCCTTTTGACAAGATATACCTAGAATTATCCATTAGATGTATCTATAAACAATCTTTCCATGTTCTTTTTGTATCCTCCACTATATTGGATCTCTCCGGAATCTATCCTTAGAGGCAGGCGCATCATTGCTGAAATGAAAGGTCGAAGATTAAGACTAAGGAGCAGCTCACATCTTCCAATGAAGGCGATTAGATGAACCTGAATATGAGAAAAGTTGTGGCTATGGACGTAGGTATCGTATATATGGCTGTAAACTTAGCCGTGCGTACTGCCGAAAATACCGTGGATATGAGCGACTGAAAATTGTTCTTTTCGCCCATCTTAACCGTCGTAAATTCAGTAGCCATGCCTATGAGAACAGGTTCAACGTCGTTCTTCGCCCTTTTGACAGCCTCGACTATCAGATCTGATATCCTTTCCAGATCGCCTTTCGAACCCAATGGAAACACATCAAGAACGCTTGCATTCACATAATGGTTATCTGTTGTATAGATCTCTACACCTGCGACGATGCCAGAAAGCTTAGATCTGACCTTCTCTATGAGTTCAGTTGTTATATTGTTGGAGTCGGTAAGCACCACAGCATCATATCTGTCTCCAGTCTGAAAGACCGTTGCCTGTATGCCCATGGACGCAAGACCGGGTATATCCTCATATATCCTCGAATATCCAACTCTAGCTTCATATTTGGGTTCATCTCTTTTGAATTCTCTTTCGAATGCCTTAATGGTGGTGGAACAGTTTTTAAGCTCGGGGGCCTTTTTGGTAAAATTGTTCTGCGCATCTATTACGGTAAAGTCCTTAGCACCGATCTTTTTCATATGCGCAATGATCTTAAGACCCTCTTCAAGCGCTACATCATCAAAGGGAGTTTTTTCAGGGACTATCGCTCCAAAGGCAAAATTACCAAATCTCTCTATGAAAATTACATATTTGCCAGCAACTACCTTTCTTGGCCTGGACATCTTATCAGTGAATACAAGCTTATTGTGAGCATGTCGAACCGCTTCCGCAATATTGTCTATATCCTGATCCCCCCTGCAGTTATTGTCATTGCTAGTTGTGGTATGAAACACCATCAGATCGTTTAGCTCTGGAAGCCTCATGCTCAGACGCTCAGGAAGGTTACTGCTACCAAGTGTTCCAAATGGACCCGGGTGAATGTAAGGAAAGATCATGCTCACCTTGATCGTTCCATCTCTCCTTCTTATCTCTATAAGCTTGACAGGGATCTTTCGCTCATGACTGTATATTCTGTCAAAGAAATGCTTAACAGAGATGTTAGACTCAAGACGCTTACCTGAATTCAGGAAAAATTCGAGGATCTTTGAGGGGGATGATCTGTATTTCTTCACAAATTTAGATGTCGACCTTTTAACAAGGAAATATGCTGCGACTGCATAAATCAACGAAGATATGATAAAAGGTACGATAAGGATATACTGTGATCTGAACAACACGAGGAATATGATCAATGCCGAATAAACATAATTCATAGAGGGTACCAGATCTCTGATCCCGTCTGCAGGATAAAAAACGTAGAATATCAGGAATCTGAACAATGTGGTTGAAGATATTGCAAGTAGAAGTGACGCATCATAGGAACTGAAGGCGTGTGAAATTAAGAGTATCCAGAAGAAAACATTCCATATGACCAGCGAGACAAAATTAAGGTATATACTTCTCCTTAATGGAAAGACAATCTTAGTCAATTTTGTGAAAAGCAGATCTAGAAGAATAGATATAAAGAAGGTACCAGGTACTATCAGCAATGTTATGACAAGGCTTTTTATAAAATAATAGTCAATTAAACCTATGACTATCAATGGAATTACGAAGTACTTCGGAGAGACAGATTTTTTGACAAATACCGATAGATCGTCTATGCTTCTCTGCTTTTGGGCTAACAACATATCTGTAATATAGAGAAGTATTTCTTTTTTATGCGTTATATTGAAATTTATGTTAAAAATTTATGTTATTAAACTTTTAACAATTTATGCAATTGACCCGTCGACCACATCTATGCTATATGTATGTATGACTGGGTTTGCCAGTATCTTCTTCGTTACTTCTGAAACCTCTGACTCATCAGTTGCCTCAATGTAGTAAACCTTTGATGTCTTAATATCCTTTATTCCCTTGTATCCGAGTATATTGAAATTCTTGAGTATAGTAACGGCTTCTGGATCTTCAACACCTTCCTTATACCTTATTTCAACGCGGAATTTCATGATCCAGTATTTGATTGCTATTAAATATATTATGTTTGATCCGGAATGGCCGTTTCTTTGCCCTAAAATATTAGAAATTTCCGTGCTCAGCATTAGGATGACCGCTTTATGGCGTATCCATTTACCATGATTCTTTCCGTGTGAGCTACTCCTCATCTGAAGCTTCGGATCGCACCGATCCCACTCAAGTATCGTTCACTTAGCCATCGTGGATGATGCAAATGAATGTGGGAAGACAATCTATAAATATTTCCATTGGGAGAAATCCGTGCATCTCTTTACGAAGAAGGAGAATTACTGCTTCCCACAAACCCCCTATTTTCCTATAACTGCATGATAAAGGCCATATGACCTTTCTTCCGGGCGTAATCATCTTTTAGAAAACTTGACTTCCCTATAAATAGAATAATGATATTATGATGGTATGGGTGATGAAAAGGCCGACGTGGATAAGATCCTGAAAGAACTTGAGACAAACCAGTCTGGCCTGACAGAAGAGGAAGCACAGAAAAGGATCGATCAGTATGGTTACAATGAGATACAGGAAAAGAAGGAAAACAGAGCCATCAAATTTTTCAAAAAATTCTGGGCGCCTGTCCCATGGATGCTGGAAGCCACCATAGTTATAACAGCCTTACTTGGTAAATATCTCGATACTTACATAATTTTGTTTCTCCTCATTTTCAATGCATTCGTAGGATTTTTTCAGGAATCAAAAGCTGAAAATGCGGTGGAACTCCTTAAACAGAAGCTAAGGGTCAAGGCAAGAGTTGTCAGATCAGGAGACTGGAAGCAAATTGAAGCCAGAATTCTAGTGCCGGGAGATATTATAGACATAAGGCTAGGCGATGTGGTACCAGCTGATTCAGTCATAATATCTGGCAGTCTTGAAATTGATCAATCTGCACTAACGGGAGAAAGCGTAGCGGTTTCAAAGGATAGAGGGGATACTGCATACTCAGGATCCATAGTAAAACGCGGAGAAGCGTTGGCCGTGGTTGTGAAAACTGGATCTGCAACCTACTTTGGAAAGACCACCGATCTTATACAATCTGCTGGAACAAAATCACACATAGAATCACTCATATTTGGCATAGTCAGGGATCTGATAATACTGGATGTGATCCTTGTCCTGATAACCGCCGTGTACTCTTACTTTATTCATATACCGATACAGAATATAATCCCATTCATCCTCGTGCTTCTGATAGCCTCAATTCCCGTGGCACTTCCCGCAACATTCACGATAGCCATGGCTTATGGAGCTCTCGATATCTCTAAAAAGGGTGCCATAGTTACCAGACTGAGCGCAATAGAGGATGCTGCATCGATGGATGTTCTCTGTTCTGATAAGACGGGAACCATAACCAAGAATCATCTTACGGTCGCGGATCCTATAGCGCTCAATGCAGATGAAAAGGATCTCATCATGTATGCTGCATTTGCGTCTGAAGTTCAGAGTGATGACCCTATAGATAAGGCTATACTGGAATATGCAAAGGCCAGGGACATGATGCCTGATTTTTCCATCAGAACGGCCTTCACACCATTTGACCCATCTACAAAGCGAACCGAAGCTGTCGTCAAGGTAAATGGAAAGACGATGAAGGTTGCCAAGGGTGCGCCACAGATCATAAGCCAGCTGTGCAGCATGAAATACGATGATATAATGGACGACGTCGTGAATTTGGCAAAGCGTGGTTACAGAGTCATAGCTGTGGGTGCTGGAGAGGATAAGATGCACCTTGCTGGTTTGATACCGCTCTATGACCCGCCACGTGATGACTCAAAACAGCTTATATCGGATCTAAAGGATCTAGGCATCTCGGTTAAGATGGTAACCGGCGACAATGCACCCATAGCTGAAGAAATAGGCAAGCAAGTTGGCATTGAGGGAAAGACCTGCAATATCCATACTGATGGCAAATTTTCTGACGAATGCGCCATATATGCAGAGGTCTTTCCAGAGGATAAGTTCAAAATAGTGAAATCTTTGCAGGAAGAAGGTCATATAACTGGGATGACCGGCGACGGTGTAAATGATGCTCCCGCGTTGAGGCAGGCGGAGGTGGGTATAGCAGTCAGCAACGCTACGGATATTGCAAAGGCTTCAGCAAGCATAGTGCTCACTCATGAAGGTATATCTGATATAGTCGAGGCAGTCAGAGAGGGAAGGAGGATATTCCAGAGGATGCTGACGTACACGCTTAACAAGATCGTGAAAACCATACAGGTTGTGGTGTTTCTGACAGCATCATTCTTCGCTGTGCATTTCTTCGTCACCACTCCATTTGATATAATATTGCTGCTATTCGCCAACGATTTCGTAACCATGTCGATTGCGACTGATAATGTTAGATACTCGAATAAGCCGGAAAAATGGAATGTAAAGGCCATGGTTATCACATCCGGTCTTATAGCGGCCCTTCTCGTAGTCGAGGGTTTTATAATTCTATATACCGGTCTGTATCTCCATTTCTCAAAGAACATGATACATACGCTGATATTTGATATGCTGGTATTCAGCGGTCTGTTCAATGTTTTCATGGTCAGAGAGAGGGGACGCTTCTGGCACTCAAAGCCTTCACGATATCTGATGGTCTCAATACTTGGAGATATAATCGGAATCAGCCTGATATCCGCACTGGGTATCCTCGTTAGCAAAATACCCATATATTCCGTACTAATGGTTCTGGCGTTCGCATTCGTATGGATGGCATTCATTGACACGCTTAAGAACTACGTTTTCAGAATTTACGGTCTGTGATCATGCTATTCGTGAAACAATTGCATGGAGCCGACGTTGAATGGACGCTGACATCCGGAAATAAATACCTTGACTGGGCCTTTCGAAGTTCAAACTTTATATATTTTAATTTAGGGTGGAACTGTGCGAAATACCCATCTGTCAGAATGATTTATATCGGATATTTTGAAGATGTGAAAGATATTTCAGAACATACTTGCTATCAATCAGCGCTTTCCGTATGCGTATGTATAGATGGTGATAAATATTTAATTCATCATTCATTCATCTAACGTGGGAACTTAGGAGCTCAGATGCAGCATTAGATCCATTGAGATAGTATTGCTGCTGAACTGATTTGAAGGTGTTGATGATGGAGATCAAACCAAGGATAGACTATGAAACTTTTTCAAAGGTTGATATGCGCGTCGGTATAATAGAGGATGTCCAGGATTTTCCGGAAGCTAGAAAGCCAGCCTACAAGCTGCGCATCTTCTTTGGGGATGATATAGGATACAAAAATTCCTCAGCACAGATAACCAATTATTCTAAGCAAGAACTCGTTGGCATGAGAATCATCGCGGTTGTCAATTTTCCACCAAAACAGGTAGCAAATTTCAAGTCTGAAGTGCTTGTCCTGGGCGCGCTTACTAACAATGGTGTGAGACTAATACAGGCTGATGATCTCTCTCAACCCGGTGATAGAATAGCATGAGGTGATAGATTGATAAACATGCTCGAGGAAAAAATAACATCCGAAGTTCTATCGGGGAATCCACTTGGAGATCCGGTTACAAGGGATGTGAACATCATCGAGATAAATCCAAAACCGCGTTCTCCAGTTTTGATAGGTCTTGCTGGGTTCACCGGGTCTGGTAGAAGTTTCCTGAACAGATCGTTTACCGCACTGGATTTTATAAGCGCACTGAAGGACATAGAACAGAAGAGAATGGATCATGGTTTCATACTGGTCCTTCCAGATGTTATGACCGGACTCTACGGAAACCAGTATCTTAACTCAACAGCTGTTGGAGACTATGAGGATTACATTGTGAAGGAAATCGTTAGATTCGTAAGAGAAAGATATGGGGAAAGAGCAATGGCATTATTCGGAAAATCCTCAGGAGGTTTCGGATCCTACACACTTGCTGTGAGACACCCAGACATATTTTCTGGGTTCATAGATGTTTCAGGCGATTCATGTTTCGAGTATGAATACATTCCTGACTTTCCAGATGCCTATAAGGAGATACACAAATACGGCATATATCGCTGGTACGAAGAGATACACAGAAAACTCAGTCTCCAGAATCAGGACATAAAGGTTGCAAATATAGTTGCCATGTCCGCTTTTTACAGTCCGGATTCTGGCAGTCCCATGGGAATATCATTCCCGTTCGATCTCGAAACTGGCGAATTCAATGAGTCTATTTGGTCAAGATGGCTGCGGTTCGATCCAGCAAGAAATATAGATGAATATATGGATGTACTGAAGGACATGGCCATCTTTCTGCAGGCTGGCATTCGGGATGAATTTCATGCAGATATAGGAATCGGGGTGATGCACAGAAAGCTTGAAAGAGAAAATGTAGTGCATTTTTATGAGTTATATGACAGCGGGCATTTCGGCATTGATTACTTCTACCTTAAGTCCATGCCACTTCTGCTGGAACTGATCGAACAGTGAATGGAAAAAGCTTAATAACCATACAACACATTGCAATCAGATGGAGAAAACTTGTGAAGTTAAAGGCTGCACAAATCCGAGTTTCAAGACCGTGCCAGCAGAACTTGCCAGAAAGGTATTTTCCTTATCTGTCGATAAGACAAAGGTTCACCTGTGCAAGGAACATTATAAGGAATATAAGAAAAAGACCAAGGAAGACAGAAAGATAGATAGGGCCGACTGGATCTGATTGGATCGATCATGGTCAATTACGGTGCATCTATCGTTGTTACAGTTAAAGATGAAGGTAAGAATCTCAGGGATCTTCTAGAGAGCATAAATCGCAACGATTTTAGGCCTATGGAAACGATCATAGTTGACGATATGAGCACGGACGATACGGAGGAGATCGTTAAAGGATACGACTTCACCGTATATCGAAGGATAAGATGCTCTAGAGGTGAGGGAAGGAATATCGGATCGAAAATGGCCAGATACGATTTTCTCCTCTTCACGGATGGCGATGCCACGGTGTCTAAAGGCTGGATTTCTGGCATGACTTCTAGCCTGGCGGAGGGAAATGATGCAGTTATCGGCCTGACCAGGTATATCGGTAAGAGAAGGTACATGCAAGAACGCGTGAAAATATACATGAATGGTATCGAGGTGACCGCTCCTTCAGTCAATCTGGCGTACAGGAAGGAGAGATTCTTGCAGCTTGGAGGTTTCGATCCTGAATTTGTTACGGCAGAAGACATAGACCTGAATATAAGTGCGGTTGAAGCTGGATTCCGTTTCGCGACATGTGAAGGATGCATCGTCTATGCAAAGACGAGAGAAAATCTGCGGTCGTTCTTAAGGCAGGCGTACTGGAATGGATATGGAAGGTATCAGCTCGAGAGAAAACACCCCGGTGTTCTTAGGAAAACTGAGATAAGGATCGGTAAGAATTTCTTCGACGTTCTTCATATGGCTGCCGGTGCGACAGGATATCTTTCCGCTAAATTTGATTATAGGAAAAAATGATTCATCTCGCTCTAACCTGACAAATCTGAAAAGGCGGGAATGCGCGGAGTAAGCCCCCTTCTGTTCACCCTACGGGCTGGCAGCATTCGACTATTCGTCTTACCCGATCCTTGCGGCGGGCTCACAGGATCCGTTTAGACTTTCTCCATCCGGG
>NZ_JAGDXM010000051.1:11473-18976 GCF_023256435.1 Thermoplasma sp. | reverse complement strand
ACTGCGATCTGGATGTACGCGGATAGAGTTTGATCGTTGAAGCAGGAAGATCCGATGCTTCAGCTTAGGAGTAGCTCACATGCCTAAACTTAGATCATGACCTGGATGTGAGAATATTACATAATTGTCTAAACTTTTAATATAGTCCTATAAAGAACTACGATCGTTTTATGAAAAACTCAATCTAATACAAAATTATAGGTATATTCAATGACAATTTTATGATCGATTATATAGTTGAAATTTAAACTGAATGTTTCAGTATTATTGAATGAAAACGCGTAGAATGTAAAAGATAGCGGTACATTGTTTGATAGGTTGAAAATAGTATTATTTGAAATGATGGATAAAGATGTATCATTCTGCGCTAATATGATGATATTAGAAGGCATAGATCCATTTATCCAAAGTTGAACTGCATGATTCGGAGATAAGGAATCGTTTACCTGCAAAGCATCAATAGCGAATAAAAAGGATCCCCTTGCAAACTGTTCAGGATTCAGGTATATTGTAGAACCACTTCCTATTATAAATGAATCCGCTGTATTATTTACTGAGATATTACCCAAATAGAAAAAAGCTGGTCCGTAAGTAAGGTAAACCTTATCTGCCATCGAGTTGACCTGTATATCATATCCGTTAGATATTGCCACTCCCGCTGGCACAGCACTCGACACAGATAGGGTTACCATAGCCAAAGCTATGGCGACCGCAATTGCATATTTAATCATATACGTAGTTCAGATACAACGTTGAAGATCCTGATGATGTGGAAGATACGGAAACAGCTATGACAAAGCTGATGTAGTAAATATGGCCAGGAGTCAGCACTATCGAAGCTCCGAGAGAGTATGAGGTTTCGGTGCCCGTTGTGTTTTCTATAGAGTATTCTGATGATGACCATGATAGAGAAGATTGACTATTGTTGCTAACGTATATTGATATTCCTGATGGAAGACTGCCGTTTATATAGAGTGCTCCACTTACTCCCACATCCTTGATCTCAAGAACGTTCATCAGATAGTCAAAGCCTGAATATTTAGTATAGTTAACCATTATGGTGGATCCGCTGGTTATGTTTTTCCCGTTATTGGAACCCGTCGCAACAGGAGCATAAATATATCCATTTTCTTTTGCTATGTCGTAATTAGGACCTGGCATGAGGTAAATACCGTGCGTTGTAGTGCCTACAGAGACCGAATATGTGTCGGAGACTATGACGGACGCAGTCGCAACTGTAGGAAGCAATAATGCAACCGCTATCAGTGGAATTAATTTCTTGAAATTCATAAAAACATGATAATCATTCTTTATTTAAATCTAATTGTGCATATTGAACATATTACCATATTTGAAATATTGAGCATTTAGTAAAATTATGGAAAACACCATGAGTGCATCGATCAACAAGGTGAAACGTATCAGATGGCAGAATATGTGCGATGTGCCCAGAAAGTACCCTATGGTTATGGATCCGAGAAATTCACCTGCATACCGCCCTCCGTTGAAGAATCCTATCAGAGATCCGTAATTTCTATCCCTGTCTTTCAGCAATAACGGGATGAAGACAATTTCAAATATGGTATAACCCACGGCGAATATGAAGAAGCCTGTAGCTACAAGAATCTGAAATTTCCATAGGGAGAACATAAATATTGCTGAAACTGCAAATAAAAGCAAGGTTATTGTGGAGATCGAACTTTTCATTCCCATTCTTACGCTAATAAAGATACCGAGAATACCTGCAGATATCAAAGTGATCAATATCATCGTTGAATATGACATCTCGCTAGCGTACGATGTCCAGTATAATGGGAGAAAGAAAAACGATCCAAAGAGAAGAAATGATGAGGCAAATGAAGAAAAAAAGAAAGGAACATTGATCTCCAATGCCGACTTGGCACCAGATTTTACGCTATGTTCCTTCAGCATCGATATGGGAATTATTGAGATGAATCCAAGAATGGCAGAAATCAGAAATAATGCGCTCAAACCAATATATTGCATGATCCATGGGCCGGCGATCACACCTATAACTATTCCAAATCCTGAGAACGTGCCTACGGTCGCCATATAGATTGTACGC
This sequence comes from Thermoplasma sp., assembly GCF_023256435.1. Classification (GTDB taxonomy): domain Archaea; phylum Thermoplasmatota; class Thermoplasmata; order Thermoplasmatales; family Thermoplasmataceae; genus Thermoplasma. The sequence goes on along the minus strand of NZ_JAGDXM010000051.1, from coordinate 16,890 downwards.
CTTTCACGATCAGCCTGTTCGTTCAGGAGTGCCAACAGTGGACTGCTCATAGCTCCAAAACCAGCTATGGCCCTTGAAAATATAAGTATCAATATGTTAAAAGGATGCCATGAAATTAGATTTCCAAGGGAGAAAAGAATGGCAGATAGATAGGCGATCTTCTTTCTTCCAATGATGTCGGATAAATGACCTAGCAGCATCTGAGAAAATATCATAGCTATACCATATACTCCCAGAGCCATACCGGCCATCAGCCCTGAATCCGTGAAACGGAACGCGTAAAGCGAGAAGACAGGTATAGGCAAAAATGCAGAAAACGTTCTGATGCCCTCTAACATACCTATGAGGGAAACGTTCTCCTCGTGCATCAGGGATGATATGTGCCTGAACATAGCTATATTCTTCACGACACTCTGCGATATAGAATCTCGATATATTATTTCCTGACTTCGGATCTCTCAGAATAAGCTATGAAATGCTCTTTTATGGTATTTCGTTTGATTCCCCATTATGGCATTAATCGTATTTAGGTCATAATTATACATTTTTCAAATGTTATATGTTTTTAAAAATGAAAAAATCTTAATATTAAGACTTGAATATCTAATTGCAGTGAAAAAGTTACTCGATGTATCGCATGTTTCCAGCAGGGGTTCGTCCCTGCGCATAACCATACCGAAGAAGGTGATCCAGAAACTGGACATCAAGCCAGAGGATATAATTGGTTTTTTCGAGGATGACGGCAAAGTCACAATAGAGAAAATAGAATGAATCACTGAAATTCTGAGATATCTATGCCTTCTAATGATCTCCTTGCAGGGTCGATCATCTCGTCAAGTATAGTGCTAACTGTATTCTTCAATTCCGAAGGCTGTATCTCTCCCTTTATATATGCCTGATCAAATATCTCTGCATTGTCAATAGTGATCTTGCCTTCTTTTCCTGATATTACGATCTCCTTATCGTAGTACGGGATAACAATGTACTTCATTATCTCAGCAACCGGATTCCCCTCCACCTGTCCTGGGGGGCAGTAAGCAGCATTTATCTTCCTCTCTATATCCGCACGATCATCGGTCACCAGTATGGCGGAATTCGGGTCGCTCTTCGACATCTTTACGAAATTGTCCATTCTACTGTTACCCTTCAGGCTGCTCAGCAGAAAGCCATGAACGGAGACGACCTTCTTTCTCTTCATCTTCTCAGCTATATCCCTGGCAAGCATGTGAGCATGCCTCTGATCCATACCACCGAAAGCCACGTCAACATCAAGATAGAATATATCTGTAACCTGCATGATGGGGTACAAATACATACTGAAGTCCTTCTCGGCATCCGTCTCAGTCCTGCCCATTATGGGAAGCGCCCTTATCACTCTCTTAAGTGTACTCTTCTTGGCTGTATTTATGAACATCTGCCAGTAATCTGAAGAATCAACAAGATCTGAAGCCCATATATAATCGGCATCGGTCAGACCTTCAGATCTGAAAGCTTTCTTGAGCACTTCACCCCCTTTTCTTATCAGATCCAGATCGCCGTGAAGCTTGTTATTTATCATCGCATGCCAGTCGGCAAGCAATACAGTTATTTTCATATCATGCTGCAGTTCTGCAAGCTTCCTTGGCCACATAACAGCCGTTGCTATATGCGGTATACCTGAAGGCTCTATCCCAATATATGATCTGACATTATCCGCATTAACTAGCTTCTCTGCATCTTCCTTGGTCACGATCTCTCTGGTATTCTTGTAAAGTTTTTCGATTAACTGCATCGTGCTGGTTATCGTTGGTGCCATTAATAAATGTTACATTCGCACATGCCAAGGCCGCAAAACGAACAATACTTAGCAAAATAGTCCATAGAAATTGTATTACCATTATTTTCGAAACCGTAATAAACTGCACTGAATTAACTCCATGATATGAGATACACCAAAAACTGGAAAGCTAAAAAAGGGCTCATAAGGGTTACGCTCGATCTTGAAGGAAATACGATAAAGGATATCCATATCTCTGGGGATTTTTTCATGTTTCCAGAGAATTCCATTAACGATCTTGAAGATATGCTGAAGGGATCCGATGTCAACAGCGTTGCGGAGATAGTCAAAAAGTTTTACCAGCGCGGGATAACAACGCCAGGCGTTGATCCTGAAGATTTCGTAAAGGCTTTAACGGTGATCTGATGGAAGGTAGACTATTGTTTGTAGAAACTCCTGGAAACACCCGCATGAGCCTTGCGTATGATGAGGCAATATACAGGAGCTTTCAGTATGGCGATAAGCCTATTCTGAGATTCTATCAGCACGATAGATCGGTAATTATAGGATACTTCCAAGTCGCAGAGGAAGAAGTCGATCTTGACTATATGAAAAAGCACGGCATAATGCTTGCAAGACGATACACCGGCGGGGGAGCAGTGTACCATGATCTGGGTGATCTTAATTTCTCTGTTGTCAGATCGAGCGATGATATGGACATAACCTCAATGTTCAGAACAATGAATGATGCTGTGGTAAATTCTCTGAGGATATTAGGTCTGGATGCAAGACCAGGAGAGCTTAATGATGTTTCCATCCCGGTTAATAAGAAGACAGACATAATGGCAGGGGAGAAGAAGATAATGGGTGCTGCAGGCGCGATGAGAAAGGGTGCCAAGCTCTGGCATGCTGCCATGCTGGTCAGAACTGATCTCGACATGCTTTCCGCCGTTCTCAAGGTTCCGGATGAGAAGTTCAGGGACAAGATCGCAAAGAGCACAAGGGAAAGAGTGGCAAACGTATCGGATTTCGTGAACGTTTCAATTGAGGATGTCAGAAATGCTCTGATAAAGGGTTTCTCCGATACGCTGCATATAGATTTCAGGGAGTCTACTCTCACAGAGAAAGAAGAAAACATGGCGGAAGAACTGTTCGACAGAAAGTACAGCACTGAGGAATGGAACATGGGGTTGGTGAGAAAGGAGATCGTCTGAAGTATCCATGGTGTTTCAGGCCTTATCCACCAGAATCCTGAAATGAATAATTCGAAATTAAACCATTCTCGATATGGATAGCTTAAATATTTAAAAATCAATATAGATTCATATGGTTCTAGAAAGCTTTTCAGCCTCGCTGCGTGAGACCATAAGAAAGATCACCGGATCGAGCTATATCGACAAGGAAACCGTTAAGGAGATATCAAAGGATCTGCAGCGTGTGCTCTTGAAGGCCGACGTCAACGTGAAGACCGTGCTACAGGTCACGAAGGAACTCGAGAGGAGGGCTCTCGAAGAAAAACCGCCCTCTGGAATGGCCCATCAGGACTACATGGTTCGCATAATATATGAAGAGCTACTGAAGATACTTGGAGAACCATCAAATGTGAAGCTCAAGCCTCAGACCATAATGCTGGTTGGTCTATACGGAAACGGAAAGACGACAACCGCCGGAAAGCTTGCAAGATTTTTTGCAAAGAAGGGGCTGAACTCAGGCCTTATAGCTGCCGACGTACACAGGTATGCGGCATACGATCAGTTGAAGCAGATCGCCTCTGAGGTCAATGCTAAATTCTATGGAGATCAGAACGAGAAAGACCCGGTAAAATTGATCAAGCATGGACTCGAATATCTGAAGGATGTGGCTGTAAAGATAATAGATACCAGCGGAAGAGACTCCATGGATGAAGAGCTCTTCGATGAGATCAAGATGATAAAGGCCGCGATAAATCCTGATGAAGTGCTGATGATAATAGATGCCACAATGGGGCAGCAAGCGGGGCCAGAGGCAAAGGCATTCAATGAGGCCGTTGGCGTCACTGGCATAGTGATAACAAAGATGGATGGTACTGCAAAGGGTGGTGGAGCGCTGAGCGCGGTTGCAGAGATACATGTTCCAATATACTTCATAGGTACAGGCGAACACATGGATGACCTCGAGGTGTTCGACCCGAAGAAGTTCCTATCGAGATTGCTCGGTCTCGGAGATCTAGAATCGCTTTTTGAGACCGTAAAGGAAGCAGAAATAACGGAGGAGGAGGCTCAGGAATCCTTCGAGAAACTGATGACCGGTAAATTTAACCTCAAGGACATGTACGATGTCTGGGAAAAGTTCTCCAAGCCTGGGCTTATGAAAAAACTTGTGGATGCCCTTCCACTCGCGAGAATACCCGGATCACAGAAGATAGATGAAACCAGGATCCAGAGCGCTGAGGACAAGCTAAAGCTTTACAGGATCATAATGGACTCGATGACGTTCCAGGAACTGGAAAATCCTGACATAATAAATGCTAAGAGAATAACGAGAATTGCCAGAGGGGCCGGAGTGAAGGAGGAAGACGTAAGGATGCTGCTGAAGGAATTCAGAGCCATGAAGAACAATATGAAAATGATGAAGGGCAACCGTGGCCTGAAGAAGATGCTGCAGTCTAATTTCAGGTCCGGGAATTTCGGCCTGGAGGATCTCGGAATAAAGGAATGAACACGCTGCGTTGAAAAAATTTAATCTTTATTCGTTCCTTTGAGCTGTGATATCACCACAGGCACATCCAATTTTTCGCTGATTTATTAGCAAGAAAAATTCTCGAATTGACTGAACTTTTTCAATAAAAAGATCAGATGAGGTCTTCAAGTTCCTTGACGACCTCAGGGTATTTTTCAGCGATTGCCTTCAGTATAGCCTCTACAGATATCGTGGTCAGTACCTGTTCTGATACTATATCCACGAGCTTGTCCAGCGTATCGTCTGATAGCATCGCAAGCTTCTCCTTTGCCACCCAGTTTCTGAGATGCTTCCTTTCGAAGCGTTCCTTGACCAGTTTTTCGTATTTCTGCATCATCTGTGGGGAGTAATCGTTGCTTTCGATGGCTTCCTTTGTTATCTGGGCAGCATACATTCCTGATACTATAGCATTCGCTATTCCCCCGCCGGTTATGGGATCTATCAGTCTGGCCGCATCTCCCACCAGCATGAGGCCAGGCATGGTTATTGGCATCTTGACCTTTGAGACAGAGACGCCACCTGTGACCAGCTGTATGTCCTGCCCCTTCTTCAGGCCAGGATGGTTCTCTATGAATCTGTCTAGATAATTCTTCAGTTCAAATCTGTTGTGGATCATGTTTATGGATGAACCGATGCCGACGTTTGCCATTCCCTCTCCCTTTGGAAATACCCATATGTATCCGGCTGGCGCTATAGAACCAAGGTAGAAATCGGTATAGTCCGGATCCACATCAACGTTTATCATTCTGTACTGCAGCGCGGAAATTATGTCGTTCCTCGCCAGTATAACGCTCTTAAGACCGGCCCATCTTCCGAACTCGCTTTCGAAGCCATCTGCAGCTATCACCATCTTGGCCCTGACTTCAACGATCTCATTGTTGTGGCGTATTTTGGCTCCTGCAACCTTTCCGTTCTCCTTGATAACGCCGAGAGCTGGAGACTT
>NZ_JAGDXM010000051.1:0-11463 GCF_023256435.1 Thermoplasma sp. | reverse complement strand
TACGTCCGCACCTGCTTTGGCTGCCAGTGCTGCAAGATGCTTGTCGAACTTGTCTCTCTCGAGAACGTATCCAACTTCATTCCCTGCCTTCTCGCTCTGAAGCACTATCGGCCTCTTCTCCGATGGACCGTATATTCTGGCACCCTTAACCTCATTCGCTATGAATGATCTATCAGCTTTGATATCCGCTTCATTCAGTATACCCTTGGAAAGCCCCTCACCGCACCTAACGGGCGATCCGATCTCTGGCCTCTTCTCTATCATCAGCGTCCTGAGACCGTACTTTGCAGCATATCTGGCGGCTGTACTCCCTCCTGGACCGCCACCGACCACAAGAACATCATAGGTTTCCATTGAACCACTCCGCGGTAATCGCACCAGTTGGGCATCCAACTATGCAGAAGCCACATTCAATGCATTTCTCCTCGTGGATCTTTATCACCGTTTCATCGAGCCAAATGGCATCGGTAGGGCACATTCCCACGCAGGCCCCACAATAGTTGCAGAGGTTTCTGTCAACATCCATCTCCGTCTTAACTTTCAGCTCCACCATTAATTACACCTAGAATTAAAGTTAAAACGGTTGCCTGTATATTTGATTTTTGTTAATGCTTCTGATCAAAATCCAGAATGCGATACAAACAAATACATATCTTGCTGACCATATATAATGGGCAATTTCAGAACATCAATTTGGTTTATTGATGAAAAATACGCATGAGTTGTAGTATCATATGCGAAATCATTATGAAAAAAATAATATTTATTCTTTGGATGGAAGTGGTCTTGCGTTGATCTTTTCAAATTCCTTTCTTGTCATTTTATTTATCAATGTGTCGTATTTTTTGAATATATCATTATAATTATCCTTGAGTTTCTTTATCTCTGCATCCCTCTGAAGTATAAGATCCTTCATCTGTGATATGGTTGACATTGCGTTTGCCAGATCGCTCCTTACCTTGTCGTAGTCCTCGAGGGTCTTCTTCATGCTCTCATTTTCAGCATATATCTGCTTTATTCTCTCATCTATGCCGTTCTGTATGTCGTCCATCTGTCTCTGCATGTCGGCAAGTGACTGGTCTATCTGCACCTTTGTATTTCCGAGATTGGCTAGCTCCTGCTTCGCCTGATCGATCTCCTGCAGCAATCTATCCTTCTGGATCTTGAGATCCTGTATCTCAGCCTCCATCTTTTTCCTCTCGCCGGCCAGACCCGTATCGGAATATATGCTGTCGATGATCTCGATTATTGGCCTCATGGCCGTCCTGACAAGATCCAGTTCAAAGGGGCTTTCCTCATTGGTCATATCCTGTATGACAAATTCCTTGAGATCGTTCAGCTTCTCGTCTTCAGGATTCTTCTCAAGCCTCTCTGTAATCCGATGGTAAAAATATCTCACAAATTTCTGGTTATAATCATTAACCTCAAGATTCCTGAGATAGCCGTAGAGCGCTATCCGATTTACCTTCTCTGGCTCGAAGATCCATTCCGGTATGGAATTATCTGTACCTGTTCCATTGAAATATTCGTAAACAATGTCTCTGTAACTTTTCCCGCTCTCCTTAACTCTGGCGTCAAGATCCGCGGGGATTTTGAACCTGACATCCTTAAGAGGTGATTCTTCTACCATTCCTTACTTTATTCCGTCAGTATAATATATATTTATCGATGTTGATTCTTCCGTTATGAGAAATACCGACCTGATGCGCATGATCGTCATTCAATGCTGATCGAAAAAGTCACTTGGCAGACAATTTATGCAAAAACTCAGGTAAATATTTATTTCTTAAGGATAAATAACCCGAGGATGTTATCTATTGCTGAGGTTTCCACTAAGGCTTACGTTGGATCAAAGGTTGCCATAAGGGGTTGGGTGTACAGGATCAGGAGCAGCGGAGGAGTCACCTTTGTGGTCGTGAGGGACTCTAGTGGCATAATACAGTGCACCGCTAGAAAGAATGAATTACAGCCCGATGTCTATGACTCAATAGCATCTCTGGGTATAGAGAGCAGCGTTGAATTTCATGGAACGCTCAAGGAGGATAAAAGATCGCCATCTGGATATGAGCTTGCTGTGGATTCCTGCAGGATCTATCAGAAGAACGATGTCTTTCCGATAACCAAGGATCAGGGTGAGGAATTTCTGCTTGATAACAGACACCTGTGGCTCAGGAGCAGGGAGTTCACATCTATCCTGAAGGTAAGATCCACCATATTCAGATCATTTGCTGATTTTTTCTATGAGAATGGATATTATCAAGTGCAAACACCATTCATGGTATCGACCGCCGTCGAGGGTGGATCCACCCTTTTCAAAGTGGACTTCTTCGGCGAACCCATATTTCTGAACCAGAGTGCACAGTTCTATCTGGAGACCATGATATACAGCCTCGAGAAGGTTTTCACCATAGCACCAAGCTTCAGAGCTGAAAAATCCAGAACAAGGAGACATCTTACGGAATACTGGCATGCTGAGGCTGAGGTTGCATGGATCGATAATAATGAAATGATGGATATCGAAGAGCGGATGATATACTACATACTAAGCAGGGTAATTGAGGATAATGAGGATGATCTGAAGATGCTTGGAAGGGATCCTGATCTGCTCAGAGGAATGAAACCCCCATATCCCAGAATAAGGTACTCCGAGATAATAAAGGTAGCCAATTCCATAGGTCTTGCACTGAAATACGGTGATGATCTTGGCGCGGATGAGGAGAGGCAGATAACCATGAAATATGATAGACCAATATTCGTAACAAACTACCCTAAGGAGTTGAAACCCTTCTACATGCCTGTGGATCCGGAGAATCCTAGTGAAGTCCTGAACCATGATATGCTTGCGCCCGAAGGCTACGGCGAGATAATTGGTGGGAGCCAGAGGATTTGGAACTATGACGAGATGATGCAGAGAATCAGGGAAGCGAATCTGGACGAAAAAGCCTATTACTGGTACATAGACCTGAGAAAGTACGGTAGCATTCCACATTCAGGGTTTGGCCTTGGCCTCGATAGATTGGCAATGTGGATAATGCACCTTGACAACATAAGGGAGGCCATACCCTACCCAAGAACGATAAGAAGGACAAGACCTTGAAATGGATGTCTGCAAACCTATGATGGGAAGTCCCTTAAAAAATGATCAATGATCGTATTCTTGCCTCGCCAGAGACCGCATCCATCATGATGCGTCTCTGCAGCATATCATTTACACAAACATTGCAGCGCTTGCCACAACGGTTAAAAAGGACGACAGAAAGTTGACCTGCCCTTTGTTCAGCTTTCCGCGATTTTCGAATACAGCACCAAGAAGGCTGTCTATCTGGCAACCGATAAAACCGGCCGCAGTCACCTCCGCTATCTTCGTCACATTTATTCCATGGTACGCGAAGATGGAGTAAGAGAAGGCTATGATCAAGCTTCCCAATATCGCGGCCATCTCGCCCGTGAGCGATATGCCGCCATTTACACCAGGTGTAACCCTCCTGAAATTTGTTATCATATATACTTTCTGGTCTATCACACCTATCTCAGATGCGAAGGTATCGGAATTTATGACTGCAAACGAGATGGCGAATAGTTCGAAGAAATAGTTTTGCATATGGGGGTAGATACCGTATATCAGCGTTATCAGTATGCCCACAAGAGCAGCGTATGCGACGTTGGATATGCGTCGCTCTCCATGCTGACCCTCCTGCAACTTCATTGTCACCTTCCTTCTGAAGAAGGCCTTAGTGGCCAGAAATGATGAGGCAACGAAGATCAGCATGAGTATAAGCCAGTAAATAGAACCAAGGAAAGAAACGATCGCTCCTATGAAGAGCGCAGCCAGGCTACCCTTGAGATCCAGAACGTTCAGTTTCAAAGAGATCACGAAGAGCACCGCAAGTATGGCAAGGGTAAGGAGGATCGTTTCTATGGTCGTCTTACCAGCCCCTTTCCTGAAGCCTCATGTCCTTAGGTATGGACTCTATATCCACGCCCGGCATACCCTGAAGTCCTTCGCTTGCCTTCTCCACAGCCTCGTAGTCTCTATAGTTTTCCACGGCCTCTACTATGCTCCTGGCCATCTTTTCTGGATTCGGTGATTTGAATATGCCGCTGCCTACGAAAACGCCGTCCGCTCCAAGTTCCATCATCAGGGCGCCGTCTGCTGGTGTCGCAACTCCTCCTGCCGCAAAATTCACAACCGGCAGTCTGCCAAGTCTGCGTATCTGCCTTAAGATTCCAAGAATTTCGCGTTCAATCCTGCTCCTGCTCAGACCTGCATACACCGAATCGTAGGGCAGCTTCCCTTCGGACCCCATAAGATCCTTCGAGGCTTCGTCTCTGAGCGTGAAGTAAGATGACGAAATATTGGAAGCAACGGAACGCAGATCATCATCGGTCATCTTCTTGAGGATGCTTATCTCCTCGTTTACCTTCCTTATGTGCCTCACGGCCTCTATTATGTTACCCGTTCCGGCCTCGCCCTTGGTCCTTATCATTGCTGCACCCTCAAATATCCTCCTAACCGCTTCTGGGAGGTTCCTAGCTCCAGCTACAACCGGGACGGTCAGGCTTTTCTTATACAGATGAAAGAACGGATCGGCAGGTGTGAGGACTTCACTCTCATCAAGCATATCAACGCCTATCTTCTCTAGCACATACGCCTCAGATATATGCCCGATTCTTACCTTAGCCATCACCGGAATTGAAACCGCATCCATGATCTCCTTTATCTTCAGCGGGTCAGCCATCCTAGCTACTCCACCAGCTGCCCTTATATCAGCAGGCACGCGCTCCAGAGCCATGACCGCCACTGCACCAGCAGCCTCTGCAATCTTTGCCTGTTCGGCAGTGGTGACATCCATTATTACACCACCCTTCGTCATGGCAGAGAACCCTCTCTTGATCAGTTCGCTGCCGAAACGGAGCTTGGTTAGATCAAGTGTCATACGTTGATATTGACATGTTAAATATAAAGGTTAATGAGATCTGGGAATAGTGTAAGTCTTTACATTTCAGCAATTTTCCCTCTGTCGCTGTTCAATGACAAATCTTTAAACTATTATATGTATTATTGAGCAATGGTAGTTTCGCCCATTGAGTACAGATATGGCAGGAAACAGATCAAGGATATATTCGATGAGGAGACCAGGCTCCGTTATATGCTTAGCGTTGAAGCTGCAATTGCAAGAGCCGAATCGGAGCTTGGCATCATACCAGCTGAAGCCTATGAGAATATACAGAAAGCTGTGGATTCTGGATCTGTGAGGATCGAAGAGGTCAGGCAGGTGGAGAACGAGATTAAGCACGACGTCATGGCCATGGTGAAGGTTCTATCAAAATATTCTGGCGACGGATCGAGGTATGTGCATTTGGGCGTGACATCAAACGATATCAACGACACGGCCACTGCACTCCAGATGCGAGATTTTTCTTCACTCTACCGTTCGAACATTGTATCGTTCATCAGGACGATCATCGGACTTGTGGAAAGATACAGGGATCTGCCAATGATGGGAAGAACCCATGGGCAGCACGCATCGCCCATTACGCTAGGACTCAAGTTCGCCGTTTATTTGGCGGAGATGATCCGGCATCTGGATCGCTGGGATCAGATGTCCACGAGGGCGTTTGCTGGAAAAGTGCTCGGCCCTGTAGGAACTGGCGCGGCTCTTGGCGAAAAGGCGCTTGATGTCCAGAATAGGGTCATGGAGATACTTGGCATCTATGCTGAGGATGGCGCCACACAGATAGTGAACAGAGATCGATATATAGAATACCTATCCGTTATAAACGGTATAGCAGTAACGCTAGAAAAGATAGCGACAGAGATAAGAAATCTACAGAGACCGGAGATAGACGAGATATCGGAGTATTTTGATTTCGACAAGCAGGTTGGTTCCAGTTCAATGCCCAGTAAGGTGAATCCCATAAATTCTGAAAATGTAGCAAGCCTATCCCGCCTGATAAGATCCATGATAATACCAGAGTACGAGGCCGGTGTAACATGGCATGAAAGGGATCTCACGAACAGCGCATCAGAACGTTTTGTGATACCCTATGCAAGCATACTGATAGATTACGCCACAGATAGATTGAACAGCGTGCTAAGAACACTGGTGGTGAAGGAGGATAATATAAGGAGGAATCTTGAAAACGATGACAGCATATATTCTGAAGGCGTAGTTGCTCTGCTAACAAAGAATGGAATGGGCAGGCAGGACGCTCATGAATTTGTACGTAAAGCCGCAATGTACGCAAGAAGCAGAGGGATAAGCTTCAGGCAAAGTCTTATTGAAAACGGTATAGAAAAATATGTAAGCAGATCCGATCTGGATAAGAATATGGATCCTGCAAACTTTATTGGATCAGCTCCGATAATATGCGATATGATAGTGAAGAAAGCGAGAAAAAGGATCGGGATGGCGGATGGAGAGCAGGCTTCCTGAGAACAGACGTATAATGGAGGTTATTCTGGACACCCTTCAAAATGGAGAGCAATCCATATCAGGCATTGCAAGGGTGCTGGTGGATAATGGTTTCAGGATGCACCGGATAATGCTTTCCGGGTATCTTAAGGCGCTGGTTGATGCCGGAATTCTAAAGGAAAGACGTATAAAGCCCGTCACCCTTTATTCAGTCCTGAAGAGGCAGGATCTCAGCATATACGAGATCACGGGAAACACCATAAGGACATCTGTGAACAGGATGGATGGGGATCTCGCACTCAAGTTGCTTCACAGCATATTGAGGAGACCCATATTCCTCACAGAGATAGAAAGATGCGGTACAAAGAAGCCAGTGAATTTCGAAACTGTTATATGGGAACGCAGAAAAGAACTGATAAAGAAGCTGTCTGAGTCTGGCATAATGATACCAGACACAGACATGCTTGTGATACCAAAGGAAACCGTAAACGATGCCACAGTTGATCTTCTTTCAGTGCTTATAGGCCAACTTATTGATTTGAAGAAATATACCATTCCGGATAACGACAGAAAACAGAAAACACTGGATCTCTGATACAGTTATCTTAAACTGCGATGGTTTTTACTGAAAATACCGCAGATGAAGAAACACATTAGATGGGCGTCACTACATCAATATATGCTGTCTATTATAAAATAACCGCCGGATCCTTTCCATACCTTATGTCCGTTCACCCTGAGCTGCCTTTTACCAAATCCAAATACGAAGGTCTCATACTCTCCCCCTTCGCCCGTTATATTTATCCCATATCTCTTTTCAAGAAATGCAAGGTGTTTTGCATATGACTCATCTATCTCCATCCCAAGATCCTGATCCGTGAAACCATCTGCAGATACCGACACTATCATTGCCCTTATGCCGGCATCCAGAATTTCCCTTATCACCCTGTGCTGATCTATCCTCCATAGCGGTGAATAAGAGATTATGGACGCTTCGGTTGCAATTCTTTCAAGCCTTGTCTTCTGGAATTCAGATGCTATGGCTCCTGAAATTAAAGCTCTTGCACCTTCATCGACGAACTGAAGTATGCGATCCCTGAATTCATCTTCAGGAACATAGGCATAATCCAGACCGAGCAGATCAGCTACTGATCCGGCCATGTCAACATTTGGGAAATGAAACATGTATGAATATTCCTTCGGCCTCACTATGACTGCCTTCATTATATCTAAGCCCTGCTGCATCGCTATGTATGCAGAGAAGAATGAGTCCTTGCCGCCGGATAGCAGCGCGATAGCCTTCATCACTCTATCCTCCCTAGCTTCGGCTTTTCAGAAAAATGCTCATAACCTCTGCCCACTATGCGATGCCATGATCTTCCATCGAATATTATATTATCACCCTCCCATGTTTCTCCGATAAAGTGGACCTCTATATGCTCGGAATCCATTGCAGCCTGAAAATCCTTGTAATCTGATTCATCCACAGTGAACAGTATTTCGTAGTCCCCACCGTAATTTGCAGATATATCATAGACGTCAGAACCTGAGATCTCCGACGCCTTGCTTACGGATTCATCAAACACGATCTCATCCCTGACTATGCGAAATCCAACGCCATAATCCTGTTTCATCTGATCAAGCGATGAATACAGGCCGTCGGAGAGATCCATCATGAATTTTGCACCGTACTCACTCATCTTGATAGCTTCTGTTATCCTGGGTTCAACTCCAAGGAGCATGAATATGCCCCTCTTTCTGTCATAGCCACTCTTATAGAATATGTAACCGCTTGCCGCCCTGCCTATTCTGTTTGTGTATCCCACCATCTGGCCCTTCGCTATATCCGAACGCTTTCTCGTGAGCTTCTTTGTCTGTCTTCCAATGGCTATCCCCGTAAGCGTCAGATCATCGCCCTCCTTCATATCTCCCCCTATGAAATCAACCGAATACTTTCTCAGAACAGACATCATGCCTCGTTCTATGGATTCAACATAATCCATATCCAGGTCAGGATCCAGAGAATATGCCGTCATGAAGTACTGCGGGACTCCAGCCATGGCTGCAATGTCGCTGAGATTTATGGACGCCATGAACCGACCTGCAAGTTCCGGATCGGTTCCGTCCGGTATATGCGTTTCCTTTCTTATCACATCGGTCGTTATGAGAATATAATGATCTCCCTCATCTATGTAGGAACAATCATCCTTATATGGAAGGCCCGTGATTGAAGCCAGCCTTGATATGATCGATCTTTCGCCAAGATCCCTCAGCTTCATTTCGATCAGGTTATGACTTGCTGTATTTTACAATTATCGAATGTGCATGAACGGCAGATCTATGGGATCGGAAGATCCGAACTAATCATCAATGATCAGCGATCGCTCTCAACGATCGAAGATACCGCTCTGCCGATCTCCGAATCCACAAACCTCAGGAAATCGTCTATCCTGTCTGCGGGTATGTTTGCCCCTGCAGCCAGATCGTGGCCGCCTCCGACACCGCCTACCCCCATCGCTGCCCTCCTGAACAGGTCGGCCAGATCCACGCCTGTCTTCAAGAATACCTTGTTTGCTCTGACACTTGCCTTGACCGTACCAGGATCTGAATCTGCCATGGTGATAAGCGGTCTCCTCGTCTCCGGATTCCTCGCTATTATCATATTTGCTACTATTCCAACTATATTCTCATTTATGTCCTTTCCGGCATAGAAATAATCTATATTTTTGAGCGATCTAAGGCCCTCAGCCATTATATGATTGTATCCATTCACAAGGTTTCTCCTGTGTGAGGACATCAGAGATATCGATTTCATGTAATCCTCTCCACGATCGCCTGCCGCAACATTAAGACCTGTCATCCCCTCCCCGTATCTCCCGCATGAGTTCAGAAGAGTAGCAAATTCCTTTGCATCGTAGGTTGGAGACCTTACGTCTTCCCTTGGAAAGACATAGGTTTCTCCGAAGACCTCATCGAATGCGTCAATATCTCCGATGATCAGGCGTTTGAATATCTCAGTCCTTATCAGCCTCTTTTCATCTTCGCTCAAATCGTTGTAGACCCTGAACCTGTCTCCATCCTTGATAGGTATGTTCAGGTATTTTAGAAGCTTGGATCCTGAACCCCTGAGGTTTGATATTCCAGGCAACCTGTCATAACCTAGTTCCAGAAACTTGGGCAGAGGCCTTGTCGCACGACCGAAAAATCGCAGATCCTGATCTATTCTCACAAGGCCAAGATCATTCCCAAGATTGATGAATATCCTATTTAAACCCTCTAAAATTCCGCTGTTTGCATCCTGTACATCTCCGACAGCTCCCACAATGGCAGGCACCACAAGATCCGCATTATTGTCGGACATTGCCATGGAGACGAGAAAGGTCACGCCAGAACCGCTCACTTCGTAAGAGCCGTTCAGCCCCACCATATGTGGGTTGACCTGATATATAGATCCGAAGTCTGAATGTTCCAGAAATTCAAGTAGGTCTCTCCTGAACTCCGGATCTATGTCAAACTGATCTGGTAGATGATGATCTGTTATTGCGCATTCTATCTGTGCATCCCTTATCATCTTCATTGATCCTGAGCCCAGATCCACGAACCATTTGAAACCTGGTGGGAGATCTTTGAGAACTTTAGGATCCACATTTTTTATGAATACCACTTCAGTGTCTATCCCAGATCTTTCAAGCGTTTTCTTTGCGATGGCTGAGGATGATAATCCGTCGGCATCGATATGCGAGACTATGATAACTCTCTTCTGGTCGCTTATTATATTAGCGACGTCTCGAGCTATTTCAAACAGCCGACGATACTTCTCATCGCGGAGATACTTCTCAATGAGCATACATCATATCTCTGGAACAGCCGAAAGAGCCTGCCGGATGACCCTCTCAAAATCAACCTGCACCATCGCCCTGTCCTCGGCCTCTATCATATCCCAGAAAGCGGAAAGATCAAGCGATTCCATATAACGCTCAAGATCCTTAACATCCTGATTCAGGGAACTCTCCACGATTAGATCAAGAAGCTTATCATCGAATGTATCGTTGTGAACGCCCCTCTCCTTGTTTCCTCCAGTCGGATACGATATCACTTCAGGTCCTATCTTCATGCCTTCTATCAGGACTCTGGCCAGCGAATAGAGCCGGGGCGGTCTGTACAGCCCATTCTTCCATAGATATTCTACAAGCGTATTCTTCTGTATGTTGGTCGGGTTTATAGAAACGTCCGTGGTTATATCTCTGACTTTTCTTATGGACTCGAGCACATCGGCGATTGCAGCTTTTTCCGAGATGAACGGCGGCTTGAATAGCAAGTACGTCCTTATCTCCATGCCGTATTTCTTTGCAGTCAGGGCTGCATCCATGTATTTCCTGAAGCTGGATCCCTTATTTATCGAATTTTCAATTAAATAGTCGTTCGCCGATTCCAGGCCTATAGCAATTCTCACAGATATGCCTATCTTCTTCAATTCCTCCATCCGTTCTGGCCTTATGTATTCAGTCCTGGATTCAACAAGTAGCTTCGAGACCTTGGAACCGATCTTCTCATAGAAATAGGATCTAACCTGATCAGGTATCTCAACAGGATCAAGGAAGCTGCCCGAGGTGAACACCTTCAATACCTCTGAATTCAGTGTGGACGCAACATGATCTATCTGGTGATAGAGGTTCTCCTCAGTCACATTCTGCGTATCATTGAAATAACCGCACATGCTGCAAGATGAGAACCGGTACCAAGAACATCCTCTCGTTCTGAAGATAACGACCGTTGTCTTTTCAGGGTATCCGCGTAATCTGTCCAGTTCATTCCACATAGAAACTGGACGATCAGGATCTCCACCTGCCCTCCCCTCAGGCATGAGCGATCTGATGAAAAGGGCAAGTTCTTTGTTGACCATGTTTAAGCTTATTCTTTTCTGATTAAAACCCTTTTGCTGTATCCATACTTCGATATACTACTTTCGGCATATTATGTGAGTTGCGCCTCAGCTGAAGCTTCGGATCTTCCTTTCAGCGAAAAGACCTATGCCTTTCCGGACATC
>NZ_JAGDXM010000044.1:15667-19291 GCF_023256435.1 Thermoplasma sp. | reverse complement strand
CCGCGACCTCGTGCTTACCAAGCACGCGCTCTACCAGGCTGAGCTACGACGGCAGGATAGGATGAGATGCTACAGTTATACATGAATTTTTCAATCCAGCGCTCAAAGAGTGGATCAAAGCTTTATATATAGCCAGCCCTCAGATTCCTTTTTCAGAACTTCATATATCCCTGCATTAACTATTCTGACACCCTTCACGACCGATTTTTCATTCAACTTCTTCGCTATCAGCGAATTTCTGCAGGCCACGATATCCACACCCTTGCTCATTAAGGAAGAAAGCCTTTCTTCATTCTCATTACTGCACACATAGGCTATCGCATCTGAATGAAACACGATCTCGACCGTTGCCTCTGGATCCTCTCTGATAAGATTGAGGGCACTGGCTATTGTAACGTTTATCTTTCCTGGTTCTGTAACATTAATGATCGCTTTCATCTTTAACGACCTTAGAGAGACTATCCTTGACTCTCCTGATAACACCCATCATTCTGAAATATTCCCGATCGCTCATATGTGATCTGGCGATTAGCCTCCTAATGAGTAGCTCGGTGTTCCTGATTTTATGTTGTGGATACGAGGTCATCCCCATTATCTGTATTATATCTCTTATCATGAGATCCTCGTGCTCTGGTACTATGGCCGCCACTTCGATATTCTCTGGAGGGTTGAATCTCGTAAACATCACGTAAAGAATTATTGCGACTGCATGTGAGAGATTGTATACTGGATATTCAGGATTCCCTGGAATATTGATGAAATAATTGCACTTTTCAATCTCCGCATTTCTGAGACCGTCATCCTCCCTTCCAAAAACAAGAGCTATTTTACCATTTTCGCCAGCCATTTCATCCCAAAATTTTTCAGGTGTGAGCGGCAATCTTCTAAAATGCTTCTCGTCATTCGAAGCCGTACTAGACGTTGCCGCGATAATATTGAACTTGGGGACGATACAAGAAAAATCATCCACTATCTCAGCGTTCTCGAGTATGAATCTTCCGCCCATTGACCTGGCGAAAGCCTCATCTTCAGGTTTATTCCCCACTATTATGAGGTGCTTAAGACCAGAATTCCACATGGATCTGGCCACTGCACCGATATTTCCCTGATATTTTGGGTATACGAGAACTACGTATACATTTTCAGATATGTATTCAGCTCTGGACATTCTCCTGCTTCTGTTCAGGCTGGCTTTCGCTGGGTTCCTGTTTCTTCTCCTTCACTTCTGTACTCTCTGTCTTGGCCTGTTCTCCCTCTGTCTTCTGCTCTTCCTGCTTCTTGTATACCTCAAGTATTACTATATCGTATCCGGGGATGTATTTTCTTACCGTATTGACTATGTTGTATTTCGCATCGATCCATTGCAGACTAAATTTAGCTGATTCTGGTATCTCTATGCGTATATCCTTGTCCATGGATACGGTGAAGCCCTCAGAATCGTAATTGTTCGCTATGATTGCGTTTACCTTCTCAACTGGATCCGTTATCACTCCATTTATCTTGAATTTATAATAGACGGTCTTTCCTGCCCATCTGTGATTGTAGTCTACAAGAACCCTGCCAGGCGTAACCGAGATTATCCTGCCCACTCTTCTATTTATTTCAACCTCCTTTCCAACCTGCGGGTCTATATTGAGCCTCTGGAATTCGCGCATTGTATGTATCTTTATATTTGAGGGCAATCGCTGCCCGAAAGCGTCCTCAGGCGGTATTTCAACCTCGAATTCCTTTCCAGGCTCCGCCTTCTTAAAGGCTTCATTAACTTCCTTAAAAATTCCATCCTGGCCAACTATGACAACGATATCTCCATACTTGGCCTTCTCGTCAAAAATATCATTTTCCTTTGCAAGATCCGCTTTGCTGGTAGAAACCAGTTTCTTATCTTCACCGACGCGCATCTCGAATTCTATCTTAATGAAATCTCCATCATTCAATGATTTCACCTTTAAACTAGAAGGTCATATATAATCACTATTTTAGGTTTGTCATTCTTTTTTATATATAAAATATGGATAATAATCGCAATTTCCATTTACTATATAAGCATATCTGTGATGAAACCTTTAATTTCGGTATCTTCGTCTCATTTCAATTTTCTTTTATTGTGTCATATAGAATTATCACCTCAAGATACGTCATATTTACATACCTATTGTGCGATACTATGTATGATGCCGAAATCAAAATTTATGATCGGCAATGAAGCCATAGCGATAGCTGCAGTTCATGCCGGCGTGAGCGTCGCAGCAGGTTATCCCGGGACACCATCCACAGAGATTATAGAAAATATAAGCAGATTCAGTCCTGACGTTTATGTTGAATGGAGCATAAACGAAAAGATAGCGTTCGAAACCGCATATGGGGCCGCAATAAGTGGTGCTTATGGACTCGTAGCCGTCAAACATGTGGGCCTCAATGTAGCTTCAGATCCGCTATTCAGCTCTTCATATACTGGAATAAATGGCGCACTTGTTATAGTTTCAGCTGATGATTCATCCATGTGGTCATCTCAGAACGAACAGGATAACAGATACTATGGCTTACATGCACTCATACCCGTTATCGAACCTTATGATGTTCAAAGCGCTTACGATTTTACGCTAAAAGCATTCGAGATCAGTAGAAGATTCCATCATCCCGTCATTCTAAGAACGACTACAAGAATAGGTCATGTGAGATCGAATGTACTCTATTCCGATGATCGTGAGCCAGTACGTGGACGGATGATAAAGGATCCAAACACCTATGTACTTGCTCCGGAAAACGCAAGGAATGATAGAAAGAATCAACTTGCGAGATGGAAAGAGATCACGGATTATGTTTCCTCTATGAGCTCATTGGAGAAAGCCGATGGAGATTTGATCATTATAACTGGTGGCATATCATATTCCTATGTAAGAGAGGTGCTGGATGATGCTGGATTCAATGCAAGTGTTCTGCGACTGGATGCAACTGTTCCAGTAGCTGAGGATCCTGTATTGAAGGCCGTAAAAGGCAAATCTAAGGTTTTGGTTGTTGAGGAGAACGATCCAGTGATTGAAATGCAGGTGGCGGAGATTCTGGCGAAACACGGTATCCTAGTGGAATTTCATGGTAAAGATCTCATACCTATGGAAGGTGAGATGACATTCGAGAAGCTTAAGACTGGACTGTACGAATTTTTAGGTGTACAATACCATGCTGCAGAATTTCAGGATGAACCGCTCACCCCCAGGCCACCAGCGCTTTGCCCCGGCTGTCCTCATCGATCTAGCTTCTTCGATATAAAGAGGGGACTCAGCAGGATCTCTATGCAGAATGCCTATTTTTCTGGCGATATTGGCTGCTATACTTTGGGTGCGCTCCCACCCTTCCGAGAACAGGATAGCGCAACAAACATGGGTTCAAGCCTTGGAATAAGCAATGGTGTCTTCAGATCTACCGGTCAGATACCGGTGGCTATAATAGGCGATTCCACCTTCTTCCACAGTGGTATGGAGGGTATAGCAAACGCGGTATACAATCATACGGCAGAGGTTATTGTTGTTCTTGATAACAGATCCACCGCCATGACGGGTCAACAGCCGAGTCCATCAACCGCTATAGACATAGCAAAGGTCTGCAGTGCCATGGGTATCGAATACG
>NZ_JAGDXM010000044.1:0-15657 GCF_023256435.1 Thermoplasma sp. | reverse complement strand
GATCCTTTCGATGCAAATGCGGGAGAAAGAAGCGTCCAGGAAGCTGCGGAGTATGTAAAGAACACGGGTAAGCCTGCAGTCGTGATAGCTAAAAGGGCATGCGCCCTAGAGGTTCTCGAGAAGGTGAGTTCAGATACGCTTAAGGCGTATGTGGATCAGAATAAATGCACCGGCTGCTCAATATGCTACGATTTCTTCACCTGTCCATCAATACTTCCATTACCCAATAGAAAGGCCATGATCGACGATAGCTGTATAGGCTGCGGGGCCTGCGTGGAAGTGTGTCCGTTCAAGGCGATAACGGTTAAGGGTGAAAAACCTGTAGGATGGGAAGAGGCATGGAACGCATAAATATTCTAATTGCAGGAGTGGGTGGTCAGGGAATAATCACCATGGGTAAGATGATCGGAAATGCCGCAGTCAATGCTGGCGTTAAAGTCCTGGTCGCTGAAACACACGGTCTATCACAGAGGGGTGGATCCGTTCAGGTTCACGTCCGCATAGGAGACGTTATGGCACCTTTGATAGAAAGGGGATCTGCGGATTATATTGTGGGGCTTGAAGCCAGCGAAGCGCTTAGGAATCTCTCATATGCCAGCAAGGATACGATCTTCATAATCAACAATCAGACAGTAAAACCAGTCCTACCAAAGGTCTCCGCACCGGATATCGATGCTGTACTGGATAAACTCCATGGATTCCGCCATTATCTGATAGACGGTGAGAGGATAGCCATAGAAGCAGGAAATCCAAAGGGATCAAACGCGGTGTTGATAGGCTTCATGCTTGGTCTCGGTTTCTTCAAGATCGTGGATACCTTAGCATTCGAAAAGGCCATGATCACGGACAAGAATCTGAAATGCCTGCATGCTGGTTATGAGGAGGCCGTCAAAATTAACGATGGGGAAGGATCACAGAGAACCTTAACACATTGAATCAGACTTCAAAATATGAAAATGCGGGCCTGGAAATGAAGATTATGGATGTCATCGATATGTTCTGCTGATCATAATAATCCCAGCATGCATTCAAAGGAGTGAATGCTGTCAATACAAAACTCTATAGATCATGGGATCGCGCTTCAGATTCTCATACTATTATCATATATTTTCAATCTCATGGCCCAGTTTTATCTTCTTGGTTTCAAGATAGAATTTGTCGTATGGTGTTGGATCGCTGAAGATCGGTATTCTGCCCTTAACGTTTATGCCGCTTTCAATCAATGCCTTCATCTTTTCTGGGTTATTTGTCATTATATAGATCGATTTTATTTCGAAGAACTTAATAACCTCTGAGGCAAATGAATAATCTCTGCTATCAACAGGAAGGCCCAGTTTCAGGTTAGCTTCCACCGTATCAGCTCCTTTGTCCTGAAGGCTGTAGGCCTTTATCTTATTCAGAAGCCCAATGCCCCTCCCCTCCTGCCTCAGATAGATGAGCATACCATAATCCTGCCTTCCAAGGTATCGAAGAGACTGTATCAGCTGATCTCTGCAGTCGCATCTGAGAGACCCCAGAACATCCCCTGTCAGACATTCTGAGTGAATCCTGACTGGAACATCCTCCTTACCTCTCGGATCCCCCCTCACTATAACCGCGTGATCCTTGTTTTCATCATTGACAAATGTGTATATGCGAAAAAGGCCAAATTCAGTGGGTAGTCTCGCATCAGAATAGAGTTCGATCATCTTTGCGTCAAAAGTAATTTCTTGCATTTATAAAAACATTGTTTTGCATGATTATAAATTGGCTTTCATATTATAATTAATATCGAATATTTTATTTGCCAGCACATATCTATCAGAAAACTTGAATATATAAAGATCTCCTGATCCTCCCGGATATTCCAGCTTAGCGGTTATCGCATAATAGTCTTCGCTTGAAATTCCATATCTGAGATATACCTTCCTTGGTTTGATCTCTGCTATCTTTTTTTCCAGATCCGGCCATTCATATATACCTATAACAGAAAATACCATGCCGGGAAAATCTTTTCTAAAGGATTCTGAAGATAGTACGGTGCGTCTATCGTCCCTCGAAATAAGCGCCATATCGGAGAATTCCTCCATCAAACCAGCAGCCGCAACGGCCGGATCCACAACATATATGTAATCGTACACGTGTGGACTGGCAAAGCTACCTGTGTAAGGCGATCCGGTTATATGAATGCCTGCCGGCATTATATGGGCGGAAAACTCCGCCTCCATGAGTTTCCCTGAGTATACTGTCAACCTTGAAAGGACACCATCCACAGATATGTATTCCTTCTCACCCTCAAATGTGATAGTTTGCAGATCGGTGTGAGGAGGAACATCGAAAACGTATGAATCTGATTTGATACGGTCCATTATGTCGTACGGTGAGGGTACCAGCTTTCTCAGATCATGAGTATTCATCCTGAGCGGATCCGAAAAAACAATGTCTGCTGAAACATCGGTTATTGAGTAAAAGTCATCGTTTCTAAACCTACTCTTTGAACCGTAAACATCTGCGTTAATTATGGACGAGAGATATCTCAACCTCTCTCTTTCTATGCCAAGACATTCATCCTTCAATCCGAACATAATACACTGCATACCTGACCCTGATCCTATATCTATAACATAGCCATGTATTCTGCCAGATCTATATTTGCCGATCATTTCTGGCGTGGAATACCTCGCTGAATATTCATCCAGAAATAGTCTATTCCAGAGTGTGTACTTCTTTCTAACACGTATTCTGGATCTGGCCAGTTCAAGAATGGGGGAATATTGCACGCTGTGGCCAGCATCTAAAAGATCAATTACCTCATCTATCCTGCGATTAATATTCTCTCTGTAATTTTTGTCTCTCACGCATCTTGAGATTATAGATTCCAAATCATACTCACTTTTATCCTTCATGTGTCCAATGCACCGCCTTCAAATCCGGTCAATATGATACCGCATGCGCATTGGATTGAAAACAATTATGATCACAGCATGCAATGTACACATTGCCGCAATATGTTGACTGAACATAGATCACGCATATCGGAATAGTTAATGTGTAGTATGTACTCTGAGAAATGTTTATTATGCGTCTACATATAGTGAGATGTGCCTATTCTCAGCTATTCCGGAGGATCCATATTGATCAAGGATTTTGATGGACGCATACCCGAGGATCTCGCTACTTACGATAACAGAATATCATGCTACAGATCACTCGGCGTTAACTATCCAAGAATCATCACCTTCCTGAGGGAAAGTGGAGTTAAATTTGAGGATCACGTCATGGAGAGAAAGCGCATAGAGCTGAATGGCAAAATTTCACTGAGACCGTACCAATCACAGGCACTTGAAGAATGGAAAAAATATGGAATGAGGGGTACCATTGTGCTTCCCACGGCAGCCGGAAAAACGCACATAGGAATGGCCGCCATACAGGCGATATCCGAAAAGACCCTCATCCTGGTCCCGACGATCGATCTGATGATACAGTGGAAGCGAAGGGTATCTGAAACCTTCGGCCTTGAGCCAGGGCAGATAGGCGGTGGAGAACATGATGAACGTGATATTACAATATCTACGTATGACTCGGCCTACCTAATGGCTGAGAAATACGGCAACAGATTCTCCCTGCTGATCGCGGATGAGGTTCATCACCTTGCCTCTGAGAAACTCAGGATGATACCGCAGATATACACGGCGCCATTCAGAATGGGCCTCACAGCGACATATGAGCGAACAGACGGCCTTCAGAATGTTCTTGAACAGGTTATGGGCGGAAAGATATTCGAACTTGGATATGAGGAGATCGATGAGTATCTGGCTGATTACACAATAGCCAGAATACCCATAGAGCTGAGCGAAGATGAATACGCCGAGTATCAGAGATATCACGATATCTTCGTATCTTATCTGAGAAAGCACAGGATGACGATGCGAGGCCCATGGGATTTCGAGAAGTTTATAAGAAGTTCATGGACTCCAGAGGGACGTGAAGCCCTGATCGCATGGAGAAAATCAAGAGAGATAGCATTCAATTCACATGGAAAGATGGAGATGCTGAGAACCCTAATGTCAAAACATCGCGGAGAGAAAATACTCGTATTTGCTGAAGATACGGAGACTGCATACACAATATCAAAGGAGTTTCTGATACCAGCCATAACGTATCTAACGGATAAGGATGAAAGGGAGAAGATACCGGCCATGTTCAGGGAAGGCAAGATAACCGCAATAGCCACCTCCAGAGTCTTGGATGAGGGCGTTGACTTTCCAGATGCCTCCGTCGCCATAGTTGTGAGCGGATCTGGCAGCATGCGGCAGTTCAGGCAACGACTCGGCAGGATACTCAGACCATCTGACGGAAAAAAGGCAATACTTTATGAACTTGTAACAGCAGAGACATCAGAATACGGAGTATCAAGAAGGAGGAGGAAGGGTGTTCCCGGCAGAATTGATGGTGGTACGTAAAACGCAGGACGGCTCCCTGAAGCCAATGATGCTAAATCCTGATAACGTGGAGTTAGCTCAGAAGGTTATAGACCTCTACAGGTCTTCCATCGGCATGACCAAAAAGGAGATAATGAAGGGCGTCACCAATATAGAGTACGGCGTCAGAAATCCAAAGATAGTTAGAGGTCTGGCGCTGATCATGGAGCGCACATCGATTTTCAAAAGCAGATCAAAGGTAAGCAGCAAGGATGTCAGAGATTTCCTCTTTCAGCTGGGTCCTGCAGTCACTCCCGAGGAAAGATATGAAAGGATAAACCTGACTGCGAAGCACTTCTCAGTTTCACCTGAGGATATAGAGGACGCCATCTATGGGGATATGGATTCAGAGAACGTCTTAGAAGAGTGCTCATCGCTTAGCGCATTAGACTTGAACAGGCGCTTCAATCTCGAACAGTTGACAACGTTGATGTACAGGGCGAGGTACTTAGAGGTATCCGGCGTTAAAGATTGGTATCGTTTCATCTCCATGATAAAAGGCCTAGGACTTGTGTTCGAAGCCAGAGGAAATCCTCTACAGAGCGTTCGCATTGATGGACCAAACTCAATATTCAACAACATGGACAGATATGGATCGTCCATAGCCAAGGCTGTTGAAAGACTTACAGCATTTGAGGATTGGACTCTGAGTGCCGAGATTGCGATTAAGGATAGGATCTCAAGCATAAGCATAGATAGCTCCATCAAATATTATCTGCCGGAGATGAGGATGGAGGAAACAGATAAATTTCCTGATCCTGTGGTTGTTGGGACTAGGGTATTTTTCCCAACACGTATTATCGAAGTTAATGGAAAGCCAGTATACCTGGATGTGGTGTATCACATGAGTCCTGAGGCAATAAAGAAAAGAGATGATATCATCAGATCCGCAGGCATCAGATGGATCACTGCAGTTATTGGGGATTGCAAGAAATTCCAGAATATTCCCTGCTTCAGGAACAAGGTGGACTGGGATTCACTCATTTCATATGCTTCAAAGGCCTTTCCGGCGGAAATAGACCCCCTAAAAGATGAGATAGACGCCCTCTATCCCAATACCGATGCAATAATGGATCTTCTATATAGTCGCGGCGTACCGATCTCATATCTCGAGAGAATAGGGTACAGGATAAAATGGAACGGAATTTTGCCAGAAATATATAGAGAATAATTTATTGTAAGATTAGAGGTTTGGAGGAAGCAATGAAACTCTTTCTTCGGACAATAGATAAATGGATTCCCCTCAATGGATGTATAAATTGCGTTTCCAATGTTTTTGTATCCCCAGCGATAACCAGATGGTATTATACGTGAATGGTATCGATGAAAGAAGATCCGAAGATCCAGCTGAGGAGTAGATTACCTTTTATTCAGTACACTATAAAACTTTGCGATCATGATATCGATACAGTTATTATGCAGACATTGATATGAAATCATGCAAAGAAAATTGATGCATGTTGGGCCTTCATTTACAAGTTACAGGGTGCAGATGGCCGGTATCGGTGAAAATATAGGTTTTGCGTCTCCCGAATTTCTGGAAGCAATGAAATACTCACTGGAAGGCCTACTAAGGGTAGCGGGAGCTGATGATGCATATTTGCCTTTCATATTGCCCGGTAGTGGCACGGTGGCGATGGAGACGGTGTCTTCAATACTACCTAAAGGAACAAGGACTCTCCTCCTGACCAACGGCGTGTTCGGTGACCGATGGATACCGATCATGTCATCGCATGGGCTTGATCTTGATGTACTTTCTGCCGAACCGGGAAAAGCTGTTACTGTTGATGATATGGAGAAAAAGCTTGAGACTGGAAAATACCAAAATCTGATAATGACCCATGTGGAAACCAGCACCGGCGTACGAATGGACCTTGAAAAGATTGTACCGGTGGCAAGGAGATATGTGGAGAGGATCATCGTGGATGGGGTTGCAAGCCTAGGTGCTGAGAAGGAGGATGTCAAGAAACTCGGCATAACAGCCGTCATAAGTGCCAGTCAGAAAGCCCTTGGAGCTCCACCCGGTGCAGCCCTTATGGTTGTTTCGCGTTCCGCACTGGATAGTATTAATGAATTTAGCTATTTCTTCAATCTGAAGAACTGGATCGCGCCAATGGAAAGATATCTTGAGGGTAAAAATGGATACCTGTCTACCGAGCCTGTGGGCGTGATACTTTCGCTGAGCAAGGTGTTTTCGGACATAGAGGCCATGGGTCTCGATGCAAGGATAGAGGAACATCGGAGGCTAACCATGGCGCTTAATGAGGGAATAGAAGCAGCCGGCCTCAGGGTGCTGGCTGACAGGCAACTATGGAGCAATACTGTCACTGCCGTGCTGTCAGACCATGCGGATGATATCGTGAAGAGATCGATGGAGCTCGGCGTGGAATTTGCCACAGGAGTTCATCCAAAACTAATAGGGAAATACTTCAGAGTTGGGCATATGGGTTATATCAATGATTTTGATGCGCTGACAGCCTTATCGGTGATCGAAAGAACTGCATCGTATTGCGGTGAACGCGTGAAGATCGGCGAAGGCGTAAGGAGGGCGCAAGAAGTTCTTTTCGAAATGACCGATAGGAACTGAGGTGGTGTGAAACGAATATTATAGTTAAATATTTCGCATATTATAGAGAGGCGATCGGCAAGGATCATGATAGCGTCCAAATAGATCCCGGTTCGCGAATATCGGATCTGGTGGAAATTCTGAGAAATAGATATCCAAATGTCTTCCCCGGCAGAGGAATATTCGTGGCACGCAATTTTAGATATGCTGATCTTGATGAGACAATAATGGACGGTGACGTGATCGCGATCATGCCTCATGTGTCAGGTGGATGATGTTTCACCTCTTGGAATTATTTTGATCCCAATGACAGGTAAACCTAATATGTCAAATAATTACATTATGTTTAAATATGAATGTTTCAATTTACATATGTGGAAAGACTTGAACCGGAAATAGATAAAGATGAACTTGTATCGAGTTTTTTGGGGAGACTAAAGCGATATAGGGGATTGAGGATTCCAGAAAATATATCCAGAGAAGAAAATTTGAACAGAATTGCCCCATATCTCAAGAGATCAGGCATGTTAGCGGAGCTGCCGGATAACGTGATCATAGATGCACTCAAGCTGTACTTAGATAGCGTCTCCAGAGGAATTTCGCGCGGAAGAGGATGCCTTTCAGTTCTTGCAGCATGCATTCTGATAGCCTCTAGAAGGCAGTCAAATCCGATGACCTTGAAATACATAGCGAAGAGCATGCACACCGATGCGTCTCGCATTTGGAGGACGGAAGGTGCAATAATGAAGAACATGAAGACATCCAATATATCGGCCAGGCCAATGGACTTCGTAGAGAGATATGCTGATGTTCTGAATGTGGATAGTGACGTCAGAAATGAGGCTATAAGTGTGATACAGAAGGTTTCGGGAGAAATGAAGATAATGCGAAAGGCACCGTCAACTATAGCAATATCCGCGATATACCTGGCCTCTGAAAGATTATCCAAACACCTTGTCCAGAGGTATATAGTTAAAAAGACCGGTATAACTGAGGTTACTCTCATAAGAACATACAAAGAGATGGCCAATTATCTATCTATGTCAATCAACGATACATAGGCGCAAAACTGGCAAAGCTAACATATGATGTTGTAATGATCATGCTACGGAAAGGATACTGATAACTGATGGGAATTCTGTCTCCGGATTCAATCTTGTGAAATCCGCACTGGAGAGGGGATATCAGGTCGACGCTATTCTAGGCAACGACCCGATGGTACTAACGAGATCTCTTGAAAACTACAGGAAATTTCATTACGATGCAACGGTGATAACGAATCAGAGGCCTGAAATGGCCCTTGTTGCGATCGATTTGGTGAAGAAACATATAAAGGCTAAAAAAATCGTGCTCATATCCTCTGATCTTGTCTACAGACCATCAAATATTCCGAAACCAGAATTCTGGGATATAGACCCAGTCACCGATGAAGGTAGAATGTTTGCTCGATCTGAAGAGATGCTTGATATATACAGCGATATAATATTCCGTACAGGTTATATAATAGGCCTTTGCTCCATAAATCTGTACACAAACATACTCAATCTCGCAAGATCCGGGATGGATATAGTTCTATCCGGGAGGACGGTGAGAAATTTCATAAGAAACAACGATCTGTCAACATTTATACTGGAATCTATAGAACGCAATATAACCGGCGTGTATAACGTTGCATCGGACATCGCCACCGAGTATGATTTTGCCCAATGGATATGCAGTGCCTCTGGGCTGAACTGCAAGATCAAGGATTCCGGTGAAGACCTAGGCAATTACTCCATGGATACTTCTAAGGCCTTGAAAACATTTGGGTTCAGACCATCCAGCGTTTTAGAGACTTATATGTTTCCAAAATGAATTCTGATTCCTCTCAAAAGGCCTAGTACCAGCATTTCCATAACAGAGAATAGCGAAAAACCATTACAGTGCCGGAATCCGATATATCTGAGCACAGCATGGAAAAATATTATAAGAAGCGGCTTCGGAGCAGATCGATGATCTATAAGGGACGCTGAACGCGCCCCTTTACACTAAATCCGGGAACCTCTGGAAGCAGTGAGATTCATACGCTTTGGGTTGGGAGATAAATCACAGGATCACCTCGCCAATATCGCTTGGTATTTCATATCCTGGATACTGTGATTCTCTACCCTTCAAAGCCTTAAGTTCCTTAATGAAGCTTCGACCGGTCTCCGACTCATAGAAATCTCTTGAAACAAGGATATCGTAATTTTCCTTCTTTATATGCTTGTACTGAAGGCCCAGCTTTATCGCATAGAACTCAAGGCCTATTCCGGCATCAGCTCTGCCCTGCGCAATGGCCTGCGCCACACCAGCCTCAGAGGGGGATTCCCAGAGATATCCACGCATTGATGTTCTTATTCTATCGTCATTGCCTATCATCTCCTCTATAAGATCCCTGGTACCTGATCCCTTGTTTCTGTTAACAAATGTTAGGCCGTTTCTTATTATCTCATCGAATGAACCTATACCTGTCCTTGACAGAAAACCCCTATTTCTGTTAAAGCCCCTTATAAGAACTGATCTCTTCTTCAGATCCTCGTCTATCACGGGAATGTTGTAGGTTCCACCCCTAAGTATGTGTATCCCGGACACGTCAGCTACACCTATCCTCATGGCATTTATACCACCCCATGAACCCATGTTCACTATCTTCGCATTCCTGTCGGTACCCAGGACGACTATATCCAAAAGTGGGTCACTGCTCCCGATGGATATTATTGATGCTGCCCGCTCTTCCAGAGCATAATAATCTACGGTTTCGCCTGCATCAACATACTTTACATCACCAGGGATGGAGATCAACCCATCTGCGAACCTCAATCTGCTTATGGAGCCTGAATTGCCCATTATGGGGAAGGCTGTGCCATTTCTGGTTATTATGACCGGATATACTGTTTCTTGCATATGTTCCGGCGTTATCTTTATGGGTACCTTCACTTTCCTTGGACCTTCAACACCTCCGAAAACGACAGAACGCATGGCCGGTATCACTATATAGTTAAGTATAATGGCAGAGGACAAAGGAAATCCTGGCATACCTATGAACAGCTTATCTTTTATCTTTCCAAAGAATGTCGGCTTGCCCGGTCTCATGTTGATCCCATGGAACAATATCGTTCCTCCAACACTCTCTATGACCCTATAGAGCATATCATAGAAACCGGCTGATGTGGATCCTGACGCCATTAGAATATCAAAGTATTCAAGGTTATCTTTTATGATGCTGATCATTTCTTCCTCCCTGTCTCCCACGTAGCCAAGAAAGACGGTATCAGCCAGTCCAGTCGCATTGAGTTTGGCCTGGAAGTAATGACCGTTGACGTCGAATATCTGACCCATTTTCAAATCTGTTCCAGGCTTAACTATCTCGTTTCCCGTGGAGAATACCCCTATTCGGATCCGATCAAAAACCGTCACGTCAGAGACTCCTGAAGCGGCCAGTGTAGCAAGTCTCTCAGGCGTCATAACCGTTCTGGATGTGGCTATGATCTCACCTAAAGATATGTCCGTACCGGCGAACGCAACGTTTTCTCCAGGATAGACTGAACGATAGATATCGACTTGATCCCCTCTCTGTCTTGTATCCTCAACCATAACGACCGCATCTGCCCCCTTTGGCATGATTGCTCCAGTTGCTATGTACACCGCTGTACCCTTTTCAACGCCCGTTATGCTTGACTCGCCTGGGGATACACTTCCAGCTATCTTAAGCGTAACCGGTCTGTCTTCCCTCGCCTCTTCAACATCGGAATGATCTACGGCGAAACCATCAACCTCGGATCTGTCGAATGGAGGCACATCATATTGAGAGAAAATATCCTCGGCAACAACACGCCCTTCCGCTTCTTCAATTGGAATATGGGTGGTACGCACTATATTCTTCATCTCCTCAGCAATTATCGTCCTTGCATCGTACGCAGAAACCAGTCTGTGAAAAACCTTCATAGGCAATCACCTATCTCAATGATCTCCACCTCAGCACCATCAGGATAGCCTTCGCTGTTCTCTTCGATTACGAGATATCCATCTGCAGATATCACAGAATTTATAACTCCTGAACCTGTCGTACGCATCGGATCTATCATCATCTTTCCATCCTCCTCAAACATTCTTACCCTTACGAACATCCTCATATTTTCGTTGTTAAATATGGATCTTGTCAGAAATCCTTTCTTAGTGCGGCGAACTTTCGATCCCATACCGAACCAGGATCTAATGGCCGGTTCTATTATATTTTCAAAGGCTATTAGTGCGGCCACAGGAAGCCCCGAGATCATGAAGATCGGTTTCCCGTTTATGATCCCAAGACCGGTTGTTCGCCCGGGTTTCATCCTAACACCATGAAATACTATCTTTCCATTTTCCTCGATGATGTCATGCACCAGATCCTGTGAGCTTGGACCGGACCCACCAGTGATTATAATTATGTCCGACTTCATCTCATTTATTTTACTAAGGATTTCCCCCTTCTCATCGGCAACATTTCCATAAAAAACGGATCGCAGACCAAGATTTGATGCAAGAGCCTTAAGCATGGGCGCGCTGGAATTCTTCACAACACCTTCAACAAGCTCTGTTCCCGTTGATAATATGCCAAGTTCAGATCTGAAAACATGCACCTTCTCTACACCCGTCTCTATGAATGCAGGAATGTGCCAAGGCATTATCCTCTGGCCACTTCGAACGATGATGTCGCCTGCCCTCAGATCCTCTCCTGATCTGGATATATTCTGAAATTTCTTGACCTGCTTATAGATTGAGGCTATCTTTCCATCAATAAATGCATCCTCCATCATCACAACCGCATTTGCACCAGTTGGTATTGGAGATCCTGTAAATACAACGGCACATTCGCCTCGATCTATGCTGAATTCCGGATCATCGCCTATTCTGACCTGCCCAATCACTGTAAGGGTCACAGGATTCGATCTTGATGCGCTCAGGCTGTCCTCAAACCTAAGAGCTATTCCGTCAACAGCGCTCCTGTCAATCTCCGGAAAATCATGCGGACTCGTCACGTCCTCGGCGCAATATAGCCCTGACGACTCCGAAGCAGGTATATACTCAGATCTTCCATGTATGGATAATCCTGATGCAAGCTTCAGAGCTTCACCGTATGGTGTAAGGCTCTTGAATTCCATGCTCTTACAATACTTTATCGAATATCACATTATCGCAATATCTGCGCTATACTGATCCGGAAATTCATGCAATCATTATCATAAATTATCCTTGAAACTATAAAATAGCGTTTCCGGTAGGAAATAAAAAATTGACAATGGAACAAACTGCCGTCATGTCCTTTTTCCAGGGGTAAATGGTAACCCAGCCTGAGAATTAGTTGATTCTGCCTTATCTTCATCAAATACCGCATGTTTCATTGCTTCTGGATTAATATATCGCTTTCCACGGAATGCAGAAAGAAGTGCTGCGAATACGGACAGTCCAGCCCCTATGTAGAACGAAACTGAGAGTGAGTTCATCAGAGCCGGTGCGAGAGCATATGGAAACCATGTGTGGCTTTCCATCGCATTTATAGCTGAGGGACTTATGCTAGCCGTTAGGGAAGGTGGCAGATAGCTGAGCATCGTACGAACAGGATCATAGCCCAAAAAGGCTGCGAAAAGTGCGGATGTCGGTGGTAACTTTGTAAGGTATGGTATAAGAATTCCAGCGCCGACACTGCTTAGTGCTGAGGAAAGCGTTGAGGGTAATCGAATTGATAGCGTCACTATAACTATCGTGAAAAAGATGCCCATAGAAATGGTCATACCAGCATTCTGCAGGGTGGATCTCATGCCACTTGAGACGCCACGAACTTCTGGTTGTACTGAGTTCATTATTGAACTTGTGTTTGGTGCCGCGAACATGCCGTTGCCGATTCCCATCATAAATATTATCGCAGCGAACTCGGGATAATAGAAATTAAAGGGCAATGAGGCCAGAAGAACAAATGCCACAGCAACCATAGCCATGCCAGCGGTGGCAAGCCCACGTGCCCCCATTCTATCGGACAGCGCCCCACTCACTGGCCCCATAACAAGAAACCCCGCAGTCATGGGTGTCATATATATTCCAGCCCAGAATGGGACGGACGAATACGAATATCCATGGAGAGGCAGCCATATACCCTGGAGAAATATTATAAGCATGAACATAACGCCACCCCTAGCTATGGCGCTGGCAAGCGCCGACAGATTCCCAAGCGCAAATGCCCTAATCTTAAAAAGCGAGAGATTGAACATGGGACTTGAGACATGAAGTTCTACAAATATGAAAGCTATCAACATCAGGAGCCCTGCGGCCAGCGATACGATAACATAAGGGCTGCCCCACCCCGTAGATGCTTTTCCATAGGGCATGAGCCCATAGGTGATAGCTATGAGTATCAGTGTCAGCGCAGCAGCAAAGAGAGAGTTTCCAGCAGCATCTATTCTGTCACGCTTGAGGCTACCGGTCTCCTTCAATTTGAGAAAGCTCCATGCGGTACCGAATGCACCTATGGGTACGCTGACAAGAAATACATAGCGCCAGTTTATTATCGCGAGAATACCTCCAAGTATCAAACCGATGAAGGATCCTGATAAACCTATAACTTGATTTATTCCCAGTGCCTTACCTCTCTCATTGTAAGGAAATGAATCTGTCAATATGGCCGTACTGTTGGAGAATAGAAAGGCCGCACCTATTCCCTGAATTATTCTGAATACTATGAGTTCTATCGCTGCCGTGTTTCCCTTTCCTGGAGTAAGAAATAGAAGTATAGAGCCGGCAGTGAAAACGGCAAAACCGTAATTGAAGAGGCGGACTCTGCCATATATATCAGACAGTCTTCCAAATGTGACGAGCAGTGTGGCCGTGACTATATTATAGCCCATCAGAATCCATAGAAGATACGCAAAAGATTGTGGTGCCAATGGATTTATACCAATACCCTTGAAGATCGCTGGGAGCGATATCATTATTATTGTGCTGTTAACAGAGGCCATCATGACTCCAATACTGGTATTAGAGAGAGCTATCCACTTATACTGCACCACACTAGGACATTAATTTTCGTTATAAAAGGTTTAGTTATTAATTAGTTCTATTACAGTCGAGATCTTGTTCAAAAAGGTCGATGGACGTATCATTTGGAACCATTCCGCGGCTGAATATTCGAATTTTAATTTTTAACGAGGATATGTCTGCCTGTGCTGGTATATTCTAGATGGGGCATCCAAGGCCTGAATTTTCTCTGCACCGGCCCTACCGATCATTCTTGCAAAATTTTTTATCAGATTTCATCGCTAGTGGCAATCGCATCTTTATTTCCTGAAGATCTGAGTTTTACAGATTCTTGTCAAATCCATGATCTTTCAATAATGACCGAAGCTAAGAGATTCATTATTCATATACATTTTATGCGATCCTTACTCCTATGCTAAGTGCATCTTATTCATATGCGTTAAGAATATGGCTGTTGACGTTATCGCATAAATCCATGCTATGATCAGTATTATAGAAGCGGCTAGTCCAACATAGTAAAGAAAGTCTCCAGCAATGCTGTAGTGATATTCCATCAATATTGATTCGAGTTGAAAGGATGAGATAGAAAAGATGGCTATGGGAAACGTATATCCCCAGATGCTTATGCTTGCAGGTTCTCTGAACACTTTCTTCAAACCGATCATCATGGCAACGACAAAGTTCCATAATTCAAAGGCCCAGAGCATTACAGAAATCAGCATTGCCTGTGACATAGCTATCTGAAAAATCGATTTGGTTGTTGCAAGAATAAGGATATTTATCACTATTATACTAGAGACTCCTACCGGAAGTACAAGCATAGGCGAAGTGACATTTGATTTGAGATCGCGTATATAGGAGGCAAATGCCATGATCCCTATGAATAAGAAGAGCAGAAGTGCCATACCTATGCCCATCACCGTCATAAAAATGATGGTACTGAAGTATTCCGTTCTGAAAAGATATAGTCCCAGGAGCGCGTTGGAAGATAATGCCACCGGAGGTATCAACAGAGCATAGGATATCTCGTTTGTATGCACAGGAGACTTTGTATACAGTTTGTAACCAAGGAAGAAGCTCATTATAAGAATCGCAGTAAAATCTGCGAAATAGTTGATAAGATACAAATTCAGATACAGTTCGTTGAACCCATAATATGATATAAGGAGAACATTGAATACCGAGGCTGAAAGTGGTATAACCGTTGTAAAACTTATCCTGTTAAGGCTGTTCCAGTCATTCCAGATGACCTTATGATCAAGAAAAGTTCTGGCTATCCATACGACAATGGTTGCTATGAAAAATGTTATACCTAGATATAGAAAAACCAAACCAATATAGCGAAGATAATGATAACCAAATATCGCATTGAGATGGTACATGGAAATTGAAAGCGCAAAGGTTCCTAAAGTAATAGTAAACCATTCGGATCCGAATATCTCTAATTTAGGCATTTCTATATATAGGGGTGGAGTATTTCATCAACATAAATTTTTCCACCAAAAAAGAGAATTTAGCCTGAGAGAATGAGACCTTACTTTATAATATACTCCTCAGCTGAATCTTCGGATATTACTTTCAGTGAAAAGATATCTGCCCGTA
>NZ_JAGDXM010000055.1:19460-19833 GCF_023256435.1 Thermoplasma sp. | reverse complement strand
GATCGCTGCTTCGGGCTTGTACGGATGTCCAGAAAGGCAGATGTTCCTTCGATGAAGGGAAACTCCAAGGCTTCAGCTGGGGGAGTAGCTCACATTTCATCCGCAGTAATATGAGAGGGAGATAGAATGGAAGTTATGGGGAAGATCGATCAGGGTGTAGTAAGTATCGAAAAAGACAGCAGGATGGTCTTTACAGTGGATCTATCCGGCAGATTTATCTTTTATACAGATGGCAACGCCACATACAGAAGATCCCTTGAGAATAAATTTTTGAAAATAACGCACAATGGAAATACAAGAAGGCTTGAACAGATTCCAGATGATCAGGCTCGGGAAATCGCAGATTCGGCATATGATTTTCTCAGGTCTTCAT
>NZ_JAGDXM010000055.1:5054-19450 GCF_023256435.1 Thermoplasma sp. | reverse complement strand
GGCTTGCAAACGATGCGATGCTAAAAGCTTTATTGATTACAAAAACCGATCGGCAAAAACTCGGGAATTTTAAGCTAGGAAGGTTTATTATTTCTCAGGCTGCATCCAGTATCGTTGATCAATGCCGTGAGCATGCCAGAGGAGATAAGGGAGGCCGTATCGCCGTTCCTAGACATGAACTATGAAAAACTTGTTCTTGATGCTGAAAAGATGAAGAGCATATATGGCGGAGATATCCCGATAGTTCCACCTGATCAGTATTTCCCTGTATATGTGCAGGCTGAAACTGGATGCTCATGGAACAAATGTACCTTCTGCCGCCTGTACAGAGACCGTACGTACGGTGTGCGTTCTCTTGAGGATTTTTCCAAACATCTACACAGCATAAAGGAATTCTTCGGTAAAGGCCTGGCAGCAAGAAGGAGCGTTTTTATGGGCGATGCTAATGCTGTGAACATCGATCAGAAGGTGCTTCTCCAGATGCTTGATATGATACAATCTGAGTTCAATTTACCGATATTCTCGTTTGTTGACGCAATATCGACCCAGAAGAAGAAAAGCGAGATACACTTTCAGGAGATGAGAGAGCATGGCCTCAAAAGGGTATATATAGGTCTGGAATCTGGAGATCCTAGTATACTGAGAATCTTCAATAAGCTGATGAACGTTTCAGAGGCCATCAATCTTGTAAATAAGATAAAGGGTTCCGGCATAAATGTGGGCATAATTCTGATGGCAGGAGCTGGCGGCAAGAAATTATATAGAAATCATATAGATAATACTGCTTCTGTTATATCGCAGATGGATTTGGGCAAGGGTGACATAATCTATATTTCGCCCATGTATGAATATGAGGATACCGAATACTATAATGTCGCGCAGGATCTGGGTATACTATCCTCGGACGAAAAATTGAAACAGATAGATGAACTGAAGGCAAAAATAAGAGAAGAATTTCAGGACTTCAATGGTAAACCTCTTGAATGCCCGATAGCACCTTATGATCTAATGGAGGCAGTGTATTGAACGTATTCGACAGAAGATCGATAACTGAGGAGGATTACCTCAAGATAGTTCAGGAACTAATGCTTTACAAAGGCTATGCGACACTGGCTGATATTTCAAAAAGTCTCAATGTTAAGAGGCAAAGCGTCAGAGATGAGATAAATCATCTCATGCTTCTGCACATGGTGGAGAAGATCGAACGGGGCAAATATCAATTGACCGTAGAAGGAAACCGCGAGGCGAATAAATTTCTGAGGAAACATCGAACTGCAGAAGTCCTACTTTCAAAATGCATAGGGATACCATGGGAAATGGTGGATGAGGAGGCCATGGGGATAGAGCATGGAATGACGGAAGAAATAATCCAGAGAACACTGGAAAGGTTTGGTGTAAACCGATGCCCACATGGTAACCCGATACCGGATCCAGATGGTGAAGTTCACGAGATAAACGATAAAAGGATCACGTCCGTAAATGCTCCCATAACCGTGAGGATAAGCAGGATCGTTTACGAAACAGATGAGATACTTCACTTTCTGGCAATGAATGATCTGCTTCCTGAAAAGGCGATCAAAGTACTGTCAACTGGCGATTCCGTAAATGCTGAGGTAGACGGTAAACTTGTTAAAATACCGGCCTATATTGCAAATGCTATAACAGTGACTGAATATTGAATACGTAAATACAGGTTTTATTTTTTTCAGTTTATTCATACCAGATGAAACTCAGCGCGTTAACCATTTTTCCTGCTTGTAGAAAGTGAAGAGTGCATAAATTGTGGACACGAACATCATCAGGAGACCCAAGGATCCGTATGCAAAGACCTTTGCCCTATCACCCTTCATCGTGGTTGATATTGATACGCCGAAAATGACGGCTGAAGCTGTCGTCAGAAAGTTTATGAAGGATCTCGCTACAAAGAACAGAGGCATGTCTGGATCGCCTCTCAGCCTGTGAATGAGATAGCTATCAAATCTCAGTCTTGGCGTTATGCCGTAAAAGAGCATGTGCACGTGAGGAATTATATATATAAATGTCAGCACGCCTATGACCAGAGTGAATATTGGAAGAAGATACATATATATGAGATCAAACGTGTAAAGGGGTCCAGCCTTTCTCGCAGATCCACTAGCAATATCCTTGAAAAAGTACGTCCAGCCAACCCTCCCCCATCTGATCTGCTGCTTGAAGAATTTCTTAAAGCTGCTATACTGATATGTGCGAGCATATACATCATAATCCTTTACGGCCCTGTAACCGGTTCTTATTATATATGAGGTTATCTGCCTATCATCCCCAAGCACGCTCCTCTTTCCCATCACAATATTATCCTGGAATTCACGAGACATCAGAAATGGCCTGATTATGTCCGTCCTGTACATGGAGCATCGACCATCAAGAACCATCACTGAGCTTTTTCTAGACATAGATTTGAATATGACTTCTCTGACTCTTTCAACGAATTCCGAAGCATACGAAACGGGGTGGCCATTCCTGAATATGCTGATATTTGTACCGACACCACCTACATCGGCGTCGAGATACTTTATCATGTCCTCCACTGCACCGGCGTCAATCACCGTGTCACTGTCAAGAAACATAACAAGCGGTGTCTGCACAAAATGCATTGAATGCGAAAGTATACCTCTTTTTCCTCTATGCGGGCTCACTCTGATAAAAGTGCATCCATGCTTATTGGCGATGGATCTATATGGTTCGTCGCAGTCATCGCCAAAGACGAAAATTTTTGATCCCTGTTTGGAGGCCGCTATGACAGCTTCCTCGAATATTATTGGATCCTCTCTGTACACCGGCATGACTATTGTGACATCCTCTGGCGTAAATTTCTCTCCATTTTTTATATTGTGCGATTTCCTGTAAGCCAGCGAATTATAACTGTTCACTATGTAATATATCGATGATATCAATCCGAATAAGAGCGCTATAATTTCAAGGATCCTTACCGTGCCATCACTATCGCCATCGTGAATAAAAATATAACTGTTAATTTACAATGAAATGCATCGAGGAATTTGAAAAAATCATTCTGACTGAAATTTATGTGGATATGTAGTATGAAAAATAAGATATATCTAATGTACTAATCGAAATGGGCTTCGTAAGTGAAAGAGTGAAGTGATCTGCGTCAAGGATAAGGCTGTAATTTCCCAGTGTGTAGTTGCCAGTCGATGGAAGCCGATCATTTGAAACAAGTAGATATTTTTC
This sequence comes from Thermoplasma sp., assembly GCF_023256435.1. Lineage (GTDB taxonomy): Archaea > Thermoplasmatota > Thermoplasmata > Thermoplasmatales > Thermoplasmataceae > Thermoplasma. The sequence goes on along the minus strand of NZ_JAGDXM010000055.1, from coordinate 16,219 downwards.
AAAAGATCCTGTAAATGAACCGGCGAGACCATAATTCATAACGGTCATAGTTATCGATTTCACAGTGGCAGGCGTACCATTGACGTATATCGTTTGATTGATGGATATTGCGGTTAGAGATCTCTCCAGAACGGAACCTGCGATGTAAACTGAGGATGAGGAAGACTCTGAGAAATTCTTTCCAACTAAATGGGCTAATGAGACGCAAAATGTATCGTTTGACATACGAATGAACATCGGTCCATAAAATGTTGATCCGTCCGTTATGAAATTTCCATAATCGTTAATATAAAGAGATTCCAAGAAACTGGCCGACGGATAGGCAGATATGTATCCTGATTGTACATAATTAACGGAATAGTTCTCATATACATTCTTCCCAGAGGAATTCAGCAGAACGCTGAAAGATGCACTGAAAGACCCATAAGTCTCGTTGATAAATGATAGGTAGGTATCGAAGGTATTCCCAAATCCCCCAGAAATCCCAGCAGGAAAATTTTGAACAAAACTATAACCCTCCATAACTTTAGCCGAGAGTGCATTCTCAGCGGCTATCGAATTCTGATAGAACTCCTGCTGCGATCTCTGTTCTTGCAATGGGACGTACCATGACGCATACGCTGTCAAAAGCGTTACCACTATCACGAATATAAGTACCGTACCGATTATCTCTGCGACAGCGTTATCGTCCCGCTTCACACTAATCCAACTAACTTGTGTAGATAACTGTTTTCTCGATTGTATCAATATTTCTTCGATCCGATCTGACCATGGTTCATTCCCGCAGATCGCCTTAATATCGTCTATGCCACGACTGCAACTTTTATTAGTTCATTATAATTGACGGATGTTGTTGCTGCTGGCATACTTTCTTGGCATCGCTGTGGGACTTTCTCTCACGGCTCCTCCCGGACCTGTAAATTCGGTCATAATGTCTGAAAGTATGAGATCAAAGGTGCATGGTATAAGCGTGGGTGCTGGCGCTATGACCGCAGACTTCATATTCTTTGTCATAGTATATAAATTTGGCAGGCTTATACCGGAAACTTACCTTCATGCACTCTACATCATAGGCGCATTGCTTCTCTTTTATCTGTCCTATTCTGTTCTGAAATCTAAATCCTCTCAAAGAACAAGAGGTGGCAATTATGCGGTTGGATTCAGCATGGGCATAACTAATCCATTCCAGATATTGTGGTGGATAACAGTTGGTCTCTTTTTCATACGGTCATTTCACATTCTTGCTATAGCTGGCCTATTTTCTGGAATTGTCATCTGGATCGTTACCTTCCCGTTGCTCATGAACAGATACGCCAAGAGATTTGAGAAATATGTTAAATTATTCTCATTCATTGTGCTCTTCTCATTTGCCGTTTATCTTATGTTTTCTGGCATTTCATCCATTGCCAGATAGTTATCTAGGAGTTCATCATATAGTGTTGATACTTGATTTGAAATATTAGCTTAACTTTAAATCCTTGCTGAATATATTAAACCATGAAGATACTTGTGGCCTACGATGGATCGGATGGCTCTCAGAAGGCATTGAGCTTTTCGCTGAATTTCAACAAGAGTGCCGATAAGATAATCGCGCTGTATGTCTCACGTGATATAATCTCCGAAAGTGGACGTCTAACATACATACCGGATACCATACTCGAACGTAAGGACAGCGAAGACGAGGCCATACTTTCCAAGGCCAAAAGCATCCTTGTGGCTTCTAATGTGGATTTTGAAGTTATAAAGAAAAATTCAGATGGGGTTGATGTTTCAAAGGTTATTGTCGATACTGCCAAGGAACTCCAATGCGATATGATAGTGACTGGGACAAGAAAACTCAGAGGTCTTTCGAAATACCTGCTTGGATCTGTAAGCGCAGGGATTCTAGCAATATCAAACGTACCTGTTATCGTTGTTCCACCATGATTCTCACAATCCGTAAATATTTTTAAAATTCAGAACAACGCATGCATCTAACAGATGATCTATGGGCTATCAGCGCCATATTAGTAGGAGGTTAGTATTCGATCGCTGGCAGATGATCTCTCTTCATACCAGATGATAGCCCACAATTCTGATATTCGATCCAGCGACTCGCAGATGCATTGCAATGAAAACCGCATGGAAATATCCGTTCATCTTTATTCTCTTTTTGTTCGTAATTTTTATCATTTGAAAAGGAACCTATAAAGCAGACCAAATATTTTCCAGCATAATCATAATTAATTGCAAGCAGAACCCATATAATTCTACTTCCGCGTGAAATCTTTATATCAACTGTATTGATATTAGACGGATGTCAAGCAATTCTAATAATGGATTAAAGGCCAATTCCGTAGGTTTTTTGCCTCTTCTCGGACAGGCCATTGCAATGATATCGCCCCTGGGTGCTGTGGCTGCAACTATGACAGGATCTGCGTCTATTGCACTCGGTTCCTTACCACTTGCATATCTTATCGCAATATTTGCCGTGCTATTCTGGATAAATACTCCGTATCAGTATTCAAAGAAGATCGCCTCTGCAGGAGGGTTCTATTCCTACAATACGGAGGGCGCCGGCACATATTATGGATCAGTGTCTGGCTATATACTCTTCTTCTCCTATTATATGACATACACAAATGCGATACTGTTCATAACGGGCGTATTTATCCCTGGTCTCTTCAGTATATTCTTTGGAATAACGCTTAATGCCTACATATGGGTTCCACTGCTTATAGTATTCGGACTGATCATACTGCTTCCTGCATATCTTGGTGTCGAGGGATCGACCAAATACAGTTTTGCATCCTCCATAATCCAGATCGCTCTGCTCATAATACTGTCAGTGGCCATAATAGTGATCAAGGGGCCAGCAAATACGCTGGAACCATTCACACCAAAGCCAGCTGGTGGTTTCGGTCCAGTGTTTGTCGGTATGATCCTCGCAATATTCTCCATGTCTGGATCTTCTGCGGTCGTTGCGCTTGGTGAGGAGGCGAAACAGCCAAAAAGGAATATCAGAAATGCCCTTCTCATAAGCTTCCTCATAACCGGAGCTGTCTTCGTCCTGACATCATATGCCCTCACAATAGGCTGGGGATTGAACAACATGGCTAATTTCGCGAAGACAGGAACCGGCCTTGCATATGGAAATGGTGTACCTGGCATCATAGTTGCGCTTAAATATCTAGGTATGCCAATGGCCATAGCGATGATGATTTTTGCCGTAAACAGTCTATATACTGGATCGCTTGCGCCGCTAAATAGCGCAGGAAGGATGCTCTATGCCATGGCAAGGGACGGCATTGCGCCGAAGGTTTTCAGCAAGGTACATGGGAAGAGGAAAACACCGCATATCGCTCTGATTTTCATAGCAGTCTCAGGAATAATGGTTTCCCTCGCAGCTGGGCTCATAATGACTCCATTCTTTGGCTTCCTATATCTAGTAACCGCGTCAGCAGTTGCGCTCTTCATAGGACATATCATGACCGATGTGTCGTTGCCAATTGCGTTCAAAAAGTTCAGGGAGTTCAGTGTGGCAAAACATGCAATACTTCCAGCAATATCCATAGTGCTACTGCTCATAGGTATATATTACAGCTTTTTCCCGCCATCCTATCCTACAAATATCGCCATAATATCTGCAGTCATATTCATGATAGCGGTAACAATAGCGCTCAATCTTTATTTGAAGAGAAGAGGAATCAACTCCGAAGTGAACGTCAAGGGATCTTCAACAACAGAATAATCCCTTTTTTTCTAAAATAGCAACATTTTTTCTATTGAATGAGCATACCTTTTCATGGCTGATTACGAAAGGCAGAAGATGAATGCCGCTATTGAAGCGGCAAGATATGTCAAGGATGGGATGACAATTGGCCTTGGAACTGGAACCACATCGTACTACCTGATCAGAGAGCTTGGAAGGAGAGTGAAGGAGGAGGGCCTTCATATAACAGCTGTCTGCACATCAAAAAGAACCGAAGAACTGGCAAGGGAAAATGGAATCAACATAACAGACAGTATCCAGAGCACCATAGATCTAACCATTGACGGTGCGGATCAGATTAATTTTTACGGTACACTCATCAAGGGCGGCGGAGGAGCACTTCTTAGGGAAAAAATCGTTGCGTACAACAGCAAGGAAATGTACGTTATAGTAGACAGCAGAAAAATAGAAACCGTGCATTTTGGAAGCTTTCCGCTTCCCGTAGAGATCGTTCCTTTTCTGCATATGAAGACGGTGGATAACCTGAAGATTTTCTGCAAGAATACGGATCTTAGGAGAACAGATAAGGGCGAAATATTCGTCACGGACAACGGAAACTATATTGCCGATATGCACATGGATAGGATTGAGGATCCGGTCGATCTGGAGCGATCACTGAAATCCATCCCCGGTGTGGTTGAGGTGGGTCTTTTCAATGGAATAGCGAAGAGAATATTCGAGGGCACTGAAAACGGGTGCAATATATATAAGATAACACAAAAAGGAATAGAGAGGGAGGAAACTTATTTTGACCGTTGAATTTAGCTTATCTTGATAACTCTATCTTTATTCTCACCGGTTCACCATTTATCTCCCATAATTTCATGCCATCTATTTTATCCAGGATCAGTTTATCGCTCTGCGTCTCATTTTTTATATAATCAGAGTGCCTGTTTATCGCGTCAACAAAGTCGTCAGAAACATCGAGATATGCTATTATCCTGTCCGTGTAGTTCAGGCTCATTTCCTTCCTCATAACCTGAATCCTTCTGACTATCTCTCTTGCCAGACCCTCAAGATAATCATCGCGGTCAATGTTCTTGTTAATGAAGACGTCGATGCTGTATTTTTCGGTCTGCGAATAGGCATAAGCTGGATCTGGTTGTCTTGATATATCAACCATATCAGGTTCGATCCTGGATCCATCTATCTCGATGAACCCGTTTGCGGTGATCTGATCCTGAACCAACCTGCCGTCCATGGATCTTATCTTTTCCCTGACAGCGTTTACCTTCGCCCGAAGCACTGGTGCAGCCCTGTCCATTCTCAGATCGGCTGACAGAGTTATAGGTTCCTTTTCCTTCTCTATTATTCGCACATCTTTCGCATTAAGCTCCGATTTGACCACCTCTAGGACGGCCTGATCTATGTCCCCAGCTATGAGTATTTCCTTGAGTGGCTGCCTTCCCTTTATGGAGTTCTCCTGCCTAAGTCTCCTCACAGTCTCTATCACGGAATAGGCTCGATCCATGCCATTTTCCAGCTTCTCATCTACCAGCTTCGGATCAAATTCCGGAAAACTCTCCAGATGAATGCTGTCCATAGATCCTCCAAGGTTCAGATAGATGAAATCTGAGAAGAATGGCGTTATCGGAGCCATCACTGCCACAAATTGCATCATGGCGTAATAAAGCGTAGAATAGGCACTGCGTTTATCTTCGTCAAAACCATCTGCCCAGAAACGCCTTCTGGAGAGCCTCAGATAAAAGTTGGATAGATCATCGACGAATTCCATGGCGGATCGTACAACCTCATGGAAATCCAGTGATTCGTAGGCTTCTCTGGAGAACTTGATGAAGCTGTTGGTCTTTGACACCATGTACCTATCGAGAGGGTTGTTAGATAGCTGAAGGCCAGCATATTCAAAGTTATCTATATTCGCGTTGTATGCAAAGAATGAATATACATTCAGAACAGTCATCAGCGTCTTTCTAGAAACCTCGTCTATTACCTTTTTATCAAGATTCTTTGATTTCCATGGAGCACCATACAGGAAGAATAGTCTCAGGGAATCGGGTGGAACCTCATTCAAGAAGTCCAGGGCGTATACAGAATTTCCCTTGCTCTTGCTCATCTTCCTGCCCTGTTCGTCCAGTATGAAGTTTATGGAGAGAGCACTCTCAAAAGCATTCTTATCAAACATTATGGCTGCGATTACGTGAAGCACATAGAACCAGCCTCTGGTCTGATCTATGGCTTCAGTTATGAATGATACGGGAACATCCGTTTCCGGATCGAAATTGCCCTCGAATGGATAATGTGATGCTGCATATGTTGCACTTCCAGAATCAAACCATGTGTCTATGACGTATGGTTCCCTGGTCATCTCCTCGCCGCAGGTCGGGCATCTGAATTTCACACCATCTATGTAGGGTCTGTGCAGATCCGCTGGAATGTTTCCTCCAAGATCCTCGATCTCCTTCCTGCTGCCCACAAACACCACATGACCGTTCTTGCATCTCCACGCTGGGAGGGGAGTACCCCAGAATCTATCACGACTCAGATTCCAGTCCTTGGCTTCACCCAAGAAATTACCGAACCTTCCATGTTTAAGATATTCTGGCTTCCAGTTTATCCTCTCATTGTATTCCACAAGTTTATCCCTGATCCTGGATACCGCTATGAACCATGCGTCAAGTGGATAATAGAGCAACGGCGTATCACACCTGTAGCAGAATGGATAGCTGTGTTCATACTTTTCACTCTTTATCAGCAACTGATTCTTTTTCAGATACACTATTATCTCGTCGTTTGCATCGCGGACAAACTTTCCATTCCACGGCAATCTTTCATCCGCGAATCTACCGTTCTTATCAACCGGGTTAAGGATCTCGACACCCTCCGACTTGCCTATTTGATAATCATCCGCACCGAAAGCTGGAGCAGCATGAACTATTCCAGATCCATCCTCGGACGTTACGAAGGATCCAGCGACGACCTTCATGGTACCTTTGGGTGGATCGAGAAACGGCATGAGCTGTATATATCTCTTTCCAACGAGATCTTTGCCCTTCAATCTGCGAAGCTCTTTATAATCTTTGAATATGGACGAGGCCCTTGAGGTTGCAACGTAATATTTGAGACCCTGAACCTCAACAAGCGAGTATTCCATCTCTGGATTGACAACAAGGAATTCATTTGAAGGGAGTGTCCACGGTGTAGTTGTCCAGGCTACAAAATATGTGTTTTCCTCATCGGCAGACTTGAACCTCACATAGACGGAGGGATCCTTAACATCCTTGTATCCCTGAGCGACCTCATGGGAACTCAGGCTGGTCTCGCACCGCGGGCAGTAGGGCACAACCGTATAGTCCTTGTACAGAAGCCCGCTCTTATACATCGTTTTAAGGGCAAACCATTCGCTCTCTATATAATCATTTCTGAGCGTTATATAATCTCCGTTATGATCTATGGAAAAACCGAGCAGATCATCGACCTGCTTCCATTCGTCTATATACCTGAATATGCTCTCCCTGCAGTATTCATTGAATTTTTCTACTCCAAAATTTATTATTTCAGATTTTGTGTGGAATCCGAAATGCTTCTCTGCCTCAAGCTCCACTGGCAACCCGTGACAGTCCCATCCGCCGACCCTGCGGTATATCTTATGATCTGTCATGGTATTAAATCTGAGAACAATGTCCTTTATCGTTCTGGTCATTGCATGACCTATGTGAGGCCTTCCGTTGGCCGTTGGCGGGCCTTCAAGAAATACAAATTTCCTGCTGCCACCTTTTGATAAAATCTTATTCAGTATATCCTTATCCTTCCAGTATCCCCTTATTTCAGCATCTATGTCCTTTAACGTCAGCCCAGGCTCAATCTGCTTAAATCTTAAGGATTGCATTCTTTACCTTAATAAACAACCTTATATATGCTTTTACCGATTGTATTCGATATAACCTCTTTGTCGAAGCTTTGCAACTTTCTTGTTTATGTAGCTATAAGGAGCATCGCACTTCAGATATTGATCTTATTGTGGAAGGAAAAATTTGTTAATACCATGCATATCATTGATCGATGAAGTTTCTCGCCTATTTCGGTCATCTGAACATAGACGTTCTCATTCATGTTGATTCAATTCCAAGGGAGGGATCCGTGAACGTTAAGGATCTGTCCCAGCGTTTTGGAGGTACCGCTGGAAACTTTGCAATGATCGCCAAGAGGATGAATATTCCATTCGATGTATACTCTGCCATAGGGATGAAGACGCATACAGAATACTATCACAAGCTTATGGAGATGGGCATAAACACGGATCATATAGAGAGATACGAAAATGAAAGCGGTCCAATATGCTATATAGCATCGGATGGAAAAAAGCAGGTGGCGTTTATGCATCAGGGGCCGATTGAGAGATGGGAGCCTGCCATAAAGGATGAATACGAATTCGTTCATTTCAGCACCGGCCCAAAATATCTCGAACTCGCAAAATCTACTAGATCGAAAATAGTCTTTGATCCGTCACAGGAGATTGGAAAATATTCCGCTGAGGAACTGATTGAATTTTATGAACGCTCCTACATCTCAATATTCAATGAACATGAATTCAAGGTATTCAGGGAGAAAACCGGTATAAAGCCTACAAAGAACATAACCATAGTGACATCCGGCGAGATGGGATCCCATCTATACGCAGAGGGGAAGAAAATCGACTTCCCTGCAATACCTTCAAATGGCGATACCGTTGGAGCCGGTGATTCCTTCCGCGCCGGAATCTATCTCGCCATCTACCTGCACAGGAGCATCGAAAGGGGCATGATATACGGCACAATAATAGCGCATCATGCGATAGACGAAGGCATACAGAATTTTTCCATAGGCATAGATGATCTTGAGAGAGAATCAGAGAACTATAGACGAATGTTTCTGACCAAGAAATAATGAAATTTCAGACTTAACGATCAAAGGAACCAAAAACAGGAAAACAATTTTATCGGTATTAGCGTTGTACGGAGGATGATATACGAATTCGAGGGAAGAATACCCGATATAGATCCCACTGCATACGTCAGCGAAAATGCAACAGTTATTGGAAAGGTTAAGATCGGCAAGGAAGTATGGATCGGCCCTGGAGCAGTATTACGCGGAGATTATGGAGAGATTGAAGTCGGGGATTATTCAGCTATAGAGGATAACTGCGTAATACATGCCAGGCCTGGTGAGAAGACGTTCATCGGTCAGCACGTGACGATTGGGCATCTTTCAGTTATCCATACCGGCAGGATAAGGGATTGGGCCGTGATCGGAATGGGTTCAACCGTCTCTGACTTTGCGGTCGTTGGTGTATGGGCTGCCATCGGTGAAGGCGCCGTGGTGAAAAACAGACAGGAGATACCGGATGAAGCCATAGCGGTTGGTGTTCCGGCCAAGGTTATAGGTAAGATAGACGAAGACTACAAAAAACTCTGGACAGATTACAAGCACAACTACAACACATTCAGCTCAAGGTACAAGACGAATCTAAAGATTATGAAGAAGCCTTGAGAAATCTGTTCCCATCAGCGATGATCAAAAAACCTGTTTCAAAATTTTATATAATATCATATATAATGTCTCCATAAGGAAAACCCTCAGACATAACATAAGCAGAAAAGCAGAGAAAGTTGATGCTAAGCTTAAGCATAAGATGATCGATTTATCTGAAATGTCTTCGCTTGTACAATGCATTCCTAAAGGCGTCCTACGTTGATCTCTGCGGACATGCATCATCGCCTTGGCCTCATTCCGACCGATCACATCTTCTTCAAATTCACGTTTTGATCTCAGCGCCCGCTGATTTTTGAATGATGACAGAATAATTATCGACAAGTTTTATTACAGATCATCGATAGGCATACATGGAATTACCTATTGAGGAAATCAGAATAAGGAAAATACTGGATTCGAGGGGAAACTTTACCGTTGAAGCTGATGTTACTGTTCCGAACGGTTTCGGAAGGACATCAGCACCTGCTGGAGCAAGCACGGGTGAAACAGAGGTCATTGCCTTTTCAAAATCCGGTATTGATGCATCCATACAGTTCTTTGAAACTAAGGTGAAAAGATCTCTCATAGGATTTAACGCGTTGGATCAGTCCGGCTTTGACAGACTTATCACCGAGATCGATGGTTCAGATAATTTCTCAAATCTTGGAGGAAACCTCGCTACGGTTCTTTCCATATCAGTGGCAAAAGCCGTTTCTCAAAGTCTGGGGATACCATTATACAGATATGTGGGCGGGATAAGGAGCACTATACCGCGCCCCATGGGCAACGTCATTGGTGGCGGGAAGCATGCCCGAAATGGGACATCCATACAGGAGTTTCTCGTCTCTGCTCAGGCAAATTCATTCCTGGAATCTGCCTATATTAACGTGCTTGTACACAGACGGATTGGCGATATGCTTTCAGATAGATTTAAGGATATAAGCATCGGCGTCGGCGATGAGAGGGCCTGGAGCGTTAATCTTTCAGACGATGAGGCCTTCGAAATACTGAACGAGGCAGTCAAGGAGATCTCGTCAGAGAAGAAGGTCAAGATATACACGGGAGTAGACTTTGCCGCAGATTCGCTGTATGAAAACGGAAAGTATGTTTACAAACACATCACAAGAAGCAGAGATGAGCAGATCGACTACGCTGTCTCAGTATCTAAGGATTTTGGAGTTTACTATATCGAGGATCCCATGTACGATACTGATTTTGATGGTTTTGCTGAGATCACATCAAAGGTTGGAGACAGGAGCCTGATAGTGGGGGATGATCTTTACACAACAAATCCAGAGAGGATAAAGAAGGGCGTTGAAAAGAGATCGACAAATGCAGTCCTGATAAAGGTCAATCAGATAGGTACGCTGACTGCCGCGAGAGAGGCTGTTGCCGTGGCTACCTTTGCTGGCATGAAGAACATCGTGAGCCACAGATCCGGAGAAACCACCGATGATTTCCTTGCTCATCTGTCAGTGGCATTTGGGTCTACGTTTGTGAAGACTGGCGTTATCGGCGGAGAGAGAGTTGCGAAACTGAACGAAATAGCGAGGATAGAGGAATGCTTAACATCATAGGCATAGGCCTAAGGGGAACTGGCAGCATCACCTTCGATGAGTTCGATGCGTTGAGGACAAGCGATCTGGTTTACATCGATCAGTACACATCGATCGGACAGCCAGGACTGGTAAAAAAGATCAGCTCCATGCTGGATCGTGAAGTCATACCTTTGAACAGAGAGGACCTGGAGAACGGCAGCATACTCAAGCCTGCTATGGACAAGACTGTGAGTTTAATCGTCATAGGGGACCCCCTGATGGCCACCACTCACAATGAGATCAGATTCGAAGCTCTGAACAGGGGAATCAAGGTCAGGTTATTTGAAAATGCTTCTATAATCAATACTGCCGTGGGCAAAGCCGGTCTCATGATCTACAAAGTAGCA
>NZ_JAGDXM010000055.1:0-5044 GCF_023256435.1 Thermoplasma sp. | reverse complement strand
TAGCACCGCCAGTTTCACTTCCCAGGGTAAACGAGAAATTCTTTCCAATGAGCGTCATAGACAAGATCAAGAGAAATCTTGAAATCGGACTCCATACACCGCTTCTTATAGACCTTGATGGGGCCGAGAATATCCCGCTGCATGATGCCATAGAATCGCTCATGGAGATGCAGAACAGGAGAGGATATAAAGGCCTGATCGATGAGGTCTGCATCCTCTCCCGCATATCGTTTAAGGACGAGAGGATCATATTTGGGAAGATAGATGATGTGATGCATGAGAATGCCGCGTCTCCGTATATGATCATAATTCTTGCATCACTAGACGATAACGAACGGAGGTTTCTTTCGGCATTTTCCAGATCATCAATGAAAGAATGAGATATTTATTCATCCCATCTTAGACTTTAGAAATTCCATTATGCGAATAATTTTCATAAGAAAAAATTTAAGTTATGAAGTAATTATCTGCCATGGCCTATAAGAGGGTGTCTATTTCAACAAAAATCTTTGAAAACACAAACGCCATTGTGGCATGGGTCTCTGGAAGACCAGTTCTCCTGTCCAGATTCGAAGGCAAATACTATGCCATGGATGCTGTATGCGGCCATATGGGCTGTGCAATACTCGATAAGGTCGAAGGCAAGGAGGCGGTATGTCCCGCACATAAAGCCAGATATGACATCACCACTGGAAAGAAAACTGCTGAAGCCATGATCAGGCCAGATGTGAAATGCGAATATGATGGATCTGGAGAAACACTTAAGATCTATCCTGTCAGGGAAAATGAAGGTTTTCTGGAAGTTGATGTCTCATAAACCTGACGCACACTATCATAAATTAGGATCTTCTTAATCAATGGGATAAATGAGAATGTCTGACTGATAAATTTATTATATCCTTATATATATTAGATGTGGGAATGAGGTATTCTAGTGATGATGCATCATAGTATAAGAAACAGCATGATGGCTTCCTCGATCTTTGTTATGGTCGTTCTGCTTATTTTACAATTTATTCTCGGTATGTATGTTAATCTGTTTGTTTCGTTCAGTCCAGTAAATTCATTTTTTATGATGTCCTTTAACATTCCGACTATAATTATGATCCACATGATGTTCGGATTCTTAATTTTGGCTTTTTCGATTTTCATATTTATGCTTTCTCTTCTTAATGGTAGCCGCGTTCTGTCCATGATCGCCCTGATATCAGTCATATTGGTAATCATCGCTGGAATTTTTGGCATTGAATTTCTATTTTCAGAGAATAATCTGCTTTCTTATGGCATGTCCATTGCCTTCATCACACTGTTGTTCATGCAGTTTCTCTACATTTACAAACTACAATCGTTCAAATTTTATCCTACAAGGATGTGAGATCATATTATGGACGAGCTACTCCTAAGCTAAAGCCTCAGAGTTTTCCTTCATCGAAGAGACCTCTGCCCTTCCGGACATTCGAACAAGCCCTGTATCGTGATATCTACAGTCGTATATTCGGATCTCAGCGATTTTACTTAAGTATCATCCACTTGGTTATCGTGGAGGATACAAAATAATATGGGAAGACAATTTATGAATATTTCCATTGAGGGAGATCCATGTATCTCATGTCCAAAGAGGGAGTTTTACTGCTTTCCTCAAACTCTCCTAACTTTTCTATAAGTTTTCAGAACCATCGGACTTCTTCGGTTAAAAAGATACGATGGATATCCTTCCCATGATGAAGGTCAATGCACTCCTTGAAACAATCTTCATTTCGGTCGGTTGAATTCATCAGGCAAGCCGATAAAGAGCGATCATAAATATCATATGTCCAGTATCTTAATTTCATCTGGTTAGCAACTTTCACTTGATCCGCTTTCAAATATGGATATTCTTCTCGTCAAACATTCATGAGCTGGCATTATATTCCAAGGAAACAGATAGTGATATACGATTATCATCCATTCAGCCGGTATCGCGCATCATAGCTCCGGTTCTATATTTGTATGGATCAGCTTATGCATGTAATGCATACATTTGATCAGAATGAAAAAGGATCTCTAAAATTTTCAAAAATATTTGTTAAGCAAAAATAGATCATCTTCATTCTTTGATACCACTTTCAGAGACAAAGTACACCAGCAGGATCATTATCACGGTCAGTATGAACAGATAGATCATGTATGAAGCGAATGTTGACATCTGAGATCCAGAGAGGTTTCCATATATTATCAGAAGCCTGATGGATTCCGCAGACCATGAGACCGGATTATATTTTGCAACATCACTGAGCCATGAAACCATAAGATCGGGTGGAAACAACGCATAACTTGCGAACATTAACGGCAGATTCACAAGATTTGTTATGCCCATTATAGTTTCCATTCTTGTCATTCTTATGGCTATTATGGAGAATATTGAGGAAAATATAAAGGAGATCATCAACACCGCAGCCACCATAAGCAGGGCATCAACGATGGTGAAAGAATGCGATATCTTCAGACCGTCAGGTATTATCAGAGCGATAGCAATGAGTATGACCACCTGGACTATTATTCTCACTACTGAAGCTATGATTCTGGAGAACACTATGGAGCTTCTCTTTATTGGAGAAACAAGAAATCTCTGAAGTATACCAAGTCTTCTGTCCCAGATTATGTTGATTCCAGAGAACATTCCAGTGAACAGTCCAGTGATCGTGAGGATACCACCGATCATGTATGTTATGTAATCTGGAGCGCCATCAAAGAACGATGAAACGAACGGACCGCCAAATTTAGAAATGTCAAAGGCGCTTCCGAACAGTATTATCCAGAAAACAGGCTGCAATAGGCCCACTATGAGATATACTGGATTTCTATACCATTTCTTTATTTCGCGTACGGTGAGCGGTGCAAGACCAGACATCTATCTCAACCTCCTAACATTCTGCATCATTCTTCTGAACTGTTCCGGATCTATATCATCATCTATTGTGGATCCTGTATACTCGAGGAAAACCTCATCCAGTGATGGTTTCTTGACATTGATCGTTAAAGGAGAGACGTTCCTTTCCATGAGGTAAGATAGTATCTTTGGAAGTTCCGTGTCTGAATTTTCTACTTTCATTCTCACCTTAGAATTTCCTGCTAGGGAAGCATTTAATGCTCCTGGATATGCACGGGCGAGATCGGCTTCTTCCTTTGACTGAAACTCCATCGTGATTACGTCTCCCTTTAGACTGGCCTTTAGGCTCTCTGGTGTTCCGGTGATGAGTATCCTCCCATGATCGATTATGGATATCCTATCCGCAAGCTGATCGACCTCCTCAAGGTAGTGAGATGTCAGGATTATCGTGACGCCAAGCTCTTTCTGTATATCCTTTATGTATTTCCACATCTTGGATCTTGTATTCACATCAAGACCCAGAGTAGGCTCGTCTAAAAACAGTATCTTGGGCGAATTAACAAGACCGCATATGAGCTCGAGTCGCTTTCTCATACCGCCAGAATACTGTGAGACATATCGGTCTCCCCAGTCTGAGAGGTCGACTATATCAAGCAGATCCTTTATCCTCTTATCTGCATCGGATCTTGGTATATTGTAGAATGCCGCAATCATTCTAAGGTTCTCTATGCCCTTTAGATCAGCATCAGTGGTGAGATCCTGTGGTACGACCCCTATTATCCTTCTTATCTTTTCTTTATCCCTTTTCAGATCATAACCATCAATGATGGCGTTTCCAGAAGTCGGTTCGATTGCTGTCGTCAGCATCTTTATCGTTGTAGTCTTGCCGGCGCCATTTTTTCCAAGCAGGCCATAGATTTCCGCCTCCTCTATTTCTATGTTTAAATTATCCACGGCTTTCGTACCGCCGGAATAGATCTTTGTCAGATTTTCCGTTTTTATCATTGACATTTGAAATCGCCTATATACCCTCTATTTCCTGAATTTTATCCGCTATGTCTTTAAGTCTCCGTCTCTCGGATTCAGATAGTTTCCCTTCCTTTCTCACTATATCCTCAAGATACTGGACATAGCTGTATATTTCATCTATGACACTTTCCGGTGTCTTAAGATGATCTGACTGCGTCATTCCATTTATGCCAAGATCTTCCTTGCCTTTCTCCGATAGCTCGTATCTCCCGTCCGGTCTTCTGTTGACCAGTCCTTCTTTTAGTAGCGTTTCAAGCGCAGGATATATGGAACCAGGTGATGGTCTCCACAATCCGAAACTGTGCTTCTCTATCTCATCCATGATCTCAGCGCCACTCATGGGTTTACTGTAAATGAGGTATAATATCCAGTATCTCAGTGATCCTCGCTTCTTAAAAGCTCCAAAGTTACCGAACATCATATCGATTCCGATATCGATATTAAAAATTTAAAGTTATGTTAAAAATTTTCATACTTTGCTGTGTTCTTTACTCATTTCCTCCGGTGCAAATTGAAAATCATTCACCGCAATACTACATTTCAAACTGTATTAAGCGAGATGATGTATTTCAAAAATGAATTTCCCATATCAACTCCTATATCAT
This sequence comes from Thermoplasma sp., assembly GCF_023256435.1. Taxonomy (GTDB): domain Archaea; phylum Thermoplasmatota; class Thermoplasmata; order Thermoplasmatales; family Thermoplasmataceae; genus Thermoplasma. The sequence continues at coordinate 541 of NZ_JAGDXM010000055.1, read as the reverse complement.
AGAATACCGATAATGCCGGCAAAATATCAGCATACAAAAGGATAAAAATATGAGATGGATAGAGGTAAAGGTCTTCAGATCAAAACGTACGTGCATCTGTGATGTACACAAAACGATAATCCTAAGGAAATATATGACTTTCAATGTGTGGTTTCAATATATGGTATTTGCTGTGGTTAACTGTAAATCAGAGAATCGAATAGGCGTACCGCTGCCGATCGAGATCAGGTGAGAATATTGAAGGGATCTGTAATCAGAAAAAGATACATACTTGTCTGGTCTTCGAAACAGGAGGAACTTTCGAGGGATCTCTTTAGAACCTTTCGTTGCAAGGTCAAATTTCATCATGGCGATTTCGCCATTTATTTGGCTACGCAGTTCAACAAAGACAGAGTAATACAGTTCATAAATTCGTATGATGGAAGCAGAAGTATAATTACGAGCGGTACAATAAGAAAATGCAAAAAAAAGATGCAAAATGAATCTTTAAAAGAGAAGTTAGGAGTTTAGGGGAAGCTGTAAATTTCAACCTCTTCGGACA
>NZ_JAGDXM010000005.1:4932-20142 GCF_023256435.1 Thermoplasma sp. | reverse complement strand
CAACGGCGCTTAGCTGATACCCTCACAGCTCAGGTATCCCGCCAGAGAGGTATCTCCACAGGCGTGAATTCGGATTTTAGAGATTTTATTCAAGTATCACAGCGCCTGGTTATCATGATGGATACAAAGGATATGTGGAAGTGTTATTTATAAGTCTTTCTTTTGATGGGAAGTCCCAGTGTTTCTCATCGTCGAAGAGGTTGAGATTTACAACTTCCTCCAAACCCCTAATCAATCTTTTTAAAGTCTATAAATTATCGTCAAATACCCCATATTCCGATATATTATACGAATCGATAAGAAACTTCATGTTTAATCTTCAGAACAGGTGCGGGTTTTTGACTCACCGCAAATTAATAGTTTACTTTTTTAATGAGTCTGTTATACTAAATTATGGATAATCTGGATGCATATCTTGATTACGTTTCAGGGATCTGGTCAAAGATTAATCAGAGATTCCATGATCAGGATGTCAATGTTAGGCTCGCGATGCTTCAGCTGGCTGCAAGGCCTTTTTATTACTGGGTACAGGAAAATCAGGTAGAGGAGAAACAGGTACCGGAAGAAACCACTCCAAAGAAGCAAGATGCCCTTAAGGAGATCACATCAAAATACGGAGATGCCCTGCAGGTTGATAACGATACGGTCAGGATAGTGAAGAGACTGAATACTGATGAATTCAACAAATTAAAGGAGGATCTCAGGCAGCTTGGATTCCTGTATGATGCTCAGCTGAGAGGGTTCAGAAAGAAACAGTGAAGTATTATGGCGTACATCTATCTGATTAGACATGCAAAGACAGTTATGAACATAGAAGGAAAGTGGCAAGGTATCAACGATAGCAGTATTCCTGATGAAAGCATGGCCCATTTTAGAAAAAGGATCAGTTTCTTCAAAGATAAGGACATAAAGGGCATTTATTCTAGCTGTCTTGCGAGATCTATAAGATCTGCCACAGAGGCAGCATCCATACTGGATGTCGATCAGATCGAGGCACTCAGGGGCTTTAACGAACGCGATCTGGGATTGATGGATGGTAAGACAAATGAACAGATCAGAGAGGCATTCGGTATAGTCGATATATTCATCGGTTCCAGATCTATAGAAAGGATACCAATGGTTGAACCCTGGCCCGATTTCGTGGATAGAGTCATGAAGACGCTGGATAAATTCAAGAATAGGGATCGTTCACTTGTTGTGACGCATGGCGGAGTTATGAGAGCCATATACAACACGTTAACAGGTAGCAATGAGAGAAGGGTCATATTTGATAATGGATATATAATGAAGTTGGAATTCTCAGATTCATGGAGAATTTCAGAAATTATCGGCTCTAATTTCGATCCAATTTAACATTTGAGAAATAATAAAAGATATTGCTTTCTAATATTTAAATGAAGAGGATGTTCTATTTAAAGTTATTTCAAATTTTATATGCAATTTATTACTCAGCTCTTATATTATCATATTTTCGGTCATTGGTTATTACTCAAAAATTAAATCAATTTTTCGGATCTTCTATAATTAAATAATTTCTGAAAAGAATAGTTATAACAAGGAATAATTAAATATTCAATGCAGTAATCATCAATCGATAGAGATGTATGAGATTAGATTCCATGGAAGAGGCGGTCAAGGAGCGGTAACCGCCAGCCGAATATTGGCAGCGGCAGCCTTTGCGGAAGGAAAATACGTAGTATCCTTTCCGTTCTTTGGTACTGAGCGAAGGGGTGCACCCGTGACGGCCTTCACCAGGATAGACGATTCTGAGATATACCTTAAGAGCCAGATATATAATCCCGATATCGTCGTTGTTCTCGATACTTATGTGCTCAGAACGTCGAACGTCACTGAAGGCTTAAAGGACAACGGTATCGTTATTATCAATTCTCCAAAGGATCCAAGTGAATTTAATATAGATGCAAATGTCGCCACAGTTGATGCTGTTTCCATAGCGGTGAAGCATGGTCTCGGAAGCAGGGCCAATCCTGTCATCAATACTTCAATGCTCGGAGCCTTCGCAAAGGTCACTGGACTCGTATCCCTCGAAAGCGTTCTTGAGGCCACAAGAACCAACGTTCCTGGGAAGATAAAAGAAAATATGGATGCGGTAAGGGAAGCTTATGATTCTGTCAAGATGCTTAAGAAGATGGAGGTAAGGTGAGGAATATGGTGCTTGTTCCGGTATCGACCGTATCTACCAGAAACCATCCAACCGATAGCTGGCGCATACAGAGGCCGACCATCCAGTATGATAAGTGCATAAGATGCATGATATGCTGGAAATACTGCCCAGATAATGCTATAGAGATAGAAAACGGAGATGAAAGTGCGCCAAACGAGAGGATAGCGAAGATGGAGTATCCCGTGATTAACTACAGCTTCTGCAAGGGTTGTGGGATCTGTGCAAACGAATGTCCAGAAAAATGCATAGATATGGAGTTTGAGGTGATTGAATGAAATCTGTCACAGAATTTAAAACAATAATGACCGGTAACGACGCGGTAGCCTATGGTGCGAAGCTGGCACGTGTGAAATTCATCTCGGCATATCCGATCACGCCGCAGACAACCATCGTTGAAAAACTGGCCAGCATGATCGCGAATGATGAGCTTGATGCAAAGTATGTGGAAGTTGAAAGCGAACACAGCGCCCTCGCAGCTGTATTTGCTTCAGAGCTCACAGGCGTAAGATCATACACAGCGACAAGCTCACACGGTCTGCTATATATGCATGAGATGCTTCATTGGGTCTCAGGACAGCGTCTTCCAATAGTTATGAGCGTCGTTAACAGAGCAATAGGCCCGCCATGGAATATATGGGCAGACCAGAGCGATACGATCAACCAGAGAGATACCGGCTGGATGCAAGTATATAGCGAATCAAACCAGGAGGCAATGGACACCATAATAATGGGCTACAAGATCGCCGAGAACTCTGAGGTTATGCTCCCGCTCATGTCGATGGAGGATGCGTTCATACTTTCACATACGTCGGAACCTGTAACACTCAGGGATCAGGATCTGATCAACGAATACCTGCCTGATCTAGATCTGAAATTCAGGATAGATATTGGCAATCCAATGGGATACGGATCTTATGATACGCCGGATGGCACATTCATGGAGCTCAAAAAGGATATGGTAGATTCCATGAAGAAGGCCGTGAGAGTCATAAAGGATGAGACTGAGAAATTCAATCAGATGTTCGATACCAATTACGGTGGGCTGGTTGAGAGATACAGGATGGATGATGCAGATTATGCGCTGATTGCGATGGGAACAGTTGCATCCACTGCAAGATTCGTGGTAGACAAACTCAGAGAGAAAGGACTTAACATTGGCCTGATACGTATAAGATACTTCAGACCATTCCCGTATGACGATATACTGGAAGATCTCAAGAACATAAAAGCCGCCGGCGTTATAGACAGATCGGTTAGCTTCGGTTACGCGGGTGCAACATACTCTGAGATCGTTTCGGCACTGTACGGCAAGATCAATATCCCTGTATCCAGCTTCATAGTTGGAATTGGAGGCCGGGATGTAAGGATAGAGGATATTGAGAAAATAGCCGATACCGTGAGAAACGAATCAAGCGGTGTTTACTGGATAAATGTGAAGAAGGTGATATGAATGCCCACTTCTATACCCAAGGAAGAATTGATGGCTCCAGGCCACACTGCATGCCATGGCTGTGGTGCCACATTGGCTATGAGATACGTTCTGAAGGCAATGGGCCAGAAGACGGTGGTATCCGTTCCTGCCTCATGCTGGGCTGTTATACCTGGCGCGATGCCATTTAGGACGCTTGACGTTCCAATGGTCTATACACCATTTGCTGCGACGGGTGCCAGTATATCCGGGCTCAGGGAGGGCCTTGACATACAGGGTAAAACGGATTACAACGTTGTGGGATTCGCCGGGGATGGTGGAACGGCTGATATAGGATTGCAGGGTTTGAGCGGTGCCATGGAAAGGGGACACAACGTCTTCTACATAATGTATGATAACGAGGGCTATATGAACACAGGTGTGCAGAGATCTGGAAGCACACCATATGGTGCGAAAACGACAACAACTCCGGTTGGAAAGGAGAGAGATTTCAAAAAGGAGAATAAGAAGATAGTCGCAGACATGATGATAGCGCAGAATGTACCATATGTGGCAACGGCAACCATAGCATATCCAGAGGATCTCATAAGGAAGATCGATCATGCCAAGGCCGTGCATGGGCCAAAGTTCATCCAGATACTGGCGCCCTGTCCAACAGGATGGTACTATCCACCAGAGAAAACCATAGAGATATCGAGATTAGCTGTACAGTCAAGGATGTTTCCTCTATATGAGTTCATACAGGGGAAATTCTATCTCAACAAGTCATTCAAGCCAGTCGACGTATCCGAATACGTTAAGGCGCAGGACAGATTCAAGCATCTGAATGATGATGAGATAGATAATCTAAGGAAATATGTGGACGAGAGATGGAATCAACTGCTGGAGTGGGAAAAGATATATTCAGAACAAAAGGAATGAACCATAATGGTTCTTTCTATCTTTTCTGGAACAAAAGACCGTAATGATTGTTTCCCGTTTCTATTTCTTTTATTATTTCAAAGTTATGCGATGATATGAGAAGAAGCGCTTCCTTTCTATCAATCCTTATGTCCATGGGCGGGCCATGTGTGCTGGGTTCCTTCTTCCAGTCAATGTCAACCAAATAACCATCGTCCCTTAGGACACGATATATTTCATCCAGCACCGCATCCTTATCGTCAAAATCATGAAACGCATTCGCTATGAAAACAAGATCCGCCGAATGATCGGGCAGAGGCAGCTTTTCGGCCCTTGATTTTATGGGTAGTATGTTTGAATGGCCATCTATTCTACCCTTAAGTATATCTATCATCTCATCTGAAGCGTCTATTGCGTACACCTTTCCGTCGGTCTCTTTTGCGAGTGGAATGGTAAAATATCCTGGTCCACAGCCGAGATCAACAATATCCGATCCAGGGCCAATAGGTAACTGTTTTACAATTTTATCGGGATCCTCCCATTCCCTCCTGTACATTGAGAGCATGAATTCCGCATGATCCTTTCCAAAGTGCAATTATACACCTCCGTATCCATTCCATAACAGTATAAATAACTTATCTATGACAAGTCTTCGTCTTCCGAAGATACTGGTATATCGTCAGATTTCAAATGTGGTTACGATTATTAATGCGTCTCACATAATGAATATTATGATGAGCTTCGACTTCAACAGCAAGCCCCTACTTATATTCTGGGAAACCACCAAGGCATGCGGTCTCAAATGTGAGCACTGCCGGGCTTCAGCAATCCTTGAGGCGCTGCCTGGTGAGATGAATTACGATCAGTCGATAGAATTTCTCTCTCACATAAAGGAATTTGGAAAGCCTTACCCAATTGTCATACTGACCGGCGGGGATATGCTTCGCAAGCAGAGGATATGGGAAATTATGGATTATCTCAGATCTCAGGAGATACCATTCTCCGTGAGCCCTGCGGTCACAGACCTACTCAACGATGAGGCCATCGCAAGATTCAAGGAATACGGGGTGTCATCAGTCTCCATAAGTCTTGATGGTATGAAGGCCGTCCATGAAAAGGTTCGTGGAATAGCCGGCGTTTTTGATTCCACTGTTAAAGCTATAGAGCGTATCATAGATGAAAACCTACCCATGCAGATAAACACGGTTGTAATGCGCAGTACAGTAAGAGATCTTCCGGACGTTCTCAAACTGATTCTGGATAAGGGGGTCAAGGTCTGGGAGGTGTTCTTCCTGATAAGAACGGGCAGAGGGATAGACCGGGAAGATCTGACTCCTGAAGAATACGAGGACGTCAATAAGTTTCTGCTCTTCGCAACCGGATATGGCGTGAGGATAAGGACGGTGGAAAGCCCCATATTCCGCAGGATAACGATGCAATATTCAGAGGAGGGGGAACTGAATGGCGGAGAACTTTTCGATCTCCTTAAGCGAAGGGCGATAGACCTTATTGGGCATCCAGCAAAGGATCATTCCAGATCAGTCATTCCAACAAGGGACGGCTACGGAATTATATTTGTGGGTCACGATGGTGAGGTATATCCCAGCGGTTTCCTGCCTTACAGTGTAGGAAATGTGAAGGAACGGAGCATAGTGGATATCTATAGGAACAGCGCATTGCTGAGGAGGATCCGCGATCCAGATAATCTCAATGGGAAATGTGGAAAATGCAGGTTCAGAAACATATGCGGTGGTTCGAGAGCAAGGGCATACGCCTACACCGGAGATCCGTTCGCAACAGATCCAAGCTGCATCTACGAACCAGATGCGGATCCGATCACGGCATGACGCTGCAACAGGTCAGGTCAATCTGAAGACAGCAGCTGACTGAGGCATTTCACAGTTCTTTCTATATTTTCCTCGGTCACTTCCTTTATTTTTTCTTCACCCATCATCTTGATCAGTATGCCGTAATTAACATCTATGCTCCACTGGAGTTTACCCTCATGAACCTCTATGGTCAGATCGAAGGAGATGGAAGAACCCACTATCCTGCCCTTACCCTGGATGCGCACTTGACGATCTTCAGCATTTACGTAAGAAAAATTCAGCTTTCCGGATATCTTGCTCAGATACGAGGACTTCATGGATGAAACATCAAGTTTGACCTTGCAGCTGTATCCTTCAGTCTCTTTTTCAAATGAACTCACGCCTGGAAGGCATGGACCGAGTTTTTCTGGATCATGAAGCAACTCGATGGCAGCTCCATCTGGAATTTTTATCTCAATCGATCCAGAATAGATCATCTTTCACCACCTATTATCGCAGATATGGCGTATGCCTCGGCTATGCTGGCATACTCTTCATCGATGGTACCTCTGCGGCTCAAGGATCTCGCCATCACGGGATCTCTGGAATATCGTTCTTCGAATGTCTCTATCGTACCGTCTATATCTGGATCTTTCAGATTTCTGCCAGTTCCATAATGTTCGATTATCCTTCTGGCAACCTCTTCACCGACCAGACGGCCTGTCGTGAACTTTCCTCCCACAACGCTTAACAGGGTGTCGCCGAGACCTTCCTGACTGACTATTCTGAAACTTCTGCTGGCGGTTCTTGAATCTTCAGATTCCTCTTCCACCAGAGGTCTTACGGAATAATAATACCGTCTGATCTTCATATTCTTCACCTCAGGAATGAGATCCGCCATATCGTCTATCATCATTTGAATATCCTCCATCTCTGGGCTGAATTGATCAGGATCCTCTACCACTACCGCTGAGGTGCCCAGAATTGAATTATTCCAGTATGGAAGCAGTATGTCTGCATCGGATGGCTCTCGCATTCTGTTTATTATGGATCTTGAGACCTGCCCTTCCAGCACTACCATAACTCCTGCTGAAGGCATGACCGGTGTTTGATCCAGTCCAGACTGCTCAAGTATCTTCCCGGAAAATGGACCCGTAGCATTGATCACCATATCGAATTTTTCTGTTGCCACTTTTCCGGCACGTTCATACTCAATACCGGCGACAGAATCTCGATTGATCGCTATCCTCTTAACATCAGAAAATGTCCTTATCTTTGTGCCTGCGAGATGCGCAGCAGCCGCCACCGTGACCACGAATTCGTAAGATCTTATTACTTTGTCTGGAACCATCATCACCCTTTTGGATCTGCTTAGCTTCGGATTATTCTTTACGAAATCATCAAGCGGCAATTCAGAAATATCTATACCTGCCTTCCTGCATGCATCGTATAGATCATCACCAAACTGAGCTTCTTCTTCATTTGCGGCTATAAAATATCCACCAGTATCCTCTACAAATCTCCCTGCGATTCCGCTTATTCTCCTGTTTTCTGTTATGCATTCCTTGGCTGAGATTGGATCGTTTGTTGCATATCTTGCTCCACTGTGAAGCATCCCATGAAATCTTCCAGATGTCCCAGAATCTATGTCTCCGCGATCGAATAAGGTGACATCGTATCCTGATGTTGACAGATAGTAGGCAGAAAAAACACCATTTATCCCAGCACCTATGACAGCAATCCTCTCCGACATCATCATCACTCCATCAGTCCAATCATCCTTTCTCCAACGTTGGTTATTATACCCTTACAGCCTATTTCCTTAAGATGCTTTGCTATCTCCTGGCTGTCCACGGTCCATGGAATGATTTGCTTCATACTTATCTGTTCGAATACATCATCCACAAGGCCATGATAAGGCAGTGCAACATCTGTTTCCAGGGCATACTGCACATCTTCAGGTGATTCAAAATCCAGGCCTGTGATCATGTCGTCGTAATGATCATGGATATACTTTAGTACCTGTTTTTCAAAGGATATAAGGACAACCCGTTCTTTCATATCATTGTCTATGATCATTTCTGCAACGTCTTCTGTAAGTTTTATCTCCTTCGATCCGAATTTTTCGATCTTTATCTCTATGAAAAAATTGTGTTCCTTAAACCGCGAGAGAACTTCATCGAGACGAGGTATACGCGCATTTGTCTCCAGCTTTATCTTGGAGAGCTCTTCCCATCCAAGATCCGATATTTTCTCATTTCTTCCTGCCAGTCTCTTCAGATCGAAGTCATGAAAGACTACGGGAACACCGTCTGCGGAATGCTGAACATCCAGTTCAACTGCAGGTAGCCCTGCCCTGAAGGCTGCGTCGAAAGATTCAAGAGTATTTTCAAGGCGCATGGAGGGTAGACCTCTGTGACCGACAACTATGAACCTGTATTTATGGAGAAAATGCATGCAATATGATACAACGGTTGCATAAATTTCTCTGCATTGCTTCGTCGATTCATCTTCATTTTACATTACACCCATCAATATGGAGGTATGTTATGAGATAATAATATGCTAATGCTAATATAATATATTTCTTCGAGATAATTCATTTAATTTACATTAATTTTTTATATTATATATTTATAACTATGAACGGCATGACAATGATTGCAAAGCAAATATTTCGCATTGTGTGATAGATACATTCAGATAAAATTAAATTATATAATCGCAATTATGGTATGTCCTTATGGACATGGTGACTTGAATGTCAGGAAAAGCAGATCCACTTGAGGTCGCGAAGGAAGGAAAGCCTTCGCAGGTAACTAACGAAGTGGAAGAAGATCCGTTTGAGATCGCGCTGAAACAGCTTAGAAAGGCTGCAAAGGTTTTGAATCTAGATGAGCAGGCTCTGGAGATATTGAGCTCGCCCCAGAAGATTCTTCAGGTGAGCATACCCGTCAAGATGGATGACGGTAAGGTGAAGGTATTTACAGGCTTCAGGGTGAGGCACAACATCGCCAGAGGACCAGCAAAAGGTGGTATAAGGTTCCATCCGCAGGAGACCCTTTCAACGGTAAAGGCCCTGTCTACATGGATGACATGGAAATGCGCCATAGCGGATATACCCTATGGTGGCGCCAAGGGCGGAGTGATATGTGACCCGTCAACTCTAAGCCAGGGTGAGCTGGAGAGGCTCAGCCGTGGTTATATAAGAGCAATCGCTGATTTCATAGGACCAGATGTCGATGTACCTGCGCCTGATGTGAACACAAATCCGCAGATAATGGCATGGATGCTGGATGAATACGAAAATATAGTCAGGCACAATGCACCCAACGTTATAACCGGTAAACCACTTGAGGTCGGTGGATCGCTTGGTAGATTTGATTCTACAGGAAATGGCTTCAAGTATGAGGATCTTCTCGCCTGGAGTAAGAAGATCGGCAGCGTCGTTGGATTCCCAGGATCCAAACCCATAACAAACGAAGAGCTCCTGGAATCAGACGTCGATGTTCTCATACCTGCCGCCATAGAGGAGCAGATAACCGCGAAGAATGCAGACAAGATAAAGGCGAAGATAATACTTGAGCTGGCAAATGGACCAACAACCCCTGAAGCTGACGAAATCCTCTACAAGAAGGGCAAACTAGTGCTTCCTGATGTGCTCTCCAACTCCGGCGGTGTGATAGTATCATACTTTGAGTGGGTACAGAACAACTACGGCGAATACTGGAGCACGGAGGAGGTATACAACAAGCTTGACGCCAAGATAACCAAGGCAGCAAGACAGGTACTAGAAACAATGGATACATACCATGTGGATCCAAGGACGGCAGCGTACGTGATAGCGGTTAAGAAAGTCGCAGATGCAATGAAAGTGAGGGGCTGGTATTAGGCCCCCCAAATGATTTTTTATTTATTTCTTAAGTTTCAAATCTCGCCTGTTTAGGTATTTTTGACGATTTGAACATCGATAGATTTTCGTCCTCTAGAAGATATTTCTTTATGATTTCAGCCTGTCTCACTATGGAGAAGCTTCTAGTCCTTCCATACTTGCCCATGTTCCTGTCATCCATCACTAGGAGGCCATAGTCTGCAAGTTCAGTGAGCAGATCACTTATTCTTCTTGGGCTAAGCGCGCTGAAGCCCAGATCATCGCATATCCTTCTGTAATTTTCGTAAATTTCTCCTGTAATCACAGAATTAGGTTCAATCTCTTGGGTCACGATTGCACTTAGTAGCAAGATCTTGGAATGAAGGGGTAGCGTATTTATGGCTTCCCTCAGGACGTTCATTTCGTATCTCTCTCTGGCCTCATATATTTCGCTCTCTGTTATCCTGTTCCTGTTCTCCCTTATGGCTATCTCTATAGCTATTCTCATAAGGTCGATGGCCTTTCTTGCATCGCCGTGTTCCTGTGCTCCTATTGCAGCACAGAGATTTATTGCGGTTTCATCCACAACATTGGGGCCAAGAACCTTTTCGAGTCTTGAGGATATTATATCTCTTATCTCACTGGCGTTATACGGCGGAAATACTATACTTTCCTGATTCAATCTGCTCTTGATTCTGGCATCTATATTCTCCAGCACTGTTGTATCGTTTGTAATGCCTATCATGGATACCTTGACCGAATCAGCATCGGTCATCAGCTTCAGAAGAACATAGAGGGAATCGCCGCCGCTCTTTCTGATGAGGCGGTCCATCTCGTCCAGTATGACTATGAAGAACCTACCTGACCTTTCAATACGTTCCAGTGTTTCTCGGTATATCCTGTCTATGGGCCAGCCCAGTTCAGGGATCTTTTCTGCACTTGCATAATTGGCTATTGCGACAAGAATAGAATAGGGTGAATCGTATATTTCGCAGTTGACATATACGACCGAAACATTGCTCGCCGCTTCCATCAACATCTTAGTCACATACTTTGTTGTGGAAGTCTTTCCAGTGCCGGTCTTTCCATATACAATTATATTAGATGGCCTTGATCCTCTCATAATGCTGCTCAATATGGTTACCATCTCGTTTATCTGGGTCTCCCTGTGAGGGAAAGAATCCGGTACGTAGTTCTCCTCTAGAAGTGAAAGATCAGCCTGTATTGTCCGGGTTCCAGCAAAGCGAGCGAACGGATTATCCATAGAGACATGAATAACGACACTCAGTACAAAACGTTTTTGCTACGAAAAGCGTAAAAAAAGCTCCCACAACGGTTAATCATTAAATATCATAAGGAATTGATTGAGCTGACTGGTAGCTTTCTGCCTTTGTTTTCAAGGTATTCCTTGATTGCTCCAATGAGGTAGATGGAACCGGTCACCAGTATAAAATCGGATCTACTTATAGCGTCATTGATCGCCTCTATTGGATCAGGTAGAACTCTGGCGTCTGTGAAAAGATGCCCATAAAGATCGTACAATTTCTTTGGATCTACCGCTCTTTCCTTTTCCTCAGGAGTCGTGAAGATTATGCTATCTGAGATCTGTCTGATAACATGGAAATAAGCATACGAATCCTTATCAGAAAGTATACCAGCAACTATCAGAGGCTTCTTTGTGAAAACCTTCCTGAATGTGCTGACCATCTTGTTTACTGCGGGTGGATTATGAGCAGCATCGATTATGATCAGCGGATTGCGGCTTATTATTTCAAGCCTTCCGGGCCATCTTGCATTTTTAATTCCCTCTTCTATTTCATTTTTATTCACGTCAACATTGGAAGCTTCTATGGCCAGAACTGCAGTTGCAGCATTCAGGGCTTGATATTCGCCTATGAGCGAGGTCTCCAGGTGATAATCTCCATTCAACCCCTCAAAATCGAAAACCGTCCCATCTTCAGAAAGCGATAGATTCCTTATCTTTTGCGGATCCAGCATTATCAGACGAGAATTTCTTACCTGCGCTATACTCCTTATTGTTTTCACAACTTCAGGCTTCTGATCTTGAAGCACTATGGGCCTTCCATTCTTTATTATACCTCCTTTTTCGTATGCTATGGATGTTAGGGAACAGCCGAGCTTGTCTGCGTGTTCATAGCCCACCTGAGTTATCACACTAACCAGAGGTGTGACTATATTCGTCGCATCAAGTCTTCCTCCGAGTCCAACCTCCACGGAAGCATACTCGGCATTCATATCGCTGAAATACTGAAATGCCATCATAGTTGTGACCTCAAAGAACGTTGGGTTTCTGTTTATTCTGGCGAGATCTTCAATCATTTGCCTATATTTATCCACGAAAGCGTCTATGTAAGCATCTGGTATCATTTCGTCATTTACGATTATTCTTTCATTGAATTTTATGAGATGAGGTGATGTATATAGCCCGGAACTATACCTTCTCCTCAATATTGAATAAATGAATTCTGATGTTGATCCCTTGCCATTGGATCCGGTTATATGAAAGCTCTTGAACTTGTTCTCTGGATGTCCGATCATTTCGGCAAATCCTCTCATGACATCAAGATCAAACTTTATGCCTTCTCTCTTCAAGTTATATAGATAATCAAGATTTGAGAGCACGGGTTGAAATCATATGGCAATATATTATGTTATCACCTCCTGCTAATCTTAGAGGTGATTTTCAGTGAAAGCGTAAGTCCAAGAGAAATTATCAAGTCAATATTCTCAATGATCAGATATGTTAGATCTCGATGTGGGATAAATATATTGATAAAGTCCGCTTATTTCTAGCAATTTCTGAGACATCTCCATGCATGCAAGACCGTTTTGCGATCGAATTTAGAATCATTGAGTTTCATGAATTCTGTATAAAATGGAGAATGCCGTTGAAATGATAATCTAAGAAGGAGATTTATCTGAAGCTGAATCTAAGATGTTCCGAAATACAAAATCGAAAACTACATAATGAAGCTCACGATTTTCCGTAGGCACCGTTTACCTTCGCGGAAACACATTGACGCGTTTGGAAGAAAAGTATTTCATATATGCGGAGGTTGTCGAGACTGGCCAAAGGCGATGGATTCAGGGTCCATTCCCGAAGGGGTTCGAGGGTTCAAATCCCTCCCTCCGCATTCTTTTGATTCATTCAGTTTATCCATTAATGTATAACGGCCATGACCTTTGTTGTGATTGAATATAATAGAACAATTGCAAATGAGGAATATGATATAGTGGAAAGATACGCGAATAGTACATATCTGTAATTCATATCCTTGAGGTTATACACTATAAATGATATTGCTACTGCGATCACGCTGATTATTATCTGATACATGATACGCAACGTAAGAGGTAGACCATACATCCAGTGCAGAGCTGGCAATAGTGTGATAAAATTGACAACAAGCACAGAAGTTGAGGAAGTCATTATGAAAGACGAAAGACCTGAATAAATCAGCGAAACATAAAGTATTGAGGATTCAAGCAGACTTATTGTTAAAGCGATGAGAAGAGCATAATTGATCGTGGGATCCCACTTTGGTAGAACTGATCCAAGCTTCCCATAAGGAACAAGCAGGAGAAAAACAAGAAACCACATGGAAATTGAATAAAAGATTATGAAAAGATAATAATAATCTATAATTTTATATCTCGCATAATCAACATGGGTGAATTTTTTCCAGTGCCTTATGATTGTATATGTCAGACCATTTTTAATCGCCTTGGAATATAACCCATTCGTTGAAATGCGATACATCAGCAGATCAAACTGTAATGGTCCTTTCGTTTTTTCTATCTCTGAACTGAACTGATTTTGATACCTTATCCTAGGTATCTTGAACCTATAGAACACTAATCTGAATGGATTCATTCTGACCATAAACACAAGTATCAGCGAGAATATGACGAATGATACTATGTATGCAGGCACAAAAATGAGTGAAATTTTTATCATGGCATATTTTAATAAATTATCATTTTTCCATTTATAAATATTTTCACTATTCAAATATTTATGAAAAATTTCATCGATATCTTAGAAGTTATAAATCATCCTGTTTTTGCGGTATTATCTTTCAAAATCTTATCGGTATCGAATCTGAATGATGAGAGAAAGTCAAAATCCGTATTATAGAGATCGCGAACATCGGTGAGTCCATAGAAGATCATTGCAAGTCTCTCCAGGCCCATTCCCCATGCCATCACCGGAGCCCTGAGCCCAAGTATCTTGAGAACCTCTGGCCTGAAAAGACCAGATCCACCGAGTTCAACCTCTCTGCCGTTTATTTTGACTATGACATCAAGACTAGGTTCCGTGTAAGGATAATAAGATGGAACGAGCTTTATTTCTTTGAATCCTAGCTTGGAATAAAAATCTCTGAGGATCCATTTCAAGGTTGACACGCTAACTTCCTTACTGTAAACCGCCCCTTCTATCTGGTAGAATTCCGCCAGATGCTTCCAGTCTACGCTCTCATGTCTGAAGACCTTTTCTATGGAGAATATTGCCTGCGGAGGTTCATTATTTTTATAGAGGTATCTGGCAGTATTAACCGTGGTATGAGTTCTCAGCACTAGTCTTCTTGACTCTTCCGCGGACCAGCGGTATCCCCAACCTGTATATCCATCAAAGCCTGTCTCATGAATTCTCTTTATTTTTTTAGATATCTGATCATTATCTATCACGAAACCAGGAGAGTCGACGTAGAAGGTATCCTGCATATCCCTTGCTGGATGATCCTGGGGAATGAAAAGGGCATCCATATCCCACAGCGTGGATTCTATGTATTGTCCACTCATTTCAGTGAATCCCATATTCAAGAAGATTTGCCTTATCTCCTCTATTAGGTATGTCATCGGATGCTTGATCGCTCCCTTGATCTGTTTAGCTGGTGAATTCAGATCGTATTTTCTGAACTTTCTATTCCTCCAGTTTCCAGACGATATTATGGAGGGATCCAGCGTTCCTATTGTCCCCTCCTGATCGAATCCA
>NZ_JAGDXM010000005.1:0-4922 GCF_023256435.1 Thermoplasma sp. | reverse complement strand
CGCTTCAACCGCTGTATCTCTCAATTTCACGATGCGTTCCGTCTTTGTTTTTTCTTCGATTATACCAGATCTATGCCTGAAATGATCGATCATTTCCTTGTCATCCGGATCGAGGTTTGAGAGAAATCTCTGCCTTGCTTCCAGGATTTCTGATATACCTGAATCTTTGAACGTGAGTTTTCCA
This sequence comes from Thermoplasma sp., assembly GCF_023256435.1. Taxonomy (GTDB): domain Archaea; phylum Thermoplasmatota; class Thermoplasmata; order Thermoplasmatales; family Thermoplasmataceae; genus Thermoplasma. Next base: position 4,738 of record NZ_JAGDXM010000005.1, on the reverse strand, counting down.
TTTTTAGGAGTTATTCCGAATTTAGCAAGCTGGGCCAGTGCTATTCTGTAGCTCTCTGGCATTAGATTCCTGATCTCATCGAGCGTTATCTCCTTCATTTCTTCAAGCTTCCTGTAGAGGACAAGTTCAGGCAACCCTTCTTTGAGGTATCTCCGCCCCTCTTCTGATAATGTATAAATTTTGGTCTCTTTCTTTTCAACATCTATTAGGCCTTTGACCTCTAGCCATGAGATGGCGCTGGCTATCTCTCTTTCTGAGAGTCCAGTTATTGATAATTCTGATTCTCTTGCTTCGCCCCCATGAGATTGGATTGCCAGGAGAACTTTATATTCTGCATCACTGATCTGAACCATCAGGATGGGTATGCAATTATGATCTATATATTATTTCATCTTCGATTCTGTGGTGAAAATGTCTAAACTATGCGGAATGTATTGCCATAATTTTTTAAAAATATGTTTTATTTAAGCCGAAAATTTTAGCTTCATAATGCCGAAAAGATTATAATAATTAATAGTCTATAATAAATCGAAATAAATCATTAAAATATCAAAAACGGTGTTGAAATGAATGATTGAGCATAAACTTTTTATATTTATTAACGCTATATTCAATATGAATAAGAATAATGATAGTAATAGTATATTGGATGTCCTTCTAAATACGAAATTCAATATGGGCATCACCATCGCTTTCATAGCGTTCTTCCTGATAATCAGCCCGTTGTTGCCAGGTGTGTCTTGGTTCAGGCTTGGAGATTTCACATTGGACATGGTGAATTTCTATCATACGGTAATGATACCGTTCGCCTTTTTGTTAATCCTTTACACAACTGATCTACTGTCACTTCCAGGTTTTGCTAAGAAATCAATAAACATAAGCACTATTCCAGTTCTTCTGCTCACAGTACTTGGTATGGTATTCTTCTATCCTACATCAACACAATATGCGGACTACGTTTTGCAGGCTCTGAGGGACGTGTGGATGCTTGTCGTTGCCCTGATATTCTTTATCGGTCTTATATATTTCCCAATAAAGGAGAAACAGAGGTTCAAGCTTATCTGGGGATCGTACATCCTCATACTGGCAGCTACTGTATCTGCAGGAATAGCGGCAGTGATGGGTATGGTGTATGAATATGGAAATCTCTTCGGCTATTCATCGATTCCTTTCTTCAATTCGCTCGTAAACTCATGGGGAGGTCTGCAGACATTCCTAGGGAATCTAGTTACATCGCATTCTCATGAGATGTTGCCAGCGGTTATGGGTGGCATAGTGGCTGTTGCTGCGGTTTCATTCGGATATGAGAAACTCAATTCCACAAAGAGAACGATAGTCAATTTGGGTATGGTCGTAAGCCTTTTCGGTGTTATCGCGATGACCTATCTTTACATAATATCGTCATTCGGAACGTACGTCATTCCCACCTTGTTTGCTTTTGGACCCTATGGAATGGATGGCCTTGCAGAAGACGATACTATGACCGGTCTAGTCGGATGGGGCGCTCTGATATCTATACTTGGTCTTTATTATACAACTAAGAATGAGGAAAGGAGTGAAAACAGGCTTCTCATACTTTCAGAATTCTTTGTTTGGCTTGCCACTATGGCAGTTATGGTCGGCGTAGGCTATGCTATAGAATTCAATGAGGCATTCTTTGGCTTCGCTACGCCAGGAGTTCCACCCAATGGCGGACCAGGATATCTCTATGATATGGCATATACGAATGGCCATCTACTATATGCCTTCTTCATGATGCCGATTATAGCGGGTGCGCTGATACTGATCTATAGATATTCATCAACGGCGAAGATAAAACTTCTCTCCGCTTATCTGACACTGACCGGCGTTGTGATCGGAGGGTTTGGCCTGATATACTATGTGATCAATCTCCACTGGGTGCTTGAAGCTATTGGTCTGGCCTTTGTTGTACTGGCTGTAGGAGTTTCGGCGCTATCATTCTTCATAGGGGAAAGTTCGCGTAAACAGACCAGCATGAGGACAGCCCATACATGAGAAAATTGATAAAACCATGATTCAAAATTTTTTAAAATAATTCTTCGGACAGAATGCAAAATTCAAATTTTTTCCAATATTATAGAGGCTGTATGATGAGGCAATCCCGCATGAAAAATCTCCATTATTATATTGTCATTCTTATCATTTTCGAGAAAAAGTTATCAATGGTATAGCTATAATTTATCTATAAAATATCTGATTTTCATGAAGGGATATTTTAAATGTTCAGGGATATCGAAGACGTATTCGAAGGGTCAGATCGCCCTCAGAGATGTCTCCTTCGAAATACCAATGCGGGGCATATTTTCGCTCATAGGGAGAAACGGCGCGGGTAAAACTACGCTGGTGAGAATACTGGCCACTGAGCTAATGCCGACTTCTGGCAATGTCATCGTTGATGACATCGACATAATCAATGATCCCGATACCATAAGACGGAGGATAGCGATAATACCGCAGGAAGCAAGGGCTATATCATGGCTTACACCTATGCAGACCATAACCACTTTCTTGCTCTACAGAGGAGTAAAATATTCTGAAGATAAAGCGAAGGCAAAGGAGGTTCTGAAGGAATTTGGTCTTACGACTGTTTCGGATAAGTTGAACAGGACACTCTCCGGAGGCCAGAAAAGGAAGGTTCTGGTAGCTGCACTGGTGGCTTCAGATGCAGATATACTGTTCATGGACGAGCCAACAACAGGTCTAGATCCGATATCTAGGGCGGAGCTATGGGATATACTTTCATATCTAAAGAAAGATAAATTCATATTCTTGACCACGCACTACCTTGAAGAGGCGGAACGTCTGTCTGATCGCATAGGTATACTCGATCAGGGAGAGATCAAGGCAATAGGTACTATGGCCGAACTTCGTGCAAAGGTTCCAAAAAAGTACAGTATAAGCCTTCTTGATGGAGATCACGAAAGCGTTGAAATCGACAATAATGGATCCATAATAAAGATAGGAAGCAGGATATTTGTGGATGAAAATGAAGCCTATGTCATAGCTAAGGATCTTATAAACAGGAACATAAGATTTTCAATAAATCCAGTGTCTTTGGAGGACATATACTATAGCATAGTAAAGAGGGACATAAGAGGTGAGGATCATGTACAGGAGTAGCCAGATGGCCGCATCTATATTGGTGAACGCAGTATATGCGATGAAGAATTTCCCGATCACGCTGGTCAATACACTTCTTTCTCCATTATCCTTCCTTTTGGTTATCACACTGGCAAGTCATGGTAGGCTCCTGTCCGTTTCGCTCGGGGGCGCCCTTATAATGTCAATGGTATCCAGCGGAATTGGACTGCAGGGCGATCTATCCCACCTTAAGAATGATTTCAAGCTTCAGGACATGGTTGTGAGCTCACCCACAACTGCTTCGGTATATCTGGTCGGAATGGCCATCTCTGAGATAGTGTATTCAATACCAGCCATAGCAGTACTCGGAGTGCTGGCCTCTATCTACATTCATACGACTGTAACGGGTATTTTCCAGATAATCGCAGTCATGACTCTTATGTTCTCGTTTTCCATACTGCTTGGATTCACTCTTGCCACCATCACATACGATATAATACAGAGCTGGGCTTTTTCTGGAATAATATCAACTCTTATATCGACGATTCCGCCTGTGTATTATCCAATCACGTACATACCGATGCCATTTAGATATGCGGCCTATGCCTCTCCAACCACGTACGGTGCTGAACTTGTCCAGAATGCCATAGGGTTTGTGCATATATCCACTGCATCATTCATAACTGACTGGATGATCCTCATACTGATAAATGTGGTATTTCTCTTCATAGCTGTTAAGAAAGCGAGATGGAGGGAGGTATGAAGCAATCAATCCTCCACATATGATACAGGAAATCCCATCTCTAGCCATTTCTGAATGCCACCTGGCACGTCATATACCTCAAATCCTCTGGAACTGAGAAGTTCAACAGCCACGCGACTGCGATTGCCATGTGCGCAAATTATCGCATAGGTTCTGTTTTTTTCAAGATCTATATCCTGCTCCATGATCTTTGAAAAGGGTAAATTTATCGATCCCTCTATGAATCCGGTGAATAGTTCGAACTCCTCACGGATGTCAAGTATTTGGAAGTCTGTAAGATGAGAGTAAAGTCTATCTGGATCTATCTTTCTGTAATACGAGTATGGGTATATCTTTGTCCAGGATCCATCTGTATTATCGTAGAGTATCTTCACATTATCTGGAAGATCGGAATTCATCAATATTGATACGTCGTCTTCTGAAGATGAAAATACCATCACGTTTTCATGTCTGATGTCAGGCCTTGAAACTACCTTCTTTACGTCCTTTGCAGGCATAGGAAACGAGAATGGTGGATGAAACTGATTATATAAGCTGAGGGGATCAGTATCAATAATTATTGACGATTTTCCAGAGAGAATTTCCGTTATCTCCTCGAAATAAAGGTTTCCTTTAGCAATCTTCACAAAGGTGAACTTTTTCTTGGCATATAAATGAATTGTATCTTTTTCATATAAAATAAGGGTTATGGATTAAATTGGCTCGTCTTCTGTGAAGGCTATTAAACTCATGATGGATAATATCATACATACAGATCAAAATTCTTGTTGCATAATATACATATTAATAACTCTGTCAGATTCTTAACCATGCTTGATTTTGATATTGCCGAGATGCTCACTGAAGATCGACCGAATAAGTACGGGGAAATGT
>NZ_JAGDXM010000028.1 GCF_023256435.1 Thermoplasma sp. | reverse complement strand
TCATGCGTGGGACTGCAGATCCCATCTACTAGGGTTCGAATCCCTACCTATCCTTGATAATTATGGGCTCTAAAATATTCGAACTATATGTTCTAGATGAAGTTGTTTAATTGTATTCATACACTATAAGCATTTTACTCGGAAAATCCATAAAATACTCTATCTGAGCTTTTGACATATTTTTATGGATATTGTATAAAAGTAAAGAATACTCATATTTGCGAGACAAATATTATCTAAGTGCCTATAAAATCCATATAGGATATATAGCGGTATTTATGATAATGAAGAGAATTTTTCTTGAAATATTTCCTTAAATTTATAAGGGCAAAGATCCTATTTTGATTTTTTGAGCTTCCTTAACTGTCTCTGTTCTTTGTGCTTCTATCATTCTCTATCTATTACTTTATATTTTCTCCGTACATCAAATTTCTAATAAGTCTTAAGAATTATTTTGGAAATCTACAGTATATTTATATATAGTCCGTAAAATACCGCAATTTAGCAGAATCTGATAAAGCAACGCGACTTAGAAACTCAAAGAATTGATAACATTATCATAATATTATATAAAATTATAATTATACAACAAACTCTTTATAAGTAATTCCGTTGTAAATCTTAATACCAATTTATAGGAAAGTTAGGAATTTGAAGAAAGCAGTAAAACTCCATCTTCGGACATGAGATACACGGACTTCTCTCAACGGAAAGGTTTGTTAATAACTTTGCCTTTTTTATATATCATACATGATAACCAAGTGGTATGATACTTGAGTGAAATCGCTGATATACAAATTTATGCCCGTTAAGATCGCAACATACGTAACTCTCCTTCCGGACGTGGATCGAAATGAAGTTTCCAATAACGGGAAACTGCGATCTGGCTTTATTTAGATCGATTTTAATCGTTGAAGCAGGAGGGTCCGATGCTTCAGCTTAGGAGTAGCTCACATGGATTAAGCACTTAAGATATATATCACTCTTGGAAATGAGTCTACCCTGATGGAAACTGCAAACATCGTGATAATTGGCGCTGGAGTTGTCGGGCTGGCTATCGCCTCTCGATTATCAGAACATAGCGAATCCGTCTACGTTTTTGAAAAGAATAAGACCATAGGTGCGGAAACGAGCAGTCATAACAGTGGTGTCATACACTCTGGCATATACTATCCAAAGGGAACCTTGAAAGCGAAACTCTCTCTCAGGGGAAACGCCATGATATATGAGCTCTGTGAGAAACATGGAATACCATTCAAACGCCTCGGAAAATTGATAGTTGCTAACGGAGAACATGAATTGAAAGAACTAGAAAGACTCGCGCAGAATGGTAGGAACAATGGGATTGAAGACATACGGATGCTAGAGGCTGATGATGTAAGGGCGATTGAACCATCCGTTCATGCGGATAAGGCCATATATGTCCCATCGACGGGAATTCTTGAACCCTATGATCTGATGAATTTCTTCTATTATAACATCATGAAAAACGGTGGAGTCATAGCTCTGGATACTGAGGTTACTGGAATAAGAAAGTCCCATGACAGCTATATAATCGATGGGATAAGCTCTGGAGAGAAATTTTCAATTAGATGCAATACAATCATAAACAGTGCAGGCCTTTATTCTAGCAGAATTGCTGAATTAGCCGGCTTTGATATAGATGAGCTTGGATACCGCATAAGCTATGTGAAAGGGGATTATTTCAGAGTATCTGGAAAACTGCCCGTTAAAAGGTTAATATATCCAATGCCTGAAGACAAAGGTCTTGGCATACATCTTACACCAGATCTTTCTGGATCCATAAGGCTGGGCCCAAATGCGTATAATGTCAATCACATAGATTATCGCGTTAATTCAGATGTCAAAGACTTCATAGAATCAGTACAGAGATTCCTACCTTCCATAGTGGAATATGAAGTGCATGAGGATTCATCTGGTATAAGACCACAGTTGATAAGGCATGATGGTTCATACAGGGATTTCATAATAAGGAACGAAGCTGATCACGAGATGCCTGGTTTTATAAATCTCATAGGTATTGAATCTCCTGGTTTGACAGCATCTCCAGCAATAGCGGACTATGTTTCTGATATATACAATAATGAGATAAAGGGCTGATCAGTCGGCATTTTCATATATTGAGGTCTCGGTTTTCCCACCATCCGCAAGATGGTAAGTATGTTTTTAAAATTATGAAAAGAGTAATAGAATACAGTCTTTCATAATAAAATCAAAAATCAATGCCGCGCCTGGCTAGTATACCCTTCTGATATGGATGTTTGGGCGAGGAGACCTCCGTGATGAGATCAGCCTTATCCATAATTTCCTTTGGCATCTTTCTCCCGGTGAAAACCAGTTCAGTATGTTCTGGTTTTATCTTGAATATCTCCATAACCTCATCTAGACTCAGCAGGTAGTAGTAGAGAGCCACATTTATCTCATCATATATGAACACATCCCAGTTTCCACTCCCAAGCTCTTTCAGGGATGCTTCAAAATGTTCTTTGACAGCCTCTCGGTAGTCATTTGGAGGATGTCCTTTCTTGCAGATCACAACATTCTTAACCTTGTCCAGATCCTCCTTCGGTATTTCATTTTCCCAAGCTATAAAATACGGCATACCCACATAATCAACCTTGAGATTCCTATCAAACATTATTGCGGATTTATTTTCGCCATATACTCCGGTCTTCATAAATTGAAGTATATAGACCCTGTAGCCCCATCCAAGTGCTCTGAAGGCCAGGCCAAACGCCGCCGTTGTTTTTCCCTTTCCGTCACCCGTGAATACATCTATGAGGCCAAGTTTGGAACTCTCATCCATGATCCAAGATCGAAATGCGATATAATAGACATCACTAGTCTAAAATATGAAAAAATGTTTAACTTATATTTTTTCCAGTATCTATTGCTTAACGCCGGTGAAAGTATCCATCCTTATCGCTTTGTTTCTCATAATGTATATTATTACTAGAGAAACTATAATCAGCAAGGGTATTATGGCGTAAACAAGTGATAAAGGATAGGAAAGACCTATAAGTGAATAATATATGGCTATGCCTATAATGCCACTTGCTATTGTTGGGGCAGCTATATGCACCAGCGGTTTAAGCTGTCTGAGTTTGTACATGAAATATGGTAGGCTTTCATTTATAATTATGTGATACACCAAGGTGAATGTTGATCCGACTATGGCATTTATGACCAAGAGATAATACATCCCGTAATTCTCTCCATAGTAATGAACAAGCGGAATCAAACCAAAGCCGATACCTATGATTGCTATCACGAAAACGGTTATTACGGCAATGTATGGGCTGCCATATTTATCGTGAACCTTTGCAAACACCGGAGGCAAAATCCCATCCCTGGCGAGAGAAAACAGATCTCTGGCAGCGCTATTACCGAAGATCACCGTGGATATCAATGCCGAGATCAGAAATACAAAGAATGCAGCAAGTGTTACGTCTATGCCATAATAACTCTTTGTGACGAATAGACCAGGTGCAAAGAATTTGAGAGCATCACTGAGATGTGGGCCGGCCCCAGCAACGTTGGCATATATAACGAACGTGTCATAGGCGATCATTATTACCAGTGATGTGATTATGGCCTTCTTTATACTGGTAGAGGGCATTTTTGCCTCTTCAGCTAGAACGACTATCGATCCATATCCGGAAAAAGCAACAAATCCCCCCACGATCATGCCCAGAAAGAACCCATGCAGGCCGTCATTTGAATTCATTATATTGAAATACTGCATTCCATTATACGGCGATTTCACTATGATGGCGATGGAAAGTGCAAGATAAAAGGCAAGATCAATGAGCCCAACTGTCACCGCTATCTTCTGACTGTAATTGAGAGACAGATATCCAACAACTAGATATATGACTGGCGTGATGAATGAGATGATTATGACATAGACGAAGGGGAGCGAATAGCCGATCATGGTTTCCAAACCAATCCATGTAAACCAGCCAAGAAGTATGCTTGATCCTATTATACTGCTCAACACGACGAACAGATAGTAGAATCCAACACTCTTGCTAAAGTATTTGTTGTTGAAGGTTGCTTCGACAAATTTGTAATATCCTCCAGCACTGCTGATATGCCCACTGTATACGTATACCGCTATAACCGCAAGGAAGAGCGTTAAGCCTCCAATGAGAAAGGTTAGAGGCGCAGTTTTTCCGGCATAATCCATAGCCGATGCGCCGGTAAAGGCAAATGGCCCGGCCGGAGAGATGACCATAATAGCATAAAAGACGAGTCCCCAGAACGTTATCATATCCTTTCTTAATGCGTCTGCCACCGATTGAAATTCTCTTTCTAAAGATTAAAATATCGTGAAATTAATGGTCAGGGCAAGAAAATGCTTTGCATGATTATGGAGATCATGGTTCTATATGTTGAAAATTGTAAGTAGGTGAAATTGATCGCTGCCGATTCGTCACCATTTTCTGTTCGACGAAAATTCGATGTTATGGATATTAGATTTTGCTTGAATTTCTAGCCTAATCGGGGTTTCAGGAATATACGGTGAATCAAAGATTTTTTTCCAGGCCTGAGGGCTGATCAATGAATTCTGGCTTTATTCTTTATAATTGGTGCTTCATGGCTTAAATTCTCTATAGCCAAGCATGCAGAGCAGATATCATTCTCAGTGGGAGCGCCGCACACCTTGCATCTATGCAGTTCCTTGACATCGTTCCCTCCTTTTTGTGATCTCGCCTTATCGAAGAACTTGAGCATTGAGAATTTCGTACTTGGATTGTACTCCGATAGCCTATTGATAACGTCGCGAAATATGTTTCTCTGTGCGCGTGAATAATAGGGACACCAGCTGCTGTCGAAAGGTATACCGTTTGCAACCGCGTAAAGCACAACCTCCTTTTCGAGTATGGATCTCAGCGGAGCTATCCGTCTCACAAGTCCGTCCTTTATCTCAGTCTGAGGTGACATCCTCATGAATCTTTCATAGTCTCCCTTGGCCACATTCATAAGTATGGACTGGCTGTAATCGTCAAGGTTGAGTCCCAATGCCACGTAATCTGCATTCTGCTTCTCCGCCATTTCGTTTATTAATTTTCTTCTGAGAGGCCCACAATACGAACATGGGATTTTCGACTGATCCGCGCTTACTATCGAATCAAGCGTCATTCCAAACGACTCTTGAAATGCTATCACATGGTGCTCTACTCCGAGCATTTTCGCAAGTTTTGATGCACTCTCAAGGCCAGCGGGTCTATAACCATTTATGCCTTCATCAACGGTGAATGCAGTCAGTTTGACGTTCCTCCTACCTGACAAGATCTTATGGAGGAGATAGAGTGTAACGGAGGAATCCTTACCTCCTGATATAGCCACTGATATCCTGACCGTTGGTTTTTTGAGATCGATCTGTTTTCTTATCTCTCCTTTTACTCTTTTCTCGATCATTTCATTAAAATGCTGTCTGCATAAGTAAAGACCATTATATTTGGCAAAGTAAATCGCCTCAGCCTGGCATTTTGAACACTTCATATTTCCATATATATTTCTAATTGATATTTATGGATGATGTTCGTGGTTTTGCCAGCATTGAAGATAGAATCTTACAGAAAAAATGAATAGAAAATATCCGACATTCCTAGAAAAGAGCAATTGCTAAAAGGTTTATCAGGGATATTCTCGTTATGAGATTAATTAAGGTAGGGAGCAGCACTCCTGAATAAATGCCTGTGGATATAGCGATATGGAGCTTGTCCTGAATTTATTTACAGAAAGAGGTCTCTTAGCTGAAAGGAAGTTCGAAGCTCAGCTGAGGGATAAATCACGGAAAATAGGGTTGAAAAATAGATCATAAGGTGAAGAAATAAAAATTTGCATCAGATCTTTAGAGATTAGCTTACCACATAGCCTACATAGGGTGTGAAGATCTTTGACTGCAGGTTCAGATCTGAATGCAGTTCGAACTCTATTATTATTCCAGTTGTTGAATGTGCAGATACTGTGAACGGGTGGTTTATAAAAGCAAACGGTGCACTCAGTTTGAATGTTACATTTGTTCCAAGTATCTTCACGCTGACATTTGAGATATAAAGACGTATCATCGTGTATTTCCCAGCATGGATCGATATATTGGTTAGCAGAGAAGCATTGCTTGTTGTGAGATCGTAGATATTAACGGTCTTATCAATGGTGAAGTTCTGCCATCCGCTGGTGTTGCTGTGCAACGCAACGGAGGTGAATGTGATGTAAACTGCTGATACATTTGAAATAGGTAGATCAGCCACAGAGATCGCCATTCTACCTGTATTACTGTATTCATAGTAACTGTATCCGCCGACTCCGGCAACTATTAGTATGAGTACTACCGCCATGATAACATAGGATCTTTTCATAAGGATACATTTGCAGGTAGTATTTAAGGAATAGTTAGACGTCTTAGTTAATATAGAACCAAAAGATAGTCAAAATAAGGTCAGATCTCTGAATATTAGCAACTATAAATAATAATTATGGCGATCAATATTATTCACAAATTCATTTAAGGGCGTTGCATGCCACATAATATCCGCACATTATGGAGATGGCATGAAGCGCTGGGAGGGAGATTTGAACTCCCGAGCTCTTAACGAGCACAGGTTTTCCAGACCTGCGCCTTACCAGGCTAGGCTATCCCAGCTTTAAATAGCCAAGCAGTTTTCCTTTATGGAAGCTGAATTTATAAAAGTTTCCTGAACTGGCGAAAAAGTACATTCTAAATAGTTATATATCTGCTAATCATCATCTCGTTGCATCATACGAGGTATTGAAACCAGATGCATAACGCTTCAAATAAAATATATATGCGTTTGGCATATGGGAAAAGCTCGTAGATTGAAATGAAGGAGGTAATGATATGGAAAAAAGCTATGTGAAGTTTGAAACTCCCGAAGACGTTTCGCAGAAAGCATTGGATCTTGTGGAGAGTTCATACAGAACTGGAAAAGTCAAGAAAGGAACTAACGAAGTTATAAAGTCGATAGAGAGAGGCGAGAGCAAGCTGGTAGTTATAGCCGAAGATGTAAACCCACCTGAGGTCGTATATTACCTGCCATCGCTCTGTGAAGACAAGAAGGTTCCATACGTCTATGTGAAGAAGAAAGCTGATCTTGGATCAAAGGTAGGCATAGCCTCTGCCGCATCTGTATCCATAGTGGACTATGGAAAGAATGAAGAACTCTATAAATCCATAGTTTCTGCGCTTGAGCAGATTAAAAAGTGAAGGTGAAATAGATGCCCAACGAGGCGACACCTGCTGAGGTTGTCGAAATAATAGGAAGAACGGGAATGACTGGGGAAGCGACCACAGTCAAGGTCAGAGTACTTGCAGGAAGAGATCAGGGAAGGATAATAGCAAGGAACGTTCTGGGTCCTGTAAGGGTCGGAGATATCCTGATGCTCATGGAAACTGCAAGGGAAGCTAAGAAGCTTTCAATCAGGTGATCAACATGGCGAAGAACTGCAGTTTCTGTGGAAAGGCTATTGAACCAGGAACAGGCATAATGTACGTTAGAAAGGATGGTGCAATACTGTACTTCTGTTCCAACAAGTGCAGGAAGAATATGATAGAATTGAACCGTGTCCCAAGGTACGTTAAATGGACCAATGAATATCACGAATTGAAGAAGATGAGGGCAAAATCATGACAGAGCGTACGCTGGTGCTTCTCAAACCGGATGCAGTAAAGAGACGGCTCATAGGTCGTATAATATCCAGACTTGAAGATAAGGGGCTGAAGGTCATTGCCCTAAAGTTTATGCAGATGACAAAAGAACAGGCAGAGAATCATTATTCCGTACACAGATCTAAGCCGTTTTTCAAGGATCTTGTGAACTATATAACATCTGGTCCGATAGTCGCCATGATACTCGAAGGCCCAAAATCAATTGAGATAGTCAGATTGATGGCAGGATCTACCGATGGTTCAAAAGCTCAGCCAGGGACTATACGCGGTGATTTTTCAATGGGTATCGAGAAGAACATCATACATGCTTCTGACTCTCCTGAGGCCTACTCTCATGAGATGCCTATATTTTTCAATGAAAATGAGATAGTAGAATGGTCATATGGCGACGAAGTCATCTACTAGTCAGGCTGCCTCTAAACTGAGACAACCAATCGTTTGCGTTCTGGGTCATGTGGATCATGGTAAGACAACACTGCTGGATCTTATAAGGGGTACCTCTGTTGCCAGCAAGGAACCTGGAGGAATAACGCAGAGAATAGCAGCAACGACTGTTGACATAAGCACGATATTAAAAGAGACTGAAAAGCTCAATACTAAAGGGCTTAAGATACCGGGGCTTCTATTTATCGATACCCCTGGCCATGTGGCTTTTTCCAATATGCGCGCAAGAGGCGGGGCCCTTGCCGATCTCGCCATCCTTGTAATAGACATAAATGAAGGAATAATGCCGCAGACCGTGGAGTCCATAGATATATTGAAGAAGTTCAAGACGCCATTCATCATAGCGGCGAATAAGATCGATCTCATACCGTTTTTCACCGATGTAAAGACAACATTATTCACAGAATTCATCAGAAAGCAGAGACCAGAATATGTTAACGAGCTTGAGAATAGAATATACAATATAATGAACAAACTCTACGAATTCGGTCTCAATTCTGATAGATTTGACAGGATATCTGATTTCACGAAAACTGTAGCGATCGTACCGGTAAGCGCGAAGAAGAACATAGGAGTACCGGAGATATTGATGGTCTTGGCCGGTTTAGCGCAGCGGTTTCTGGAACGTGAGATCGAGTACAAGGATATAAATGGACACGCAACCATCATAGAGGTAAGAAAAGAGGAGTCAGCCGGAATTACCCTTGACGCCGTGTTATATCAGGGTACTATATCTGTAGGTGATACCATAGCGGTGAATACCAAGAATGGTCCGGCTGTAACGAAGGTGAAGGCGCTATTCGTCAATACAGGCAAAGGCCAGAGATCGCTCAAAGAGGTAAAGAGGGTTTCAGCAGCTGAGGGAATAAGAGTACTTATAAGCGATAAGATCGATGTGATGTCTGGATCTCCAATGATCGTGGTGAACGATAATCTGGACCAAGTTATGAGGGAGATCGAAGAGGAGAGCAAGGTAGATATAAAGCTGGATGAGAACGGAATTTACGTAAAAGCTGAGGCCATAGGATCGCTGGAAGCGATCAGCTATGAACTGAACAAGGAAGGGATAAAGATAAGACAGGCTCAGGTCGGCGATATAACTAAGAGAGATATAATGGATGTTTCAACGCTGTCTGATCCTGTTAACAGGGTGATAGTTGGTTTCAATGTATCTGTCCTGCCGGAAGCGAAGGACGCCATGGCTTCATCCGACGTGAGCATAGTAACCGGCGACATAATTTACAAGATCGTGGAGGACACGCAGAAGGTACTGGAAGAAAGAAACAAGATGCTGCTACAGGGACGGAAGATGTCAATGCCTGTCCCATCGAGAATCAGAATACTTCCTCAGTATATATTCAGGGCATCAAAGCCTGTAATAGTTGGTGTGAGAGTCGAGACAGGACAGATAAAGGTTGGCGATAATCTGATCAGGGGAGATGGCAAATACGCCGGTACTATCAAGAGCATAAGAAATGAAGATATCAGTGTACGTTTTCAGGATGCCCCGGCCGAAGTTGCCGTTGCCATAGACAATGTAACGTTGAACAGGCAGATATTCCCAGATGACGTCCTCTATGTGGATATAACTGAAAACGTGGTAAAGGAGCTCAGGAAGAGCCCCATGGAAAAGGATATAATGGATACCTTAGAAGAAATAATAAAAATAAAGAGAAAGGAAAATCCGTTCTGGGGAACAAGAGTCTGATTTTGGATCAAGCGAAATGCTTTCCGCTTATCCCTAGTTTTTCCGATATATGTTCTATCATATCGTCTACAGTTTTATCCAGGTCGTAATCGAATTTGAAACCCCACTCCTTCGCTGAGTCTGATGAATCTATGCTCTCTGGCCAGGTTGCGGCTATTTCATCTCTATAGTCTGGTTTGTAATCTATCCCAAAACCATTTATCCGTTCAGATATTTTTGCATAAAGTTCTTCAGGGGTGAAGCTGTATGCTTGTACATTATAACCGTTTCTTATCTTCAATTGTTCGGATTTTGCTTCGTAAAGATCAACAAGTGCACGCAGAGCGTCGGGCATATACATCATAGGTAGGCGTCTGTCTCTGCGAAGATAACATGTGTATCTCTTCAGGCGAACTGCATAATAGAATATCTCCACTGCATAATCAGTTGTTCCTGCTGTGGGCTCGGCCATGTAGCTTATTATTCCGGGATATCTTAGTGATCTGACGTCCAGGCCAAATTTCTCAAAATAATACTGGGCAAGAAGCTCAGCAGCAACCTTTGTTATGCCATACATGGTCCTGGGTCTCAGCACCGTTATGCTGGGCACATTCGTCCTGGGTGTTTCCGGCCCGAAGACGCCTATGGTGCTTGGAATTATGACTCTATCGATAGAGTGTTTTCTGGCAGCCTCAAGAACATTGTATGTACCGTTCAGATTGACCCTGTATGCAAGATCTGGATCCTTCTCGCCCTTGGCGGAAAGTATGCCGGCAAGGTGGAATATATCGGTTATTTTGTATTTCTCTATGGCGTGATCCAGAGATTCGCGATCAGTCACATCCAGTTTTATATATCCGATCTGTGTCCCTGTCGGATCGGTGATATCAGAGGATATGACTTCATTTCTGCCGTACCTTTCTCGAAGATATGGAACGAGTTCAGTGCCAATTTGACCAGAAGAACCTGTTACAAGTATCATAACTATACATTGAAAATCTCTATAAAAACAATTTTATCTAAGTATGCTATGTTTTATCTAGTCTTATCGCTGTTTCCACCAGTTCCTTGTATTCTGGCCTGATATGATAGAACGTGAATTTTTTGATCTCCCTCTTTTCGATTATACCTGCATCATAAAGCTTGTTCAGGTGCACCGTTATGGTTGGCTGCGATAGATTCAATGCTGGAACGAGTTCGCAGGTACAGACCTCATCGTATTGAATCATCAGATCGAGAATGGCAAGTCTGACCTTTGAGGCAAGGGCTTCGAGTATCTTTTCACTGCCCTCATAGGCGTTTGGATCGGTGTTCCTGAGCTTTATTATCCTGCAGGTTGATTCCATAACCTGTTAAGATCCGATTATAAGATATATAGTTTTCTGGCTATGGGAATATTTATCATAGTCAAATAGAAATATAACTATATGATTATGGAGTTGGTGAAAGAGAATGGAAAGACTTGAGTTCGGTATTCCTGAATGGGCGTTTGAGTTTCACGGGCACAAGTGTCCGTACATGCCGATGGGTTACAGAGCCGGTGCCTATGCACTTAAGCTGGCGAAGCTGGATAAGGAGAAAGATCACAGGACATTTCTACTTTCTGAGATGTCCGAAGAGGATATGAACGGCTGTTTCAACGACGGAGTCCAGGCTTCCACTGGATGTACATACGGGAAAGGCCTGTTCTCACTTCTCGGATACGGCAAGCTTGCAATCATAATATACAGGCCCGGTGGTAAAGTTATACGCGTCCATGTGCGAAACAGCTTCATGGACGAGTTAAATGTGAGAGCATCCGAATTTTTCAAATATAGAAAGCAGGGAATGGAACCCTCTGAAATCCCCTCCGAGGCAATAGATCCGATACTTGAATGGATCGCAGGTCTGCCGGATGAGGCTATATTTGAATATGCCGAGATCCAGGATTTCACATTCACACCTGTAAAGAAGGTCGGATCTAAGGTAAAATGCGATATATGCGGCGAATACACCTACGAGTCCGATATAAAGGTACTCAATGGTAAATTCGTCTGCAAGCCAGATTACTACGGCCGGAAATGATACCTATGTTCGGGGCACTCTATGTAATAATACTCATATTAACATGGATACTCTCAGCTCTATTTGCCATATCAGGAGTTGGTGCAGCCAATACACTCATACCGATTTACTATTCCTTTGGCATACCTTTCTCGATCGCAGCTGCCGCAGGATTGCTGCTTAACGTCTTTTCGCTCTCCAGCGCAACGGCGAACAACGCAAAGCATAATTTCATCATCTGGAAGATCGGCGTGATATTCCTCATACCGGCCGTGATAATGGCGCCAGTTGGGGCTATGGTTGGAGTCCACACGCCGAGAAAATATCTCCTCATAATATTCGTCATATTCCTCTCCTACACGCTGTTCAACCTAATAAGGGGGCGGAAGAGCGATAGAAAGAATGCCGTTTTGACCGGCATAAACGGAGCTATAACAGGAATATTCATAGGTGCATTGGCTGGATTCCTGGGAGGTCTGCTTGGAGTTGGAGGCGGCATGATCATACTGCCCGTTCTCACATTCATGGAAACTGATTACAAGAAGATCGCTGGAACATCCGCATTCATAGCACTCTTTTCGTCGGCATCGGGCTTCATGTCATACCTTGCAATACTCAGAGGCGTCAACTACATTCTCTGGATAATCGTACTGGTCGGTGGAGTAGCAGGAGGTTTGACAGGATCCCTAATGATGCACAGATTTGACAGCAGAAAGGTCCGTCTGCTCATCATAGTGATAATACTCTTCGTCACCCTGAAGACAGCCTATACGGTTGCACTATCATTCCGATGATCGGCACAGTTTCAAGAATCCAGTTTCAGGTGACGGGAATGTGGCATACCATAGGATAGGTATGCGATAGATTTCAAAAGCCCTGGAAGTCAGAGGATTCATGGCCGTCCTCTAAAAATTATTTATTTTTCAATAACATCCATCTGCTATGAACATAGGGATCATAGGCACCGGTCAGCTGGGTTTTATGATGATAAATGAGGGCCGAAGGCTGGGAAACAGATACTTCACGCTAGACTCGAATGGAGTTGGCCCAGCATCGCTCATAGCAGATGCACACTTCAGCCCGGACGAGTATAGAAAATTCGTTGACGAGTCTGATGTGGTCACTTTTGAATTTGAACATGTGATGGAGGAAGCCCTCAGGTATGCGCAATCCCAGGGAAAGCTATTTCCCAGCATCGAGGCTGTGGATCTCAAGAAGGACAGATCAAGGGAGAAGGATTTTCTCTCGGATCACGGTCTCAGGGTGGCGGAATACAGGGTAGCGAACAGCTTTGAAGAGGCTCTCAGATATGCAAAGGATTTCGGCAAAGCAGTTATAAAGAATGCCTATGGAGGATACGACGGAAAGGGGCAGGTCATATATGATGGCGGTTTGAGCGAGACGCTTAAGGGTGATAAATTTGTTGTCGAGGAATTCATAGACTTCGATTATGAAGCCTCCATAATAGCGATCCGTGATAGGGATGGAAATTTCACATATTTCGATCCCACGTACAATTACAACAGGGAGGCAATATTCATCTACAATATCGCGCCAACAGAGGATCTCTCCATGCCAGATATGGCATTGAAGCTGATGCAGGCCCTGGATTATCACGGTGTTATGGGGATAGAGTTCTACGTGAAGAATAGACAGGTCATAATAAATGAATATGCACCTAGGGTGCACAACTCAGGGCATCACACACTTCTCGGATCATCTATTTCCCAGTTCGAGGAGCATGTGAGGGCTATAAGCGGCCTGCCAGTTCCAAAACCTGTACTTTACAGGCCATCCTCTTCGATAAATATACTCGGACAGGATCTCGACCATGATAAGGTTGTAAAGATACTTTCTCTGGGAGAATCCAGTGTGTATTGGTATGGTAAGCAGGGTATAAGAAGGAGGAGGAAGGTAGGTCACGTCAACCTGACTGGCTATACACGAGACAAATTGGAGGAAAGGATCGCCAAGACTATGGAAGTGCTTTATCCTGACGGCGTATCAAACTATATCTGATCGCCAGAATATCATAAAGGATTGCAGAATAATTTCAATCTCAACTTCAATTGGATCACAGTATCGTTATGGCCCTCACGCCTTCAACAGCTTTAAGATCCTGTATGATATCCGGAGGTACCTTCTGTTCGGTTACAACCACGGCCTTTGGATCCTCCACCAGTTCAGGATCATCGACTATTACCTGTCTTATGCTTATCCCTCTCTTTGCTATTATGCTAGATACGCCGGCAATTATTCCAGGCTTTGACGCACTCTCTGGCAATATCTCTATTACACCATATCCTAGCTTTGAGCTGACCTTCCAAAGATTCGCCACTGGCTCAAGCTGTGAAAATATGGGATAAAGCGTTTCATCGTTGATGATGCGATCGAGAACACTGATAACGGACCTTCGATCCGTCCCTGTGGCCTTTGCAAGCGTATTTGGTCTTATCTCTATATCCCCGCACATCAGCACTGGTTCGTCATAAAGTTTTGCCACGCGTATTCCTATTGAAAACATCTTCTTGACTATCTTCAACTGTGAAGGACTTCTGGAAAATTTCTCGTAGATGTAAGACCACATTCAGAATAAAATGATCATGCCGTACTTAAATTTTTCAGGCTGAAACTGCCGATGAAACATGATCAGAAGGGTTTTTTCATCGGTAAAAAATAGCTATGATCATGAGACGCATCCTCTCTATTCCCTATGAGAACAGTCAGATTGCTCTTGAAATGGGTGATATAACGGAATCTGATGCTGAAGCCATAGTCAACGCAGCCAACTCATCGCTGATGGGCGGTGGGGGTGTTGATGGTGCCATACATGCCGCAGCTGGGCCAGAAATGGACGAGGAGCTCACAAGTATAAGGAGGGAGAGATATGCAGGGGGACTCCCAGCTGGTCAAGCTGTTATGACGAGAGGTTACAGGCTGAGATCGAAGTATGTGATACACACGGTTGGACCAATCTGGAGAGGTGGTCATGATAATGAGGATGAGACCCTTGCCAATGCCTACAGAAACTCGCTTGAACTTTCTGCGGAGAATGGCATACATGACGTAGCCTTTCCGGCAATAAGCACCGGCGTCTACGGGTTTCCATTCGATCGTGCTGAGAGAATAGCACTTGAGACGGTTCTATCCTTCCTGAGAGAAAAAAAGAAAGAAAGGTACGTTATAAGATTTGTATTCTACACTGAAAAGAACACACAGGAATTTCTAAGGATACTGAAAGAATACGGCATCTATAAGGGAAATGAATGATGATCTATGGAATTTGATCGCATGATGATACTTAGACAGCGATGTGTGGAAGCCGGTCACATTCCATGATCGGAACATCGCGACATACAGCGAAAATCCTCTGCAGGTACCATCACGTTAGCATATCCCTGCACTTGAGGAATCTGTATGCGCCCACTTAATGTGTGATCTTTAAAAACTCCTGAAAATGAGGTAGAAGGAGATCACGTACCATCGCTCACTCCATCTTCGCTGATCTGTATCACCGTCTCTCCTTCAGGCAGATATGGCGAATCTATGAGTCTTGCTATTCTCTTCCCTCCCTTGCTCTTTCTCAGATATATCCTGAAGGTCGCTGTATGCCCCACTATGTTTCCACCTATGGGCGCCATAGGATCACCAAAGAAGACGTCAGGCCTGGCGGAAACCTGATTCGTAACCGCTATAACCGCGTTGTATATGGTTCCGAACCTCAGCAGATCGTGCATATGCTTATTTAGCAGCTGCTGCCTCTCTGCCAGAGAACCACGTCCCACATATTCAGATCTGAAGTGTGCAGTGAGTGAATCCACTATCAACAGCTTTATGTTGAACTCCTTGGCCGTGTCCTGTGCCTTCTCAGCGAGAAGTATCTGATGATGGGAATTGTAGGCTCTTGCCACATGTATCCTCTTGAGGGTTTCATCCGGATCTGCACCTTTGCTCTTCGCCATCTGGATTATTCGCTCCGGTCTGAACGTGTTTTCGGTATCTATCATCATGACGTCGCTGTCGAAGCCTCCCTTTTCTTTAGGAAGCGTGCAGTTTACGGCTAGCTGATGCATTATCTGGGTCTTTCCAGATCCAAATTCCCCGAAGAATTCCGTTATGGCCTGCGTCTCCAGGCCGCCTCCGAGAAGATCGTCGAGGTTCTTGCTGCCTGTCGTGAGTTTCTGTATGCTTTTTCTCCTCTCAAGTATTTCCTCACCGGTTTCGAAATTCCCGATATCTGCAAATTTCCTCGCTGCCGCAATTATTTTTGCTGCGGCGCCCTCTCCTATCCCAGTGACATCCGACAGATCTTTGGGAGAGGCTACGGCTATTGCCATTATATCGTCGTAACCATTTTCCCTCAGCTTTTCAGCCGTCGCTTCTCCAACACCTGGAAGATCCTCTATGGTCTTCTTTTCCTTATTCTCTTCATTACTTTCCATTAAAACACCCTTTTCTCAATCTTCAACCTGCCATCGGTCATCGAGATCGATTTGTCCCTATCGGCGATCTCAAACATGGATCTGATGGCATCAACATTTTCTGGAACCACGTCGCTTTCCTGATGTACCGCCTGAATATAAGAGACATGGTTACCATCCACGGACACGCTCTGAGTCCAGACAGCTATTTCATAAAGATCAGAACGATCCCTTCCGAATTCCCTCGCAAGATCCATCATCTGTCCTGTTGATGTGATACCGCTGTTCTTTCCAACCTCCATTATGCGCCTGTAACCCTTCCATGCCTCGATAACGTCGTTCTTCGAAATGGCTTTCTCCAGCTCTGCCCTCACGGCATGAACGTGCATCAGCGTAGTTGGAGCCTTTATGGCGATCGTGCTGACATTGAGTCCCTTCATGACCGTCTTGAGGTCTGGTGCATGATGTGAAGGTATTGAGAGGCTTGGCTCCACGGCATTAATGGGTCCCTTTTTGCTGTCATTTGGGTCTGTGGCCCTTCTCACTATGGTCGCATCCACAAATTTTATGCCGAATCTCTCACGAAGAGGATGCAGCGTTCTTGCGAGTGCTGTGGTATTACATGATACAACTCTGACGTAATCCTTTGATCTTGCATCATCATAGTTTGAATAGGCATTGAAACTTGCCTCAGCTATTTCCGGCTCCTCGCCACCTTCGAATATGGCTTTGATCTTCCTTTTCACATATAGATCCTTATTCTTTTCTCCCTGACCTTCGGGGGTCGCATCCACTATGACTTCCGAATCATCCATAAGATTCTCAAGGGTACCTGCCACCTTTATTCCCGCATCTATGAATGCCTTTTCATAGGTTTTGTCAGGTACAAATATTTTAAAATCTTTTGATGCAACCATGCTAACGTAGTCCGGCTTTGTCTTGACGATGCCCGTGACTATCATATCGTCCTGCAGCGAAACAGCTCTGGCCACTCTCCTGCCTATTGTACCATATCCGTTAATACCTACTCTGATCATTCGAGTTTGTAAGTTATATTGTAATATAAATCTATCTATATCAATTGTAGCCTTAGTTTTTCGAGGTTTGCTGTGATATCGTCATTGGGTTGTGTGGTCATAATGATATTTACGGTAAAAGTATAATTATTATATTAGTTAAATTTATGGTCATATGAACAAAATAATAACAATTATAATAATTTTAATAGCCGTAGTACCATTATTCGCAACGCTCAGCTCGGGGGAATACTATTATAATTTCGGTTCCATGCAGGTTGGAACCTTTCCCGCAAATAACACGAATTTTTCATTCAACATTGTCAATCCGGTGTCTAAGACAAACATAGGCATCAAAAATATTGATGGCAGCATCGGGTTGAATATACTGTCTCTGAATCCGTATTATGCCGGGCAATCTAAAAATGGAACGTATCTGAACATATCATTCATGAGAAGTACAGATGAGGCCGTGGTACTCGAATTCAATTACTCGGAAAATAATGTTGGCGGAGCGGAGATCAACGATTTCATATTGAATTCAAACGGTTCTGAAATTGCATTCAGCTTTTCCAACTCACAGAATCTTCAGATGAATTCTCCCAGAGATGTGAGTACGGGGACAACAGTTTCGGTAAACATCTGGTACACTATGAAGATCGCCTTTTTCCATGGAAGAACGCTCGTGTTCCTGAACACAACTGACAGCGGCTTCAATATGCCATTGGTCTTCAACGCATCCATTCCACCGGGCCAGACCGATCTCCTCATCGGTTCCACGGCTGTAAATCTCACGTTGTACAATATTTCAATAGTTCGTTATCCAGCGATGCTGACTCAGGATGCGTCTCTGTATAGAACCTATGATACCGATATTCCCTACGTTAATGATACAGTATACTATCTCGATTATCCTGAAAACGCCGTCATAAGTATAGACGATGCCGGTGTACACGTCTCGAACTATGTCAATGATACGTCCTATGCCATACTCAACTTCAACTCTTCCTATTATACGTATTCTGCATACGACGGAATGATCTATGTTCTCTCTGTTTTCCGGAATGAAACCCAACTGTTCAGTATCGACGCCTACAACTTTACAGACATCAGTACGCAGGTGATACGTCAAAACCTCACTGGTTATCTAGCCTATTCGAATGGAAATATGCTGATTCTGCATAGAAACTCCAGCACATATCTGTATTTTATTGCAAACGGCGATCTTGATCATATGACTTGTGGAACCTTTGAGTATTTCGATCAGGAGATCAAATCGCTGATCTTCTACAACGATACCGAGAGAGATCAGTTAATTTACAGTCTTGATAACGGTTCTACCGTAATGCGGGCATTCAGCAATACGACATATCCATACCTGGATGTTTCAGACGGTCTATCGTTCATCACATATGGGGATCACAGCAATGTGGGCATATATGGTGATCATCTCGTATATGGCATCTACAACGCGTCGAACTACCTCTATTATGGAGATCATGATGTCATCATCGGAAATATCAGCCTTAACGTCACCTATCAAATAGATTACGCTTCAGCTTTCAATTCGAGCGCAATTTTGATCGGATCTAGCGGCAGGCTGTTCTTACTTTACAGAAATGTGGTTATGCCGGTGAATGGCAGCATGTCTGTTATGTTCAATGGCATTCCATACATGCATCTGAATTCATGGCTGAATTTCACAGTGCATTCAGCCTATCCGTACTCAGCCGTATTGAAAATAGGAAACTTTACTGATAGGGCATACGATGAATCTGACTTTCTCATAGACAGCCGATTGCTGAATAACGGTACAAATGATATTTGCTTGAGTTTAAACAATTCCGTCGGCTTCACATACGGTTACAGAACGACTGTTTTTGTGGATAATTATATACCTTCTATAACTGCATCTGTTCCAAATGGATCATACGCAGCATACGGAACAAACGTTTCCCTATACATAAAGAACGATCCCTTGATATCTTCTATCTTCATAAACAGCCATGGATATGAGGGATCGTATACAGGAAATGCCTGGTTTCTTCTGAATCATACAGGTTTAGACGTGATAAATATCACGATAATGGATCGATTCGGCCTTGAGTTCAATTTTTCCTTACATTACGAAATATATGTTGAACAGAATTTTTCAGTCAATATTTACAATGGCGAATATTTCAACACTTCGATCATACCTGTTTCTCTTACACCTGGCGGCCAGGTATTCACAGTCTCTGGATCGAATAATACCGTATCAGGCAATGGCACCGTCCTTTTTCCAGCCAAAGAGGGCGAGAATAATTTAACGGTGTATCTAACATACTTCGGTAGAAACGTGACCGTATTCAGCGGTCATATATACGTCATAACATTTCATCCGCTGTTGATCATAAATTATACACACACCAGGTTTTACTCATTCTATGGCAACTCCAGGAACAATACCATGATGATCAACGTTTCGTCCAATATAACTGCCGATCTCTTTGTTTATATAATACATGAGGGAACTGATGTGGCGGTTCTTTCGTTCGTGGATACAGCGCATTTGATGTTCAATGCATCCTCACCATATTTCGTTTTAGGTGGAAATTACACCATTGAAGTGGAGGCCATATCGCTAAGCGGAACGAGGGCAGCAGAGGCCATATCGATATATGAGAATAGCACAGTTCCGCCATCATACAATTATGACATATACACCAACACGACCGAGGTACGTATACCATTCCATGGCAATCGCATCGTCACATCAGCCAATTTAAGTGGAGATCATATAATATTGCCAGGCTACGGTAACTATGCCTTCACCTTCTATAATTATACGCTGACAGGCAATTATGGCACGATCACTGTGGTCGTACATTCGTCACTCTATAGGCCGGTGATATATGCAAGGTTTGCCAACATTACTATCGACGGTACTGCCTATCTTATAATAACCGCTCAGCCATCGAATCTTACGGACGTTCACATAGCAGTTGGAAATCAATCCTGCGCCATCACCAATGACAGCGCGATTTACAGAATACCATTTGATGGGATTTTCACCGTCAAGGTTTCTGGCAGTGATGCATATGGAAATTCAAACTATACGATATACAAAATGTCTGAATACCCGTACATGGAAATTCGATCCATAGTTTTGCAGCATTACATTTCCCTAATGAGATCAAGCATGCATCTGAGGATTTCAGGATACGATATATCTAATATTAACATAACCTGGTATGTAAATGGAGCTAAGTATGCAGGAGGTTACAGCATGAATATTTCTAATAGGCCAGGGCTTAACACGGTCACGGTGAGCGTCTCCGGTGGAAACGTGAGCAAGGTGCTGCATTACAGTTTTTATTCCCCGTCATACGCAGTCTTCTCGGTCTCAGGTTTCGCCATTGCCTATCCGCTGTACCTCATAACCAGAAACAAAGACCTGGATTCCCTGAAGAAGATACTGGAAAGTTCAGATGGCAAAAGCGTCAGTGAGCTAAGGAAGCTAGCAAGGAAAAGAAGATACAGCAATAAACAGTTTAGGGAAGTCCTCGAAAAGGAAAAGGTCGATGGATCCTTGAGAGTTGAACAGGATCCAGACGGAGAGGAATTCGTCATCGGAAGGAAAGGATCTGGCGGATAAATATTTAAATGATATTTTCATTCTCGTCCTGAATGAGATTCAAACTGATCATAGCTGCGCTGTTCGCGTTGATTCTGATATCACTCCCTGCAGTATCGCTGGCTAGTTCACCTTCGCTTCCTCTGCCACCCGCTTCTTTACCATCCATAACTTATTATTATGGGTCGACGCATTACAGCATAACGCAGGCAGAATGGAACTCGTTCTTTGCGGATGTAATAGATAACAAATCATACGTATCCTATAACTGGATAAATGTCTCGACTCAGGATCTTATAGTGTTCGATCTCAGCTATACAGGCTTGAATCCATATGGGCTTGAGTTGGTAGTTGCTCTTTCCGGTATAGGCTTCCCAAGTGTTCAGAATATGACAAAGGCTTTCAAATCTATTGAGAATAAACCATCCCAGATTCCAGGATATACGAATATACAGGCTCTAGATGCAGGTGCCTATCCGGGGTTTTCCTTCTCGAAACCGGTCGTCAACCATACTGGAGAATATATTGGTATTGGGATCATAATAGTGCTTTTCGCTTCCATATTCGTGCTCTACTATGTTTTTAATAGGAGAAAATAATCAGAAAGAAGAATGAGGATAGTCGTTGGGATATCTGGTGCATCCGGCATACCATATGCGGTTAAATTTTTGGAGAATCTGAAAGGACAGGAAACCTACTTGGTTATATCAGATGCAGCTAAGAAGGTCATAGAATACGAATCTGATATTGATGTGGATCGTATAAAATCGCTCGCATCACACAATTATGAAGATGATGACTTTTCAGCTCCCATAAGTTCAGGTAGCTTTCTATTTGACTCAATGGTCATAGTGCCATGTTCCATAACTACCATATCAAAGATAGCTTCAGGCATCTCAGACACATTGATAACCAGGGCAGCTGCTGTTTCATTGAAGGAGAGGCGCAGGCTGATAGTGGTACCGCGCGAGATGCCGCTCAGCACAATAGATCTCAGAAATATGACATATCTTTCTGAAAACGGCGTTATAGTGGCGATAGCATCCCCCGGATTCTATACGCATCCAAAATCGGTGGATGATATGATATCGTTTGTTGTTTCAAGGCTTTTAGATCTGGTTGGTGTTAAAAACGATCTTATCGAAAGATGGTGAGATTAAGCTGACAGTCGATCAGATGCTGGGAAAACTTGCGAGATGGATAAGGTTGATGGGTTACGATGTCTACTATCCAGCTGGAAGCATACCGGATAATGAAATAATAGAGAGGAGCAGATCTGAGGGCAGAATAATCATAACTAGAGATTATGGAATGTATCAGAAATATCCTCTGTCAATATTCGAACCGTATGATGATATAGACGAACAGCTTAGAGACTTCGCTACACATTTCTCTCCGAAGACCAGAGATAGATTCATGAGATGCCCTGTGTGCAACGGCAGACTTGTTAAACTGTCGACGAAGGTACCACCCTACGTTGAAAATCACAGGGATATATACATGTGTACGCAGTGCCACAAGATATACTGGAAGGGGAGCCATTACCGAAGAATATACAAAAGAATTGAGAAGCTAGGGCCCAAACGGAGATAGGATGCGCAATGAGAATCCTTGAAGAGGATCTGAAAAATAGCACGATCAGGGTACGCATTGAGAGCCTTGACGATCTCTGGTACATAAGGAATATACTTTCCGAGGGAGATATAGTCTCTGCCATCACCTTCAGAAGAGTTGAGGAATCTGCTGATGTACAGAGATCCAGGGAGCGAGAGCGGATACCCATAACCATAAAACTGAAGGTAGAAAAGATTGAATTCCAGGACTTTGACAACAGACTGCGTATTCTGGGTACGGTGGTTGAGGGGCCGGAAGATACAAAGGGAAAGCATCAATCAATAACAATAACTACGGACAGTGAGATAGCCATAACGAAGGAATGGGATCAACAGCACATGGACTTACTGAAGGAAGCCACAGACGAAAAGTACGTAACGGTGTATTCAGCCGTGGCCATGGACGAGGACGAGGCACAGGTGTTTATCATACATCCCTACGGAATACAGCAGATAGGGACTGTATACTCAGGAAGATCCGGTAAATACGCTGAAAGTGCTTACTCCGAAACTGCGTACTTTGACGAGATAATTAACGCACTTAAAAATTACGGAAATAAGATAATTGTATTGGGTCCAGGATTCGCTAGAGACAGATTTGCCAGATATTGCAATGAAAAAGGTATAAGGGTAATAGGTAGCTTTCCTGCCAACAGAACAGACTCCGGGTCCGTGTACGAGTTCATAACCTCTTCAGACGGAAAGAGGATATTGAGTGAAGAGCGTATATCAAAGGACAAAGAGATCGTTGATGAATTCCTCAGGGAGGTTAAGAAGGATATGGCCGTGTATGGCAGAGAATTGACAAAAAATGCCCTAGAAGTCGGTGCGCTTTCCGATATTATCATGACGGACGAGATCTTCAGAACAGAGGAGGGGCGCGCAATTCTAAGCACTGCGGAATCTCTCGGAACAAAGATACATATAGTGAGTGTGAGCAATGATCCGGGTCAGATGATAAAGAAATTTGGAGGCGTGGCAGGTCTACTTAGGTTTAAGCCTCAGTGATCGGTATATGGCGAAATCATTATAAAATTGATACTGCGATATTTTAACTTGAAATCCGTGTTCTGAAAAATTAAATATACTCCTTTTAAATTCAGTTCTGTCGCTCCGGTGGTGTAGTCCGGCCAAGCATATCGGCCTTTCGAGCCGACGACCCGGG
>NZ_JAGDXM010000057.1:5294-24790 GCF_023256435.1 Thermoplasma sp. | reverse complement strand
CCGAATATACGCCTGTGGAGATCGCTGCTTCAGGCTTGTACGGATGTCCGGAAAGACAGATGTCTCTTCGCTGTAAGGAAGATCCGATGCTTTAGCCGAGGAGTAGCTCACTCGTATCGGCATAGAGATGGTTCATGCGGGAGTTGCGTCCAGTTTTGCGTCCTTGCTCTCCTTCCCAAGGAACCATATCAAGGCGGTTACCGGAAAGACTATTAGAACCAACAGCAGCATAGAGTAGGAGTAGTTGTCATGAAACATTGTTGAAACCAACACCTCTATCGTTGATGCAGTTGAGGCAACCATTACTCCAATCATGTACGCGACACCAGGAATGGTTGCCCTGGCCTCCGCTGGGGATCTCTCGTTCATGTATACGCCGGGCATTGCCCAAGCCCCCTGAACTATGAACTGCATTATGATAGGAGCAAGGAAGGCAATGTATATGATCGATGACCTTCCGAATAACTCTGGAAAAGCCCACAGTGGCGATATCGCAATGCCGACAATAAGGAAAGCGATGGCATTCCATTTTCTTCCTAGCCTGGTATTCTGCGAAATTATGCCTGATATGACCCCGCCAACGATAGCGGCCGCATTATATGCTATCGCGATTGAGGCGACGTACGTCGTGCTGAAGTGCAGCTGATGCTCCAGAAACGTTGGATACAGATCCTGTGTTGAATGGGAAACGAAGTTCATGCCAACGAGCAAAATGGACAGATAGATGAAAAGTTTCCAGTGTTTTCCTATAGTTTTAAACGTCTGCCTGAATGAAGCCCTCTCCTTGAACTCATTATAGACAGGACTTTCCCTTGTTGTGATCATAATATATATTACGGCTATGGCCGGTAGCGCTGCGAAGTAAAACATAGGTCTCCATCCATATTTTGGGTAAACGAATAGGTATACAATTGCTGCCAGGAGATAGCCAGTTGGATATCCACCCTGAATCAGTCCAGATACCCAGCCTCTTGCCTTTGTAGGCAAAGATTCCATAGCGAGCGCAAATCCGGATCCCCATTCTCCTCCCATGCCGAAGCCGTAGAGGGCCCTGAGTATTAGAAATATTGTAATGGTCGGCGAAAAGGCGACCAACGTATCGAAAAATGCAAGGAACATGAGACTTATGATCATAGTTATTTTTCGTCCGTATTTGTCACCCACAGGACCAAAAAAGAGAGACCCCAAAAACCTCATGGTCAGGGTAAGGGTTATACTTAGTGTTATCACAACTAGGGCGACATTGAACGTCTTTGCTATAGCAAGCATAACAAACGTTATCAAAAAGAAGTCGAATGCGTCCAGAGACCATCCAAGATATGTGGCGACAATGGTATGAGCCTGTGATCGGGTAATATGCTGACGAGCTGTATCGGAGCGCATATGGAAAAATTTAACATTTGGATGTATAAGAATATTTCACTTAATCTTTATATATAGATTATGAATAATATATTATTAAAGGGAAAAATTTTACAAGATACGAGCATCATGCAAGTTTCAATCGTTTCAGATCGCTCAGGGTTAAATTATTCAATTTTGGCGCATAAATTCCCTTACGTTCTGCAATCGTAAACATAAAACTAAATGTTAGGGAAATTTAGTTAATTGAAAGAATTACATTTTATATTAATTCGTCAATGGCCATATCATTCCACCATTTCCAAGGTCAATGTATGAGCCCCTCCACCGCCATGGCAGAGTGTAGCCAGTCCAGTCTTCATATGTCTGTGCTTCAGCGCATTTATCAACGTTACTATGATCCTGGCTCCACTATTCCCGATCGGATGTCCTATCGCAACTGCACCCCCATTCACATTGAATCTGTCATTATCTATCTTCAATTCATTTCTGACTATGACCGAGGCTATTGAGAAGGCTTCGTTGTGTTCAACAAGGTCATAGTAATCAATGGTCTTATGCTGTTTTTCCAGCAGTTTTCTCGTTGCCGGTATAGGTGCCTCGACGAAATCAAGAGGATCGAGAGATGCCTGTTCGTATCCGGTGATCCTTGCCACCGGCTTAAGGCCATATTCGTTGATTGCTTTTTCAGAAGCTATCATGAGCGCAGATCCACCGTCAGAAAGCTGTGCAGAGTTACCGGCGGTCAATATTCCGTTTTTCTCAAATGCCGGAGGTAGCTTTGCGAGATCCTCCATGGTCGTCTTCCTTATGCCCTCATCACGATCCAGGTTTTCAAACGGAACGATCTCGTCGGCAAATTCTCCAGATTCTGTCGCTTTGATGGCTCTTTCATAGCTCTGCACAGAGTATTCATCAGCCATCTCCCTTGTTATGCCGAATTTTCTAGATGTTCGTTCCGCTGAGACGCCCATATGTTCGAAATAGAATGCATCCAGAAGGCCATCAACTAGCATAGCATCATCTATCTTGTAGTTCTTGTGAAGAAGATGTTTGGGTCCCCATCTGAGATCCGCAGGGAGCAGGAAAGGAGCATTGCTCATGCTCTCCATACCTCCGGCGATCACGAGATCTTTCTCACCTAGGGCAATCTCCCTTGCTGCGCTTTCCACCGCCAGCATACCTGATGCACATACAACATTAACAGTATATTTAAGGACAGAATTTGGAAGACCTCCGTGAAACGCAGCCTGGCCGGCTGGATTTTGCCCATTTCCAGCTTGAATAACATTACCCATTATTACTTCTTCCACCGATTTTGCATCTATGTGTGTTTCGTCCATTACCGCTTTAATAGCTGCACCACCTAGCTGGGGGGCCTTTAACTTTGAAAAAGATCTTCCGAACTTGCCTATGGCAGTTCTCTTGGCAGCTACAATATATACATCTCTCATATTCTAAAATGACAAGGCAATTAATACATTTTTACTTTAGCACATCCATGAACAGTTTCCTTACGGTCGAACAGAGAATGGTGCATTAAGCTATGTATCTTTGATGGCTGCTGGAAGGTGATAAAAATTTCTACATGTAAAAAAATTAGAAAAGATCCAATATTTTTCTGATTATTTCGGCATTCTAATCGAATCAAAGTTTAAATCATGGACAATGTTAATAAGTTAATGTCAAAGGTGATGCCTTGGTAGTTGTAGGATTAGATGTAGGTTATGGTGATACAAAGGTAATAGGAGTCGACGGCAAGAGGATACTGTTTCCTTCCAGATGGGCCGTTACGGAGACTGAAAGCTGGGGTATAGGTGGCAAGATACCGGTTCTTAGCACTGATGGAGGTCAGACGAAATTCATATATGGCAAGTATGCCAGTGGTAATAACATAAGGGTCCCTCAGGGTGATGGGAGGCTGGCCAGCAAGGAGGCCTTTCCCCTAATAGCTGCAGCACTTTGGGAAACGGGCATACACAACGATGGAAGCCCAGTGGATCTTGTAATAGGCAGCGGAACACCTCTCGGTACGTTTGATCTGGAGGTCAAAGCGGCAAAAGAGGCACTGGAAAATAAGGTGCTTACAGTCACAGGACCTGAGGGTGAGGTCAGGCAGTTCAACATAACCAGGCTCATAATGAGGCCACAGGGAGTGGGTGCTGCCCTGTACCTATTGAATCAGGGAATAATTGAACAGCAGCCGGGTTATGGAGTTGTCATCGATGTAGGATCTAGGACTACTGATGTTCTGACGATAAACTTGATGGACATGGAGCCTGTGGTGGAGCTATCCTTCAGTCTGCAGATAGGTGTTGGTGACGCAATTTCCGGGCTTTCAAGAAAGATAGCCAAGGAGACAGGATTCGTCGTTCCATTTGATCTGGCTCAGGAGGCACTTTCACATCCGGTCATGTTCAGGCAGAAGCAGGTCGGTGGTCCTGAGGTTTCCGGGCCAATACTGGAGGACCTTGCCAACAGAATCATAGAGAACATAAGACTGAACCTGAGGGGAGAGGTCGACCGTGTCACATCACTGATACCGGTTGGTGGAGGATCAAACCTGATAGGCGACCGCTTTGATGAGATCGCACCAGGTACTCTGGTGAAGATAAAGCCCGAAGATCTGCAGTTTGCAAATGCACTTGGATATAGGGATGCGGCGGAAAGATCGATGTAGATAATGCATGACGATACGAATTGTCCTTGACCTTAGCGACGAGGAGAAAAAAATAGTGGATCTCATAAGGATACAGGGGGAGACGTACGTAGATACCATCAAAAGAATAATAGAGGATTACTATGAATATCAACTGGTCAAGGACGCCGTGAATAAAATTTACGATAAATTGGGCCTGTCCGAAAAGAAGGAAAAAACAGATGATCCACCACCAGAGATAAAATCTAAGAAAAAGACTGAGATCAGTCAAGGGCATCCCGTCAGCATGACCAAGGTGGAGGAGCTTAAGAAAAATCTTGAAAGCAGATGGAAGTGAAGCTTCAATTACAATTTTTTAATATACAGATCCAAATTCAGTTACATCGCCTTTTATATATTTATCCTAAACGTTAACTTTAAGTTTGATGATATAATACCCGCCTGTAATCATGCTTATGTATTAAATATCATAAGCATGAATATATGAGAATAATGTAAGATATGTGATGGTGGTAATATGGCGAAGATGCTCGTAATGGTGATCACTGGAAAAGAGAACATCAACACGGAAATGGTAGCATTCAATTTTGCCATAAATTCAGTCCAGAACGCACATGCACAGGTCGAAATGCTATTTCTTGGGCGCGGTGTGGAAGCCGTACTCAAGAATCAGAACAATTCAGATACATTCCTGGCGCAGATTCAGAAAGCAAGATCGCTGAACATACGGCTAACAATATGCAGCGTTAGCATGAAATCTCTGGGTATAACCGATGAAATGATATTTGAGGGCCTAGATAAGGTTATGGGCGGAGTCGAAACAGCTGCTCGTATCGACGAAGGATACCAGGTGATAACTTTCTAAGTTGATGGAAATGGACATAACACTGCTTCAATATATTTTCTCAATAATATCTGGCGTTATAGTCGGTTTTTCTCTCGGCCTGATCGGAGGTGGCGGATCAATACTGGCCATTCCGCTCCTGATATACTTCGTAGGAATAAGGAATCCACATCTAGTGATCGGTACGACGGCGCTTGCCGTGGGTGTAAATGCACTAATAAATGTATACAGTCATTTCAAAAAGAAGAACGTCAATCTCAGGACAGGGGCTATATTCACAGTATTCGGCGTTATAGGCGTCTTGATAGGTACAACGCTCGGTCTCATCACACCTGGTGGAAAGTTGCTGTTTCTCTTCTCATTTCTAATGATGATCATTGGAGCATACATGTTTGTAACCAAATGCAGGACATGCAAGAATTATGACGCCATACCGGGCAACAATCCGAAGAGTAAGGAAGATCCACCCGACCCACCAAAGAAAAGTTTCTGGCAGAGAGCAAAGCTGGAGATATTTGGAGTGCTCGCTGGCTTTGCTTCAGGCTACTTCGGAATAGGTGGTGGATTCCTGATCGTTCCTGCTCTTCTTTATTCTGCCGATATAACTATGAATCTAGCAGTAGGTACTTCACTTCTTTCTGTTGGGACGTTCGGACTTGTTACAGCATTGAGATATGGAATAGCAGGCAAGGTTCTAATATCTATAGCTCTTTTGTACGTCCTCGGCGGAATTTTTGGAGGATACGCTGGTGCTAGAGTTTCAACAACGATGAAAAGATCCACACTTCGAAAATTCTTCTCTCTCATAATAATCATCGTGGGAATATACATGGCTATAGAGTCCTACAGAGCCATGCTGTGATCTTAGTCTCATCTTTCATATTTTTCATTTTTTTATTCATTGATCAAAGTAAGTTTGTTGACTGTCATATATCATACATATGCCTAATTGCCTATTCAGGGCTTTATTTCAACAATTATCCACAAAATGTGCAGATGAAATGAGTTTAAACGCCACTCAAGTTTTTATAAGATTATAACCTATAGTTTAGACCAAATAAGATGGAATCAGAAACAAGACTATTCAGGATAGAGGACTTTTTCCCGTTCCTTGACAGCCATGTATCGAGATGGTTCAATAATAATTATTCATCCCTAACTGAACCTCAGAGATACGCCATTCCGTTGATACATGCTGGGAAAAATGTGCTGGTCTCAAGCCCGACAGGAACGGGTAAGACCATGACAGCCTTCCTTACAATCATAAATGAGCTCGTCACTCTTGCCAAGGAGGGCCGTCTGGAGGATCGCGTATACTGTGTATATATAAGTCCACTGAAGGCTCTTGCCAACGATATTAACAAGAACCTGAAATTCCCTCTTGACGGTATCTATTCGATAATGGAATCCGATGGTATGAAGATACCCAAGATAAGGATATCCGTAAGATCAGGAGATACCTCTGAGAGCGAAAGACAGAGAATGGTAAGGAAACCACCGCATATACTTATAACCACTCCAGAATCTTTCTCGCTGGCGCTTTCATCTCCGCGAATGAGAGAAAACCTCAGAAACGTCAGATATGTGATAATCGATGAGATCCACGAGATTTCTTCTACAAAGCGAGGAAGTCTTCTCTCTGCGAATCTGGAGAGATTGAATGTCATTTCTCCGGAAATGCTTAGGATAGGACTCTCAGCAACGCAGTCTCCCATAGAAGAGATAGCGAAGTATCTTGTTGGTTTTGATGGAGAAAAACCCAGGCCGTGCGAGATTGTAGAGGTCAGGGGGGAGAAACACCTTGATCTCAGGACAATAACGCCAGTACCCGATCTGACAAGGGTGAGTTTTGAGGTCGCCAACGATAGGATGTACGATATAATTGCAGATCTGGTTAAACAATACAGAACTACCCTTATATTTACAAACACTAGGAGCGGAACGGAACATGTTGCAATGCGCTTGAAGAGCAGGGGAATAGAGAGCCTCGAAGCTCATCATTCATCTATGGGCAAGGATCAGAGGCTCGAGGTGGAAAATAAACTTAAGAACGGCGAGTTGAAATGCGTAATAACATCCACATCGCTTGAGCTCGGCATAGATATAGGTTTCATCGATCTTGTTATACAGATAGGAAGCCCAAAATCTGTGAGCAAGGGGCTTCAGAGGATCGGAAGATCAGGACATGGCGTCGATGAGCTTTCAAAGGGCATCTTTATAGTATTCACACTTGACGATCTGGTCGAATGTGCAGTTCTAACAAAGGCAGCATACAGCCGTCAGATAGATAGGGTGGATATACCTAAGAATCCGCTGGATGTGCTTGCTCAGATAATCGTAGGTATGTCTCTGGAAAGGGTGTGGCGTATAGATGAGGCTTTCGATCTTATCAGAAATTCATATACGTTCCATGGCCTGAGCTTTGAAGAGTTCATGATGACTATGGATTATCTCTCGGGAGAACTTGAAAATCTTTCGATATATCCAAAAATATGGGTTGACAGAGAGGCAGGTACATTTGGTAAGAAGAGGAGCACCAGAATGATTTATTTCATGAACGTTGGCACCATACCTGATGAAGCCAATTATAAGGCTATAAATGAAAAGGGAAAGAATGTTGGTGAGCTGAGTGATAAGTTCGTTGAAAGGCTGAAGGCAGGTGATGTCTTTGTACTTGGCGCAAGAACCTATCTGTTCGAAAAAACTGTGAGAAACAGAGTATACGTCAGATCCGTAACAGGAATGAAACCAACTGTGCCTTCTTGGACGGGTGAGATGCTGCCCAGAAGCTATGATCTTGGCGTTATGATAGGTGAATTCAGAAAGAAGATAGCGGCGATGATCAAATCTGGACAGGACCCAACAGATATGCTCATTACGGAATACCATGTGGATGAAAATGGAGCAAGGAGCATCATATCCTATGTCAAAGCACAGATGAACTATGGCATACCAACGGAAGATCACTGTCTTATAGAGGGATATAAGGAATCAGACGACGTATACGGTCTAATATTCCATGTGCCTCTTGGTAGAAAGGTTAACGACGCACTCTCGAGATCTTATGCACTGGCCATATCAAATAAGTACGGTTCCAATACACGCATCACGATAACGGATGATGGCTTCATCATCTATGTAGAGAGAAAAATACCCATAGAGGAGGCAATCAAGAGTGTAAATTCAACCAATTTTAGGGATCTTGTACGCAGATCCATAGCAAATACTGAGCTATTCAAGCAGCGTTTCAGGCACTGTGCGGCGAGGTCTCTGATGGTCCTTCGCTCTTATAAGGGATACGATATATCGGTGGCCAGGCAGCAGCTGAGAAGTGATAGACTGCTCAATGAACTTCAGAAGCATGAAGATTTTTCCATAATACGTGAGACATACAGAGAGATAATGGAGGATCTGATGGATGTGCCAAGAGCAGAGCAGTACGTTAAATCTGTTATGGATACACATTCGTATTCTGTGAGAGGCTATTCCACGGAATCTAGTCCATTCTCATACGGGATGATAATGGCGGGATCGTCTGATATCGTGATGATGGAAGACAGATCCAAGATGCTCAGGGATCTGCAGAGCAGGATGCTTGAAAAGATATATGGTGGGGAGTCGATCCACTTCATATTCGAGAATCAGAAGGATGTGGATGACTATTTTAAAAAGAAGATCCCGCATGTATACGACGAGGAATCGCTCATCAGATTTGCAAATCACTTTCCATACATAGACATAATCAAGGATCGTTTCAATTCGCCTTACCAATATGCCGATTCTGAGATAAAAGAGGTCATAGAAAAGGCTGTCGAGGATGGTAAAATCATATCAGCATATGTTAGGGGCCTAGTATGGACCTCGTATGAATATTACCCCATGCTGTGGACTCTGTTCAGAAAAAAAATAGATCTAAAGGATGAGGATGAGAAGATTCTGGAAAGCTGTGATGGTAAATCCTTCTCGGATCTGAGATCAGAACTTGGAATAGACGATACCACTCTTAAAAATGCTATTCAGAAGCTCGAATCTGCATATCTGATCATTAGAAAGTCAAAGAATGGCCTGACTGTATTCTTCAAGAATAAAGGAGATTTCTCTGTGGACGCTCGAACAGCTTCCGAGCGTCTAATAGAGATAGCCCTATCTGCCTATGGTCCGATGACCCTGGACGAGATTGAGATAAAGTTGCCGATTGGAAGAGAAACGTTACGATCAATACTTGATAGCATGGTTTCCGATGGCACTGCTATATACGATTACATTACGCCTGTTTATAGCAAACAGTACATGCTTGTTTCTGATCTTAAAGCGTTGAAGAATGTTGAAGACATAACAAGACTTAGACTTTCGAGGATAACGAAGAAGGTTAAAGATCCCAGGGAATACTTTGATGTTTATGGTTTCGCATTTGATGTGGAGAATATCAATGCTCGGCTGATCAGTGGAAAATTAGACAGTTTTGACGATCTGATAGAGGAAGGTTATGTTGTCCGTGGGCACTTTATAAAGAACAAGATCACCTACGCAGCCAGATGGTTTATAGACATGATGTTCACTCTCAGAGATCATACGATAAGCAACGAGGAGAAGGTGGTAATGGATGCAGTGGATGAGGGAATCACAAGCGAGAAGATCATAGCAGAGAGAATAGGTATGGACAAAAAGATCGTCAGGCAGATACTGCGATCGCTGGAATACAAGATCATGGTTTCCAGGGACGGTGACTCTGTCTTGAAGATATCTGCGAGGGACATAGGTTATGATAATGCGCTGCATATGCTCATCGATAAATTTGGGCCGATAACTCAGGACGAAATACGCAAGTTCTTCTGGTTCAATCCAGACATGCGCTCCATAAAGGCGAACAGCACATTTTTCAAGGGGGATCTATACTATTATACCGAAAGATCTGATGGAATATCTGGAGTCTCGGTGACTACGGTCATAGATCCGGTGATGATTTATCTGCAGATATATGTTGAGAACATAGATTACAACAGATTGCTAATTGTAGATGGAGAAGAGATCGCAACTTTCTACATGGAAGAGAAAGATGGGGTCAAATGGATAAGCGATCTGTCAACCGGTGGAAAATATGAGGATGCCGTGAGATACGTGATGAATTATTATAAAGAAGGATGGCTCGTGATAATACCGCCAAACGGTATTTCCGGAGATGGCAATCTGGAGATAGTGACCAGGCCAAAAGGTTTCATTATAAATTACGATGAATCTGAGATTCTTTCAACAGCTGTCAGAATAATGAGAAAGAAGATCAAGAAGGCAAATCTATATGAATCATTTTCAGACATATACTTTGGGATTAGGGATTCAATAGAGTCTCAGAGATATGGGATTTCTGAGATGAACCTGCAGAACTATTTTGAGTCATCGCTTCTGTACCAGTTTAATGGGCCGTTCAACCGCACTGCGATGGCTACAAGGGAAATAATATCAATCTACAGATCGCTCTCTGATCGCAAGATGACAAGCGAGGAAGAGTCTGTTATAAGATCGATCATGATGCTCGAGGAAGCCACTGAAAGACAGATAATGAACAACACTGAGATGGATGCCAGAACGCTGAAGAAGGTGATGGATCTCCTCTACGAGCGCAGATATATCGCAAAGAACTATGAGAGAAAATTCGTAGCTATAGCCCAGAGATACACCCCGGATGAAGCGGCAGCATTGCTTGCTGATCAGGTTCTGAAGGATTTGGGTATGATGACGCCTACGAGATTCGCACAGATGACTGACATGGACGTTAATAGATCTCTCAAGCTTTTGGATCATGTGGAAGGTTCATCAAGGTTCTTCAACATAAAGACGAAGGAGCTTTACATCAGCAGATTAAATTTAATCGAGTCACCTGTCATGAATGGAGGAGAAGAGGCCATATTTTCCGCAAAGGACATACTGGCGCTTTTATATGCGGATTTTTTCAAAATGATCTTCGGAAATGGCTTTGATATGTTCTATTTTGATGGTAAAACCTTTTCTGCAGCCCTTTCCGTTCAGCGAACAGTGAGACATCTTCGCCTTAAAAAATTTGAGGGCGATTCTAACGCATTGCCAAGGATAGCTGAAAAGCTGAAGGAGATGGGGTACCTTCTTTCGATGCAGAGATTATGATATAGACTAATTCAGCAGATCAGTTCGATAGTTGATCTGGATGATCGATTTAGATAAATTTATATATGTCTGCATCTTTAATAATATATGAAGGCTCTTATCGCCTATGACGGCAGTGAAACAGCTCAGTGTGCTCTCGAATTTGCGTTGAATCTCAAAAACTCCATAAACAAATTCCTTGTAGTATATGTAATTCCACAGATAATAGGTACTACACCAACCTATGATACATATGTGCCGGAATCTATGTTCGAAGACGAAAGAAGAAAGGCTGAAGAGATCATAGAAAAGGCCAAGAAACTTGTAAGCAACGAGAATCTGGATATAGAGTTTGAGATAGTTGATTCCGGTACAAAGACTGTGGCCAAGAAGATGGTGGAAGTTGCCGAAGAGAACGGAGTGGATCTTATAATAACCGGATCAAGAAATCTCAAGGGATTGACCAAGATCATATTGGGATCGGTGAGCAGCGAACTGCTGAAGTTGAGTACCGTTCCTGTGATGGTCTGCAGTACCAACGCATGCAAGTGATCTTTTTATATAGCTTATCCATTGGGGAATATGGGAAGTATCAGACCATTCAATATCAAGCGCACGGCTGAGGAACTTGCGGATAAATTTCCAGACTTATTCGGCGACAAATTTGAGGATAATAAGAAGAAATTGGAAAAGATGATGCCTGATGTCTCAAAGCGGACGATAAACATGGTGGCAGGTTATATCACCAGATATTCAGTGAAGAAGAAGCAGAAGGCGAAGAGGGAGATCGAAGAGAACTCGGCCAGCTGATCTCCCATGATCATTCTTTTCATCTGAATTATTCGTATTGCAAGATAAGCTGAATGGACAAAAACCAAATAATGATGGAATTGGAAAAATATTCGAAACTTGTTGACGAAGCAGACATCATAAATTTTATAGATGCCTACCTTTCGAATAGTTTCTATATAGATCCAGATACGATCAAGAATGATGGTGAATATTCCTTCATTTCTCAGGTCACCGGAATACTGGGTGAACGATCTCTGGATCGTGATGGTCGCACAATAAGATACGCAAAACTAGTCTTAGGAAATAGGATCACCTTCACGCTGTGGAATGAGGAAATTGAAAGATATTTCGAGATGCTTGCAGAAGGTAGAAAATATCGATTTATATTCTGCAACATCAGGTTTACAAGATTCGGTATTGAGGGAAGCCTTGGCCTGCGGGGTTTCATCCTCAACTATTGAATTTAGGCAGGTTCAGAAAATGTTGGTATACGATATGAAAATACCTTTCAATGAATCATGCATCAAATATCACCATCTAAAATATGATTATGGGATTCTTACCATTCCACGACATTATCGATAGTATAGATGAGGGTGATAAAGAGTTAAATTTTTAAGAGAGATTATAATGCTTCAGTAAATGGTTAACTGGGTAAGGGGTATTTCAGCGGCACTATTGTTCATTGGTTTGGCGTTTTATCTATCATGGTCGATTATGTACGGGACATGGTTCGACATCGGTCTTTATTCATTCACCATTGTGCTGATCGTTTTTGGTGTTTTAGGAATAATGTTGACCACGGTTAAAGATGAAGACTCCGTTTTAAACTGATATGATTAATGATGTAGAATGTTTCAATCATTCCCCGCGATAAGGAGTTTGGTGTACCTGTCTCCATATAGATAGTAACATTCCGAGAACTTTCTGTTTTTTCCTCCGGCCAGTTTTGTCATGTCTTCTCCCTCCGGTATATACTTTTCAATTCTCTCCGTGTTTCTGCTGTTTCTGAAGAAAAATTTGTGGCTGCTGTTCTCCTCGATCGTGGCTCCCAGCCTTATGTCATCGATGCTCTGTGTGATTATGACAACCGCAGTTTCAAAGTGTCTTGAATGCCTGACTGTATTCTCTATTATTTTAAGGGTCTGATCGTTTCTGAGCATAATATTGGCTTCTTCGATTATGATAGTCTTGCGGTCCTTGATAATGGACATGTATTCAGATATGGAACGGGCGAGATCCAGTCCTGTATGATCATCGATCTCAAATTTTATGAGATCGTATTTTACTATTATGATCCTTGCTGATTCTATTTTCTCGCTGCTCTTATGTAGCTCCTCTATGTATTTTTCCAGAGTCATTTCAATGCATGATCCGGAATAGTCTTGGCAATGGTATTCATTGAGTGGATCCAGCACAAGTACACGTGAATATTCAGAACTGGAAATTCTCTTTATCAAAAGTCCAGTAAAATGTGATTTGCCGGATCCGGTTTCTCCAGTTATCACGAAATTGTAAGATGAGTGCTCGAAATAATCAAGAAAGATGGGTTTTCCAGTGTATTCGTTCATCCCTAAAAATATTCCAGAGAGTTCTTCGCTGGAAAAATAGGCTGGAAAGAACGATGAAATTGAAATCCTGTCCATCGGATATGCTATATTTTCACTTCTGAAGTCCTCAAATCTAAATATTGATTTGGTTCCAGCGTCGCTCATATTTTTTGCTCTCATACCTGCGATTTTTAGGCCACGATCGAGTTTGGATATTTCGCGGGTAAGGCCATATGGGGCATTATGAATAACCATAAAGTCAAGTCCACACAGCAGTATCTGTGCTTCATCCTTTCTGGATTCATTGGACAGTTTTTCGGCAGACTTCATAACTGAATTCAGATACTCTGTATTTTCATTTCTGCTCTTTCGTTGCTTCAATTCGAAATTGATATCAGCGATCCTTGATGACGCTATTCTCAAGAGTCTTTGTCTGTTCATCTGCTTCATGCTGAACTTCACCACTGCAGGTATATCGCTTATCTCAAGCGCTTCGCAGTAGGTCGGAAAAGCAGGTTTCTCTGCATCGATCAGACTGAAAATTGATCTATTCATCTCCCCGGAAAGATAGTTTTTTCTCGGCGACAAAACTGATCTATGAAAGATCTGATATATCTTATCTATATCAGAATCTTCGATATCGAAATAAAGATGTACTTTCTTGCCTTCCCATGGTATTTGTTTCACTGTCTGTTTCAGGTTTTTAATATCATTTGCAGCATTCCACAAAAATAAGTAGGTGGAGTAATAGAGCTTACCTTTTATCACGGGATCTTCTGGTTTTTTCTTTTCAGGGAGATGAGGAACGGAGTACGCGGTGATGTTCAGGCCGGTCTTCATCAGATCCGATATGAACTCTGATATCTCTGAAAATGTTCCTGCATGATTATCGTAGTCGGTCTTCATTTTTGCAAGAACAGCTGTTGAATTTTGTATCTTGATCATTGTCAAGCCTTCTGATCTAATGATCACGGGATCTAGAGGCCTGTCCCTTTTTATCCTTTGTATTAATTTGATTATTCCCTTTCTGGATCCTGGATGAAGCACCATGATGAGGGGTGGTATGATTATGAGTGCATAAACGCCAAATATCTTTATAAGTATGAGCAACAGAGAGGATGAGATCATCAAGATGATAATGGTGTTTATGCGAAATCCATAATATTGAGGCCTGTACGCCAGTACATTTCTCAGAACTTTTTCCACTTCATCATTCAATCTGATTCTTCCCTCCTGTAAGAGGCTTCCTTCGAATACACATTGCTCCAGTCAAGTTTTTTGCTCATTGAGATCGTAGCAGATTCCTCGAGCTGTCCTCCGATGAATCCCAGAACCGCACTGGAAGGTATGTTGAGCGGTTTCATTCTGAAGTAGCCGCTTCTTATTTCGAGAAATATGAGGGAGGGAATCACGGGTGCGAGCATAAAGAACCCCAGTTGTAATATCGGGTCCGCCGAAAATATGAATGCCAAGTGCAGATCTATGATGATAGGTATCGGAAGAAGATTCAGCTCTATGAATGAGTAAAAGATCCGCACCAGATATTCTTGTGTTCTTCTGATGAATGCGATGGATGAAAAGATCGGAATAACAGCAATCAATAGAAGCTCAGCCGTTTCTCTGAATATTAACTCTGCAAGCAGAGAAGACATTGCCAAGAAATAAGACGTAAGATAGAGAAAGACCAGTACTATCGATGATGAACCGTCATTGGTTGAAAAATTCAATATCTGCGTTATGCTGAATATTGAATACCAGTTGATGTTTCCATAATTCCAAAGATAATCAAATACATACTCCGAAGCAAGAGCCATATATATGAGAATTTTGAATGAAAATGCCAAGCTCAGGAACGGAATCAATAAATTCATTAGGGCATGCGTGAATCTGAAATTCATAAGAAAAGCTCTGAAAGCTATGATAATTGAGAATAGAACAATGGATGCAGGAAGAATGATCGAGTATGCCGTATTCAATATGAAACTATACATGCTGTAATACTTATGTCCTGGCCTGAGTATCACTCCATAGGAATTTTCAGGGTTAAGTCCATAATAAATTATCAGATGCCAGAGTGGAGTGAGCAAAGTCAGATAGAGGGCTACAATGGATCTTATCACATCATAGATAAGAGTATCGACGGCGATCATGATCCCGTTATTATATAATTGAAAATGGCGTAGAGGAGACCGCTTACAGCCAGAATATAGATGAACGTTCCGATTGCGGCATTTTTCAGCCTGGATCTAGCCGCC
Source organism: Thermoplasma sp. (assembly GCF_023256435.1). Classification (GTDB taxonomy): domain Archaea; phylum Thermoplasmatota; class Thermoplasmata; order Thermoplasmatales; family Thermoplasmataceae; genus Thermoplasma. The sequence goes on along the minus strand of NZ_JAGDXM010000057.1, from coordinate 9,211 downwards.
ATCCTTTTGTTTTCGTCTGTGCTGAAAAATTGGAAGGCAATCGGTATCCATAGGATGGATATGAGGATAGCTGACACGGATATGGCGATGGTATCGATTCTGGTCAGCATCGCCGATATATTATCGCTTACCACATACGCTATAAATGAAATAATTGCCATATTGGTCGATAATCACAGTATATTTAAATTTATACTTAATAAATGAAATATAATTATTGCATTTATTACAATTTTTTACATTTAGGTAAATCATTCATGCCCTATCAGTTCTCTGGATTTTCTTATCTTTGCCTGAAGGTATTCGGCCTTTCCTATATCTTTTCGCACGTAATAGTCCCCTTTGATATATTGCAAAGAAGCATCGACTATTTCTGAGGCTTCTGGAATGCTTTCTCCCTTCGCTAATATGGCCAGAGATCTTGAACTGCTCTGCTTCAGCTTGTGCATATCTCCGCTCACAGATGCATAAAAAATTTCAACGCCCGAATCGAATATCTTATCATCGATCTGTATTTCGCCAGGTTTAGGATTTGTCCCATAACCAACCGGAACGATATATTTGAGTACCGTTGCCTTCTTCTCGAAGATCTTCTCTCCCTGCAAATTACCCTCATATATCTGATGCAATATTTCTACAAAATCACTTTTGAGCAGAGATAATACATTTATACCCTCTGGATCAGCAAAGCGCGCGTTTATCTCTATCACCTTAACTCCTCTGGGTGAATCCATAAACTGACCGTACATTACCCCCTTGAATGGTGTGTTCTCAGAATTCATCGATCTTACTATATCGATCATTATGTGTGCAGCCTCATCCCTTGCGTTTCTGCTTAGGAACGGTAGCGTGAAATTTGAGTCAGAGATCGATCCCATACCTCCTGTATTCGGCCCAGAATCACCTTCATAAGCCCTCTTATAATCCTGGACTATGGGCATGAATGAAACATTTTTTCCGTCAACGAATGCTTGAAGACTGAACTCTTCTCCAACGACCTTTTCTTCTATAAGTACTACTCCGTCTCTCTTCAATACCTCAATGGCATAAGACTTTGCTTCCTCAAGGCTATGAAGCTGTTCACCCATCACCCGGACTCCCTTGCCTCCAGTCAGTCCTATTGGTTTGACGGCCACTTCCTTCATCATTGAAGCAAAAGCATCATTGATGTCGTTCTCACTGAAGCATTCTTTGAATTCAATGTTCCCAGGTATATTGTATCTTTTCATCAGTTCCCTCATGAACATCTTTGATGTTTCTATCCTGGCTGCCTCCATTGTTGGGGATGCCACAGGTATGCCATGCTTCATCAGATTATTCACAAGGGGTGTATCAAGTACCGGATCAGGCCCTATAAAGACCATATCAACAGAGTTTTCAAGAGCAAACTCTTCAATCTTCTTATAGTCCAGCTCGTTGCCAAGTAGATACTTCGAAGAAAGCGATTTTATTGATGGATTTTCATGACCTATAACGGATAAGAGCGTTGCTCCCGATCTTTTTATAGCTCTGGCTATTGCGTCTTCCCTGCCACCACTTCCGACCAACAATATCTTTTCCGTCATATCATTTCACCGTGATTATCGGATTCAGTTCTTGAATTCTCTCTCCAAACATGTTTCCAATATATCGAACGGTATATTATCAATTCGGTTTTTATTTTTCCATAAATTAATATAACGCCCGACACAATTGAACTCGTTATTCCATATATGCTATCTATCTAAGGAGCTCTGTCAATCAAAAGATATATCATGACTCGCCGGAATCAATCTTTCCTCCAGCTTCATCTTGTTTTTTCTTTTGTAGCTCGGTTTTTATCCGTCTGGTAAACTCTTCCTTTGAGACTCCAAAGTAGCTTTCAAATCTACGGCCAAGAATGTAAAATTTGGCGTTCCCTCTGTTCACTGCCTTTATCAGGCCCATACCCTCAAGATGTTCGATTATTTCATCTGTTCTCTTATGAGCTATTTTTCTGATTACACTGGAACTTATGCCTCTTTCATTCATTGCAATATTCGCTAGAACCTTCATTTCGGATCCAGAAATATCTGGCGGAGATACTGCATAAGCCTCCTTAAAATAATCCGATCTGAGCTGAATTCTATATTTGTATCCATAAGCTGCGAGCTCAAGAGCACCGTCTCTCTCTTCATATTCCTTTTTGAGCTTCACGATAGCCTTTCTGATATTAGAAGGGTCGGCTGAGAGTATCTGCGATATGAACCTGACATTGAGAGGAGTTCTACTCGAATAAAGAATAGCTTCAACTCGATTGATCAGATCCTTTTCCGCATCATCGATCATCAGTAATGCTTCACCCTATGTATCCATAAGTCTATTCAGGACTGGCTTATCAATTTTTTCACCTTTTCCAGCATAATTAAATATTTGATCCAATACAAAAATTATATCCATGAATCATCGCATTCATTGGAGTTTTTGCATTCCCTCAAGAATGATCTTGTATTCGCAATGCTGATGAAACATGCCGTATGATCATGAAATAACGATAAAATTTAATAATCTTAGCGTATTCCTGGTTTATGAATACCGAACATGAGTTCGGAAGTGATATCAAGTCAAATAATTTTTTAAAGGATAAATTGGATATAGAAAGTGATAAAAGACCGGCATCTATGTTTTACATATGGTTTGCATCTAATCTTACAGTGGGAGATTTCGCAGTTGGATTTATACCGGTTTACCTTGGGCTTCCGATCATCTATTCCGTCGTGGCGATAGTTATAGGTACGGTCGCAGGTGGAATAATGCTTTCCTATATGAGCCAGCTTGGCGTCATATACAGGGTGCCACAGATGTACATGGGAAGGGCACCATTTGGAACGATTGGTGGATCCCTTCTATCAATATTGCAGTGGGGAAACACAGCAGGCTGGCTTACGGTAAATGTGATCTTGGCTTCACTGGCCATATATGAGATTATGAAGATTCCCTACTATTTGATTATAATGTCAATAGTGATCGTTGTGGCTCTGACCGCTTTGATAGGATACAGGGCGATAAGAATACTTGAAAGATCCATGTCTTATGTTCTCGGGATACTGTTTGTGTTTCTCATAATATTCTTGATATACTCTCACTTCTCCATATCTTATCCTTATGCCCCCGTTTTAGATATCCCTTCTGCATTTGGCATCACATTTGCATCAGCCTTCTCATACATAATGTCATGGGGGCCATATGCCGCTGATTATTCAAGGCATGTTCAGCTGAAGAAACCCTCCAGGATAATCTTCTATTATACTCTGCTCGGTTCGGTCATTGCATCCGTATTTGCCGAAATCGTAGGCATGTTGGTTTCTGCGGCTTCAGGTAACCCCTCAGGATCGCCGGCCGCGGATCTCTCAATGGTGATGAATAGATATGCTCTCATAGGCATGCTGGCATTATTCCTTGGCGGGATCGCTGCCAATGCTATTAACCTTTATTCTAATTCCCTGGCGTTTCTTTCAATAGGATTTAGGTCAGAGAGATGGGTGGCCATCATCGTTGCCTCCATATTTTCATTTGCGATGGGTATAGTGGGATTCTTCAGGTTCTATGGTTTTTATGAAACTTTCCTGTTCATACTTGATTACTGGATAACGCCATGGATAGGCATAATGATAGCTCATTTCTTCCTGGTTCGGAAACTTAATCCTGAACGGTTCAACGATCTGCCTAGACTGGTGAAGCCAGGCATATACGCATATCTGATCTCGATAATAGTTTCAATTCCGTTCATGGCTCCAGCAGGTATAATAAACATGCCAGTTGCTGCACTTCTCCATGGGGTAGATATAAGCTATTTCGTTTCATTCTTCCTAGCTATGATCCTCTATCTCTATTTTTCAAAATTATCGGTCCGTCAAAGAAACATACAAACCTCCGTAAAAAATATTCGATAAGTTTTT
>NZ_JAGDXM010000057.1:0-5284 GCF_023256435.1 Thermoplasma sp. | reverse complement strand
TCTTTGAATGATACTTAATGATGAAACAATAATTAATATGGTTGCAGAGGGTCTTCTCATTTCAGAGAATTTTGACATAAAATCGATGACACCCAATGGCTATGATCTGCGCATTGATATTATTGACGTTGATGGAAAGCAATATTCAAAAGGTGATGTACCTCCGATGAAGCATTTTCTTGTATCAACCCTGGAAACGCTCAATATGCCTGAAGATGTTGTTGGGATGATCTGGACAAGATCAACATTCGCGCGAAAGGGAATATTTGGATCCTTCGGCGCCATAGATGCAGGATATCATGGAAATCTAACGCTATCATTTTTCAATGCAGGGGGCCCAATTGAACTGAATAAGGGTGATAGAATTGCGCAGATACTTTTCCTAAAGATGAATGAAAGAGCCAAGATTCCATATTATAAAAGATCCGGCAATTATCAGCATTCTCAGGGAATCATTAGAGAGCCATTGAAAGCCAAATCAGATTGATGGAACTGTAAAACCATCGAAGATTCTTAAGATTTGTATATTTCAAAATTGGATGGATAAAAATATTAATTATGCAATGATAACGACTTATGGAAACTAAAAAGCCATCAGAATCAGAGACTTATGTTGAAAGAATGGTACTGCCGGAGGACATGGATATTTATGAATATCTCTATGGTGGCAGGCTGGTCGAATGGATAGACAACTGCGCCTCAATAGTTGCTACAAAGCACTGCAGAAAGAGAACCGTTACTGGCAGTATAGACTCCCTGTTTTTCCTGCTCCCAATACATCTGGGCGATATGGTCATACTGCATGGATACATAAATTACACTACAAAATCCACCATGGAAATCGAAATAGACGTCATCAAGGAAGAGGGTTTGACCGGAATAAGGAGATACGCTACAAAAGCCTACCTTACCTATGTTGCGATAGATTCCGATGGCAGGCCCACTGAGATACCACAGATCGTACCAGAAACTGAGGAAGAGAAGAAGAGATTTCAGGATGCTGAAAAGAGGGCTGAAGAGAGAAGAAAGCGTCTCGAGACGATAAAGCAGCAGCTGGCGAATATGATACCATGAAATTCTGAAAAAGGTATTGCTGTCAAGGGTGGTGTCCTGAAATCAATAAACCAATTCTTCAACAAGGAGTATTCAAGATTGAGATCGATCAGTGACAGGCAGATCGGGAACGGAGAGATGACGAAGAAGGAAAGGAAACTGTTCATGAAACGCAACCGTAAGATAAAGGACATCATGCACAAGCTTAGCAGATCCATAGTCGAATACGCATTGTCAAGAAAGATCGATACGATCGTCATAGGTCACAACGATGGATGGAAGCAGGATACCAATATTGGAAAGACGAACAACCAGAACTTTGTGCAGATACCTTTCAATATGCTGATACAGCAGATCAAATACAAAGCAGAAGAGAACGGGATCGATGTCATGATACAGGATGAGAGCTATACAAGCATATGTTCGTTTCTTGATAACGAAAGCATAGAACACCATGAGGCGTACATGGGAAAGAGAATAGAGAGGGGTGTATTCCAGTCTGCAAATGGAACATTAATACATGCGGATCTGAACGCATCCTACAACACAATAAGAAAGGCAGTCCCTGAAGCGTTTGCGGACGGGATAGAGGGTATTGGGTTGTACCCACGAAGTTTAAGCATCAAAGAGATGATAACTTCCAAAGGTGGATGTTAACATGTTTAACAGAAACCGCAACCTGATAATTTTGATAAGCTGAAAAATTCTCAGTACCGATCGATCATTAAGAAGTTTTATATTTTTTCATGGCATTCGCCCATCATACCTGTCTCATAACCGAATGCATGTTTAACGTATGAAATGTTAGTTTGAGCAGGTAATGGAGATACAAGGGGTGGTGGCATGGATCAGAATCTTTTCAATGAAGTGATGTACCTTTTAGACGAACTATCTCAGGATATAACAGTACCCAAAAATGTAAGGAAGGTTGCTCAGGATTCAAAGGCTAAGCTGTCTCAGGAAAACGAAAGTCTTGATTTAAGATGTGCGACCGTTCTTTCCATGCTGGATGAAATGGCTAATGATCCAAATGTTCCAGCTCATGGCAGAACAGACCTCTATACCATAATAAGCAAGCTGGAGGCCCTCTCAAAGAGTTGAAGTTTTTATTGTAAATTCTAGAAAACATCGAATGACTCTGACATCTGAATATGTACGATTATGAAAATAAAATTATAGTTTAGATTGAAATCTCAATTGGATTATAATTTTCATTGCTGTTTGGCTGCATTTTTAGAAGAACGTTAAGTGCCTAGGAAGCTTTTGGATTTATCTTATATCCACGAATAGCTTCATTCCCAGCGAGCTATTCCACATCTGGAACTTCTAACTTCCTTCCATATAATAGAAATTGTCCCTATGGGTATATTCTACGCAGACCCTATATCGTGATATCCATAGGCACCTATTTGGGCTTTACCGATCCTTTACCATGAATATTGCAATATCTATAGAATTCTCTCGGTGGCAGGAGCCTGTGCATTTTCTGCTTAAAGGAAGAGCCTTCATGCATTCGCTAGGCCTATAGCGTTTCAATACGTGTATCTTAATCATTTCCTAGTTTGTATCGAATCGATGGATGGAACTCACCGATCAAAAAGTATATATAGGGCATTATTTAAAAAAGCTAAATATTTATAGAAATATAATATTATGGTACGATGAACATGGTTCTGAGCGAAGATGCTGAGAAACTAGCTAAATATCTAATGATTGCGGATATACCAAGGAGTGTAGCATACACGCTTGTCTATATGAGAGATAAAGATGAGGTTACCAGCGTAGAGATAGAGAGGGAAACCGGCCTCAGGCAACCAGAAGTCTCCATTGCGATGCAATGGTTGCGTAGAAAAGGTTGGATTACCAAACGAAATATGAAAAAGGAAGGAAAGGGCAGGCCCATTCATGGATACAGGCTCTCGAAATCATTCAATGAGATCCTTGAAGAGATCATTCAGGATCTTAGCAAGAAGATAAATGAGATAAATTACAATATAGAACAATTGAAAAATTATAGGAAATGATCATCGAATAAACATACATTAAAAAATCAATTTTTTTAAATTGAACTGAAAGCTGGTTCTCTTATCTTTTAAATAAAATAAGAAATTTGTTTTTCCATAGGGAAAATTAATTAATCACAAATGTGATCACCGATTTAATGAACCGAAGAATATTATCAGCCTTGGCGGTTATTACATTCGCCGCACTTATGATAAGGCTGATACCATCGTTGACCAGTTATGGATGGGGTAATGACTTCGGTATTTATTATTATATAACGCAAGACTATATTAAATCAAGACTTCTGGTGATTGATGTACCTTCTCAGTGGGGGACATCAGGATATGGATCATTTCCTGTGATGTATTGGATAATTTCATTAATATACTTTATCACGGGTATAAAATGGCATCTTCTGCTGAAATTTGTACCTCAGTTCTTCGGATCACTAACCGTGGTGCTGATATTTTTCATAACAAGAGAAATAACAAAGGACGATCGGATGTCGATCGTTGCAGCAGCATTCCTGGCCGTTAATCCTGTTCAGGCATATCAGACGTCCTTATCTTCTATACTTGTCTTCGGTCATTTTTTCGGGCTTCTGACCGTGCTATCTCTTCTGATATCTCTGAGAAAGAGATACTTCTTGTTCCTGACTTCGGTTTTTGGGATACTGCTGGTGATGTCACATCAGCTATCAACATTCATGTATCTCCTGGAAATAATCGGCATACTGGTTTATCTGAAGATATCTAATGGATCTCTCGAGAAGAGGTATATATATTTCATATACGGATTTTCAGCTTTCATGTTTGCCTACTGGTTCCTGAATGTGGCCAACACTCCTGGTTTTATAACTGGAGGAGCTGAGGGTCTTCCATGGTATGTGGTGATTGCATTATACTTTTTGATCATCGGTGTTTTCTTTAACATACCGGTAAAATATACATCTGCAATTCGCAGAATGCTCTATATTCTGAAACCCATGGATAAGAAATTCACTGCTCCTTTGTTTGTTTCACTATCCTTCGTAGTGCCAAGTATAGCGGTATTCATCTATCAAAGATATATAGTGAATTTAAGCGGAACATCGTTCTTAGTGTTCATACCTATTCTGCTTTCTGTCAGCCTGGCCGCGTATGGTTATATAATCTCATGGAAAAAGTACAGAATCCTTCTGGGTATGTTGTCTCTGCTTCTCATCACGGCTATATATGCATCATTGACTATGAGCACGGTACTGTTGCCAGGTAGATTTTTCGAGTACATATTCGAGGTACTCTCGATATATGATGGCATAGCGATAGTGAGCTATCTTGATTCAAAGAAGCCTAAGGAGATCAGGATAGAGTATAAGATAAAATCAACAAAACCGTCTCCAGTTGTAGTTGGGCCCTCCATAGGTATAAGCGTGACTGCCCCTAACATATATTATTACCCAACGGCATCGGCGACGGAAAGCGCCAAGTTTTACTATCAGAAGAAGAAATACAGTGCTTCCCAGATCCTTATATCTGCAGTTATGATCGTTATAATAGCTGGATCAGCTGGTTCAGTATATCCATTTGGCCATGTTGTTGTGCCGTCTGGTACCCAGACGATATCTTATCAGGATTACTACGCCATAGAATGGATCGATTCCCATGTGAATAAAAATTACAGCGTACTATCAGATCATAGGCTTGGCCTGCTGATAGAGGCAGATAACATAAGCGATCCATTTGAATACGCTTCATATATATGGAATTCAACAGATTACCCGATCATCGTTCAGGAGCTTGCTGGAAATTTCAAAAATCATACAGCTAAACCGATAGAATTCATCCTTATTGATAATTATATGTATACATATGGCGTATGGGGATACGAAGGCGCAATAAATCCAGACAGGCCACCGATTAAATTTACAAATGAGACGTTTTTGAAATTCATGTATGAGCCTTTCATACCGGTCTACTTCAATATATCACTTGATAAAAGTCAGTGGGCCCTGGTGCTACAGGTAAACTGGACGTACATTGATGATCATTATCACGTAAATGTAAGCGCCCCATCCTTGGTGAATTCATCGATCTCACTGAATGTACCATACATCCTCAACTCCATAAATCCAGATCTCGTTGCCACCTATTCAAAATACAGCCAGCAATAATTATGAGTGAGCTGCTCCTAAGCTGAAGCTTCGGATCTTCCTTTCAGCGAAAAGACCTATGCCTTTCCGGACATC
>NZ_JAGDXM010000058.1:2384-25586 GCF_023256435.1 Thermoplasma sp. | reverse complement strand
AGATGTCTCTTCGATGAAAGGAAGATCCGATGCTTTAGCTTAGGAGTAGCTCACATTTTGATGCGTCAGATCATTTTTATAGCTGATGCAACGAGTGATATGGCGAATGGTACGGTCATATTGTCATCCAGTGGGTATCGTGAGGCGGCTTCGACGATCGATCCTATTGCGGCATATCCTATTCCGATATAGCCCAGCACGAAGAATCCGAATAATGCAGAAACGACGAACAATGAAAGGGTTCCAGCAACGCTTTTCTTTCTATTAATGGCAAGCTTAGGGCTTTTAACGTTAACACCGATTATGGTTGCAACCGAATCGCCCACGGATATTATGAACACTATTAGCATTATCAGATACAGGCCATCGTGCATGCTGTAGGCCAACATGATGCCTGAGGCGAACCACATTGAACCTATACCCAGCTTTGTATGACTTCTTTCCAGATCCTGGAGAAACCTCCCTACCATAAGATCTGGTCGAGCGGAGAAGAAATTACCGATGACGTATAGAATTAAGGAACCGAACGTGACCAGTATCCTGGACAGATCCACACCATAAAAATACAGAAGGCCTATGATGACCGCGCCTGCTAGTATCTGAACGTAGTCACGCCTCATCTCCTTGATCCTATCCAAACCCCTGGTGGTGTCGTTCGTCTTGATAAAATTTCTCTCTCTTGAATCAAATACCATAACCACTATCATACCGGTGCTTATTGCCGCGTCAATGGCTCTCCACTGGCTTCCATCCCCAAAGAAAATATAAGACAGAAGCGTAGAGGCGAAGAGAAACATGAATGGATAATAAAATTTCTTTGTGTACAGATATGTTCCAGTTATAATGGAAAATACGTATATTGGTACGGCCACGTATCCGTTGAAGACAAGAACCAGCACGGGGACAACTGCGAGTGAAACGGCGTACTTCACTCTGAAATCATTTGGATCAATAAGAAGAGATATCGCGGCTGCAATGATTCCCACTGCAACCTCAATATATCCGGCAAGCATGAACACACCCAGCCAGGCCGTTTCTACTCGATAGCACCCAGCTGATAATTGATCCGCTGGCGATATTTAAATGTTGTTTATATATTGGTAGAGATTGAAACGGCAAACGCCGAAGAACGTCCTTGGTGTAGATTTCAATTAAAGTAGCTGTTTGGCAAAATATAGCTGAATAGAAGCCTGATCCATCCTCAGGGAGTGTAGTACGGATCCCAGATTCTATGGATTATATTTTGAATTCAGTCTGGTGGGTGCAGATTTTATATCCATGATCACGGATCTGAACTCTGAATCACTGTTTGATCGATAGGAACAGCATGATGAACGATGCTAGGCCCACCCCATTCACCGCTATCAGCGGAACAGCTATTCTGTACCCAGCAAAGTGTGAGAAATCATAATAGAAGTATGCTGAGAGTATGGATTGCATCAAAAAAAGCGATGAGAACGCGATCATGGGCGCTACGAATTTGCCACCGGCCCTTCTCATCACACCTATATAAAAATACAGTATTATGACTAAAAAAACGGCTTCCACAAGCACGATCATTATATTTGTAAGCCAGAATATTCCCATTACATATCACCATATATTAAAAAATATAAAAAATTAATGATTTCATAGATCTGACAGCGGTTTCGGTGAACCTCCAAGTACGTTGAAGACTTCGTTGACAATCTGGTACTGGAACTGGCCAGTCTTCACGTTGAATCCCATGTTCTGATAGACTATCTGATACGACACATTTATGTAATCAAAGGTTGTGGAGTTCTTCTGTACAACGAACTGTACAGTCGCGTTCACATAAGCCATATCGCCCTTCACCGTGATCATGGGTGGCTCCTCTGAATAGAACCATACCGCAATCCAGGCGGTGAAGAATTTGTTCCAGGTGGCATTGATTTCGCTGTAGCCAGTATAGGTTCCGTTTAATGTGCTGTTAACCCAGTGCAAAACTGCGTTTGGTGCGTACTGTTCCATGACCAGAGTCAGGTTTTCTATGGCTATATTGTTCCAGTGGCTGAAGGCCAGAGCCTCCACTTGGTTGTATTCATCGGCCATCTGATTGGTTGAGATGTAGCCAGTACCGACTATGTGCCATACTTCGTGTGTTATCAGGTATGTTCCAGATACGCGATAGTATGTGATCGAATAGCTTATGTTCAGGTATTCAACCGTATTGTTTGCCGTCGTTGGTGTCAATATGAACTGGTTCTCAGACGTCACCGTGGCAGTCCTGCCCATGACGCTGACCGATGGCGGAGATATTGTGTAGAACCAGACGGCTGACCATAGGTTGAAGAACTTGTCCCAGGTAGATATTATGCTGGATACACCGCTGTAGGTTCCGGTGAGTGGGCCGCCAATCCAGTCAAGGGTGGCATTCGATGCGTATTCAGGAGACAGCAGGCTGCTGTTCTCTATCGCTATGTAGTCCCAGTGTTCAAAAGCTGAAGCTTCAACCTCCTGAGTCAGTACTTGCTGCGGGATATGGGCTATAACACCGGTGCCTGTTATGTGCCAGACCTCGTTGTATATGTAGAATGACGTTCCAGATTTCAGGAAGTCCAGTGTATAAGAGACGTTTATGTATTCCACCGTGTTGTTCACTCCATAGGGCGTCACGACAAACTGTACAGGAGCGGTCACCTGTGCCGTGTTGCCAGATACTGAGGTTACCGGCGGATTCACCGTGTACAGCCATACTGCTGACCAGAGGCTGAAAAACTTGTTCCAGGTATTATTTATGCTGGAAATACCCTTGTATGTCCCGCTCAGTGGACCGCCTATCCATGTGAGCGTTGCGTTTGGCAGATACTGACTTGCAACTAGTGTGGTGTTCTCTATCGCTATGTAATCCCAGTGCTCAAAGGCATCGCCGAGTACTGCGTTTGGCTTGAACCCATTTGCTGTGTTAACGGCGTTCTGATAATTTGCATTCGTCTTTGCATTCATATAATCCACGTAGCCGAATGCTCCGGCGAATACAACGATCAAAACCACCGCAACTATAATTCCAACCGTTGTAGGTTTCATGTTTTAAAAGATGAAAAGGGAATATTAGGGCATTTTTCAAAATTATATGCAAATCTATTGCAAATTGTTTGCAGATCCGCATTCTTAATCGGGCAGTAATTTCATCGATCGCATGTGCATCAATTTATATTAAGTTACAATACTTGCGTATGAAGTTCATCACAAGTGGAAAGGTTAAGGATGTTTACGACGATGGAGACACTCTTATCTTTAGATTTTCCAACAGAATCTCAGTCTTCGACAAGATAATACCCACGGAGATAGAAAATAAAGGCGAATCGCTGTGCCGGACATCATCATTCTGGTTCAGATATATCGGTGATCATGGCATAAAGAATCACTTCATCGAGATGGTTGACAGGAGGACAATGCGTGTGCACAAGTACGATGTTCCAGACAAGGTAGGCCCAAGCTCCTCTAACTACGTCATACCCCTTGAATTCATCACAAGGCATTACGTTGCTGGATCTCTGTACGATCGGCTCAAGGCGGGAAGCACGAAGCCGGAGGATATTGGATTTAACCATTTTCCAGAGTATGGAGAGAAGCTACCATCGCCTCTGTTCGAGGTCACCACAAAGAGAGAAAAGACCGACAGGTTGCTTGATATGGATGAAGCGCTTAAAATTTCAGGCCTGACCAGAGAGGAATACGAAGAGATTCAGGAAACCGTTCTGAGCATAGATGAGATGATGGATTCTGAGGTTGGTAAGCGCGGTCTGATACATGCCGACGGAAAGAAGGAGATCGCGCTGGGACCAAAACGCGAGATAGTGATAGTGGACACATTTGGCACAGCTGACGAAGATCGTTTCTGGGAAAAGAAGGATTATGATGCTGGTAAAATTGTAGAGCTGAGCAAGGAGATGGTCAGACAGTACTATAGATCTACAGGATATCATGACAGGCTTTACGACGCCAGATCCAGGGGCCTTCCCGAACCTGATATCCCGCCACTTCCAGATGATATGGCCAAGAAGGTTTCAGATCTTTACAGAACCATGTACGAACGAATAACCGGACAGAAATGGTGAATTTTGCCTTCTGGCAAAGGTAGTGCAATATGGACCCATTCATGAGTTCGCTAAAGGGCCACAGCCATGAGAGGATACCTGTCTGGTTCATGAGGCAGGCCGGACGCTATCTCCCATCCTACATGAGGTACAGGGAGAAAATGGGCATACAGGAAATGATGTCATCGCCTGATATAATAGTGGAAATCACGCATGATCCGGTTGAAGTTATCGGAGTGGATGCTGCAATAATATTCTCCGACATAACAACGCCTCTCGCTGGCATGGGTCTCAGGGTTAAGTTTCTTGATTCCGTTGGGCCGGTCGTGGAGAACAATCTCGAAAGTTCAGGCATTTCAGCGATTGGGGAATTCGACGCGTCTTCCTTCGATCATCCGGTTATGGTCGCTATATCAAGGTACAAGGATAGATATAGGGAACCCCTGATAGGCTTTGCCGGTGGCCCGATAACCCTGCTATCCTACATAGTCTCATACGGGGTGGACAGGGACCTCTTCAAGGTGAAAAAGCTGATGCTGGCTGAGAACCAGATCTACAGAACAGCAATGAGGCGATTGACGGACATGGTCATAGATTTTGCCAGAATGCAGATCAGATCAGGCATAGATGCCTTCCAGCTGTTTGACAGCTGGGCTGGATATCTGTCACCGCGAGAATATGAGGAATATGTGAAGCCTTACATCATGGAAATAATGCAGGAGATATCAGGAAGTGTGCCTACAATATACTTCAGCACCATGACGTCATCGTACATAACCGATATGGGCATTGCCTCAGATTTCTATTCCTTGGACTGGCGCGTAGATATAGGTAAGATCTCATCATCCATCTCTGAGGATATAGGCATTCAGGGTAATCTTGATCCTGCAATAGTCAATTACGACTATTCCTTAAAAGAGGCGAAGAGGATAATCGACTCTGTACATGGAAGGATCCGATACATATTCAACACCGGACATGGGTTGCTGCCAAGCACCGATCCGGAAAAGCTTAAACGGTTAGTTGAATACATCCACAGCGTGAATATATGAAATCTGCTCTTCTTTTGCTTTCCTACGGAAGCCCAGAGAGAATTGAAGACGTTGACGAATACCTCAAGAATATATTCAACGGCAAGCAGGTTCCAGAGGCTATAAGAGAGGAAAATCTGAAAAAGTATGAGATGTTCGGCGGCAGATCGCCATCCAACAGGATAATTGAGAGCATAGGCAAGAAGCTGCAGGATAGGTTTGGCGGTGAGATAGATGTTCTGTTGGCTTACAAGCACTGGAACCCCTCCATAGAGGAGATTGCCGGTAATCTGGCCGGATATGACAATGTTGTGGCTATGCCACTGTTCTCATTTTATTCAGAGAGCGTGAGAGATTCATATCTTAATCCCCTCCTTGCAGCATTCAAACGTTATAACATATCTGCCAGAATGGAATTTGTCAATGGCCTGGCCAACAACGATCTATTCCAACCCATGTGGGCTAACATAATATCCGAATGCACAGGTAGTAAAACATTTCACATCTTTGACGCCCACAGTCTTCCAAACGCTCAGAGAGAGGAGGATTATCTCTTCTGGCTCCGCTATTCCACATATAAGATATCACAGATACTGGGAATAAGTCATTCTGATTTTGGATTCCAAGGGGGACATGAAGGCTGGCTTGGGCCTAGCATATACAGCCTCATCGATAAGATAGAGGAGAAGAATGTCACTGTAATACCGATATCATTCCTCTACGACCATCTGGAGATACTTTACGATCTTGATTATGAATTCAGAAAGGCGCTGGAGGCAAGAGGTAAGATCTATACAAGGGTCAAGATGCCCAACGATTCGCCCATGATGATTAACCTCATAGATCGCGTGACCAGATCGGCAATAACCCATCTCAGTGGAGAAATGATCAATGGAGGCACTTCCACACGCGTTAGGGCTGAAAGCCGTACCTAAAAGCTATGAAATGATCTTCGATTTTCAACAATATTTATATCCTGCATTTGGCTAACAAAGTGTGGAAACTATAAGAAGACCAACATGGGACGAGTACTTTATGCGCATGGCCTATCTGGCCGCCTCCAGGACAAACTGCATCAGGAGGAAGGTTGGGGCGGTTATAGTCAAGGACAAGAACGTACTCGCCACAGGTTACAATGGGCCACCGAGCGGTACTGCCCACTGCGATGTTGTTGGTTGTATACGTGAGGACTTAAAAGTACCCTCGGGTGAAAGGCATGAACTATGCCGCGGACTGCACGCCGAGCAGAACGCGATCATACAGGCCGCGGTGCATGGTGTGAGTATAAAGGACTCCACCATATACGTAACAACCCATCCATGCGTGGTATGTTCCAAGATGATAATGAACGCACAGATAAAGGAGATAGTGTATGCTGAGGGGTATCCAGACGAACTTGCGGAGCTAATGCTTCTTGAGAGCGACATCAAGGTGAGGAAATTCACGCTCCCCGATCAGGAGGTAAAGGCAATGATCGGCGAATTCTATTACCTTGAGGGTGAGGATTGATCTTGAGGGCCATCATTGTCTTCATAAATCTTCACAATTTAGGTTTTTGAAAGGTAAAGAAAATTAGGGATTTATGAGAAACAGTAAAACTCTATTTTCATGCTGTAGATACATCAACTTACTCAATGGAAATATCTACAAATTATTTTTCTATTTTTACGTAAAATACGTTATGATCAGGTGTCAGGATAATTGAGTAAGAACGGTAAAATCCGAGCATACGCCTGTGGTAAAGCCTCTAGCGGGATACCTGAGCCATGATGATATCTGTCGTGTCCTTGAATCAGGAAGGTCCAAATTTTCGGCGAGGAGCAGCCCAATGTACCTCAGGCGCCGTATGTAAGGGCTTGAGAGATCACCCATTTTAAGATATGGTGAAGGGCATTGGCGTCATCATCTATAATAATCATGGATATCGAAATCAATAGGATGCATTGTGGGTTTCTCGAATGGAGTATTATATAATGAAATGATTAACCGGTATGTTTACGGCTATTGTCAATCTCAAGACATATAAGGAGGCGACGGGCAATAATTTCCGTCAATTTTTGGATAAATTCCAGATGAATACCAGCGGGTTTGATCTTGTATTTGCCCCTTCACTGGTGGACATGTTTCAGGCTTCATCATACGGTCGCTTTAGATTCTTCTCTCAGCACGTAGATCCAGATCCATATGGTGCTTTCACGGGGCATATACCCATGGAACTGTTGATCGATATCGGTATAGATGGTTCACTTTTGAATCATTCTGAGAGACGACTGCCTAGGGAAACCATACAGCAAACGCTTGAGAGAGCGAAACATTTAGATTTCAAGATTGTACTCTGTGTTGAAAATGCTGATGAAGCGCTGTACTTCAAAAAATTTGAGCCTGATTTCATAGCCTATGAACCAAAGGAACTCATAGGAGGAAATATATCTGTATCATCCGCAAAGCCAGAGATAATTGGAGAAATCGTCAAGATGTATGAAAGCACGAGAACATCTGTTTTGGTTGGCGCCGGCATAAAAACGGGGGAGGATGTAAGGCGATCCATTGATCTAGGAGCAAACGGTATACTGGTTGCGAGCGGTGTGGTTAAATCCCAAGACCCCGTTAAATCGTTAAATTCATTAATAGAGTTAAAATAGAGGGGCTGAATGCCGAAGGATAATGAGGAGCCCCTGGTTAAAATACCCGAGTTTGACGAACGTAAATTCCTCTTCGATGAAAAGGAGAGGGCAAAGTCAATAGTAGTTATATTCGTAATAGGGGCCATAGTAGGTACTATCTCGGGCTATATGCAGCTTTTGGGCTACTGGTATCTTTCTCTTATACTTATACTAGTCGTGCTTCTCTTTTCGGAATACATAATGAAGGGGCTCGGTGTTCAGGTCTCAAAGAAGACAAGCCATCGTATACTGCTCGTCGGAGAATTTCTGTTGACATGGCTGGTCTTCTGGATATTGGTGTTAAATCCGCCTCTTAACCACGTTTCCGGACCAGAGATAGCAAATCTGCAGATGTACAGCAGCGGGGTCTGGACTACGTCATTACAGAAGAACGGTGAATACTATATACCATACGGAGTTTCCGCTGTGGGATTTAGAGTCTATATGTTTGCCTATTCCGGTATAACCTCATATAAGGTGACTGAATATGAATCGGGATCCGGTCAGACTCCGGCTGTGATACCTTCTCATCTCTCTGACAACTATCTATACTTCAATATAACGAATCCTGGTTACAGTCATTCCTATGTTGTGGACATCTATGCCACAACCGTTGTGAATGGATCCAATCTTTCATCTCAATCGTCATACACATTTCTGGCTGCCGAGGCAAGTTGATTGATTATCGAAAAGCTACGGGCTTGATCGAACCCGTAAAACCAAGATCTCCAGTGATGAGGCACACGGATCTTCTCAAACGGAAATATTTGTAAATAGTCTTACCACATTCTTATGTATCCTCCACGTTAACCAAGTGGCTGGATGCTTGAGTACTATCGGTGCGATTCAAATTTGCGCCTGTGGAGATCACAACATCATACCTGTAGGGATATACCCATACAGGGAGACGTCCTTCCGATGAGAGGAAGATCCGAAGCTTCAGCTGAGAGTAGCCCACATTATTTCGTCGTCGTTTAGATCAATTTGGAGAAATAATTGACCCTTTTTAGATATCTATCGATGCCAGACCCGTACTGTGCAGCTTTCTTTTTGTAGCCATATATCTGCTCCGGTAGTCCAGAAGATCGTGCAGCGTCCCTTATCATCGCTTTGCCCTGTCCGTCTCTGATGTGGTACGACGAATCGAAGGACATGGCAATTCTAACTATATCCTCATTGAGGTATGGCGTAAATATCTCTTTGCCGTAGTATTCCGCAATTTTCTTTTCCCTTGGAAGTGTTCTATCAATGAGTTTCCTCCACTGATCCTCGTTGCTACCAGATTCTATAGTCCTTCTATATCCATAGAAGAGTTCATCAGCACCCTGTCCTGTAACGATCGCATCATCATCGGTAGAGGAGAGAACTACAGAGAGCACAAGCTCATAACCGATCTCCGATCTTGTTATGCTCCCGTCTATGTTCTTCAGGATCTCAACATGATCTTCGAGCTTGACATCGTCCAGGTATATCTCATGCAGCCTGAAACCAAGGATATTTGACACCTCCTCAGATCTTTTTATATCATGTGAATCTCTGAAACCCACGGTATATGGATTCAAGTTATATCCAGAGAGATGCATCAGCAGAGTACTGTCCAGACCACCAGAAAATGCAAGCGATCCATGCCCCGGAATATTTTCTCTCAGTATATCTCGCAATAGCGAAATGGCGTCTTCGTATTCCACATCGAACAATTATGGACATAGTTAAATAGTTACCTATAATGTAGCAATGTGAATTACGTTCCAGATACTTCGGTCATAGTTGATGGTCGGTTTACTCAGTACATACAAGGCAAGGAGGACGCAAATGTACTGCTCCCTGAGGCGATGCTCTCCGAGGTTGAGCATCAGGCAAACGAGGGGCGTTCCATAGGTTTTGCTGCTCTTGAGGAGCTCAAGAAGCTCAGGTCTCTTGAGAGGGAAGGTAAGATAAGCATAGAGATAGTTGGGGAGAGACCGAGGGAATGGCAGATAAAAAGGGCCAAGAGCGGTGAGATCGATGAGATGATCAGGAGCGTTGCGCTGCAATATGATGCAATACTGGTCACAGGCGACAATATACAGAGGGACGTGGCCATAATAAAGGGAATAAATGTGGAGTACCTGCAGCCACCTGAGAAGATAGTCAAGAACATAGAGGAGTTCTTTGAAGATACAACAATGAGTGTGCATCTGAAGGCTGGCACGAATCCCGTCCTGAAGGATGGAAAGCCTGGAAGCATAAAATACCGCAGACTTGACTATATACTCAACAGATCCGATCTGGAGAACATAGCCAGCAACATAGTGAAACGTGGGAAGCTTGAGGCCGATTCCTTCATAGAGATGGATGCGCAAGGCGCTACTGTTGTCCAGCTGAAAAATATAAGAATTGTTATAACCAGACCGCCATTCTCAGACGATCTTGAGATAACAGCTGTGAGGCCGGTTGTGAAGCTCGGCATAGATTACTACGAACTCGATGACAAGATAAAGGAGAGGCTGGAGAGCTCAGCCAGCGGTATCCTGGTTGCAGGATCTCCAGGAGCGGGCAAAAGCACATTTGTTCAGGCGCTTGCAGAATTTTTCAATGCGCGTGGAAAGATAGTCAAGACCATGGAGAGACCAAGGGATCTTGACGTCTCAAAGGAGATCACGCAGTATACTGAACTTGAGGGATCTATGGAGATGACTGGGGACATACTGCTGTTGGTCCGCCCGGATTACACGATATTTGATGAGATGCGCGTCACCAACGATTTCAAGGTATATGCTGATCTGCGGCTTGCAGGCGTTGGAATGGTCGGCGTGGTTCATGCGACGCGTGCCATAGACGCCCTTCAGAGATTCATAGGAAGGATAGAACTAGGCCTTATACCGCAGATAATTGATACCATCATTTACATAAACAACGGACAGGTTGCGCAGGTGCTCAGCACGCAGTATACGGTCAAGATACCCTATGGAATGACCCAGGAAGACCTGGCCAGGCCGGTAATAGTTGTATCGGATCTGATAACGGGCAAGGATCTATATGAGATATACAGCTTTGGTGAGCAGATCGTGGTGGTTCCGATCAAGGAAAGGAAGGAATCCTCCATTTCAAAGCTTGCCGTCGATCGCATAGAAGATTACATAAAACGCGTAATAAGGAGCGATGATGTGGAGGTTAAGATGGTAGGCGATAGCCGAGCCATAGTACGTGTGGATCCAAAATTTATACCAAAGCTTATAGGCCGAAGCGGGAAGAATATAACAGAGATAGAGAAAAAGCTCGGCATAAAGATCGACGTTGAAGAATCAGGTTCATCCTCTGAAAGGCAGAAGGCCGGCGTGGAGATAAAGAACAAGATAATATACATCGATGTTGGCCATCCTAACAAGCATGTACGCATATACCTTGGCGAAGTTCCAATTTTGCAGGCACTGTCATCGTCAAAAGGTATAGTGAGAATCAAGCTGAGCACTGAGATAGGAAACGCGATATACAACCACATAAAGAACGGCGGCGACATCTTCTATTCCATCGATTGAAGTGGAATGATGGAATACGAGAAGGAGATAATGGATCTGATCAACGATTACGACATGCTGCGCGTGCTCAGGCACTTCACGGTGGCACATGTTGATTATGCCAAGAACATAACAAGATACACAGAGATCCCTCAGATGCGCGTCCGAGAATATCTAAAGCGCCTCAAAGATATGGGCCTGCTGGATTATTACACAAATACATCAATTAAGCGAACAGAGGCGAAGCTTAAGAAGAGTGCAGAGGTGCACAAACATCACACCTATTATCAGATAAACAAGAAAGCTGAGGCGGTTTTGAAGGAGATAACGCCAAAGCTGTACGTCAGATGGCTGAAGCAGGAGGAGCTTGAATTGCTGTGCAGCAGGAAGGAGAGAAAGAGCAGGCCAGATGCATGTGCAGCCCTTCTTCGTATGGGCATAATAGACAAATGCTACGATCTGACGGATCTTGGGCGCGAGATCTTCGAGACGGCCAGGCGAATGCAAGTACTTAAATGCGACGACAGGAATTAGATCTTCTGAAATACGAATATGTATTCATGCTTGAACACGTAGAAGCCGCCCGATAGGGCCCTGTATCGCCACAGTGCCTCGGAACCAGCCTTGCCCCTGGTGAATTCAAAATTCTTCACGATGGTGCTCTTCAATATGAATCCGTTATCCAGCACTGCCTGCATAGAATAGAAACCGAGAGGTATCCACTCGCCCTTTCTGTACTTGTCGCCTATGACCATGGCCATGAACCTTCCCTCAGCGAGGTTTCTGCTGACATTCCTCACCACTCTTATGAGCATGTCAAGGAACTCTCTTATTGTGCGTGCATTCGATAGATCCTCAGGATTGTCCGAGAATTTGATTATATCATGGTAGGGAGGATGCAGAATCGCTAGGGAAAATGCATCTATGCCATTCTCGGCCATTATGCCCTTTATGTCCGTGGACATGGAATCTCCAGTGTAAACCCTCGTTATTCCTTCTCCATGCATTCGACCTAAGATCTCCTGCGACCGGATGCTTACGTCAGGGTTTATCTCTATGCCGATCGCATTTCTTCCCATTTTCTTAGCTTCTATAAGCGTGGTTCCGCTTCCGCTGAAGGGATCGATCACCCATTCACTTCTCTTGGTGTATCGCATCATCATCTGCCTTGGGATCTGGGGTACAAAATTTCCCCAGTACCATCCGAGCTTTGATCCGCGGTAGTCCCTATCCCTGAATATCCAAAGGCTATCCGTCATAACGTCTCCGTATTCTCTCCATCTCGACAGATCGATATCGCTGTAGGGGAGTTTTCTTGGCTTGAATATCATCCTGTAGATCTCATCCGCGTAATGCTGTGCGCGTTCAGTTGTCCTGGAATCATTTATCTTATCAAGAATCTGATTGAAGGCGTCTTCATCAACAGAAATCGTTTCGCAGTCTGCATCCTTCGCATCAATTTCCATGCGAAGATTCCTTACTATTTCACGGACAGTGTCTATGCTGTCCGCAATCCTTAACCTATTCACAACGTCGTCTATGAGATGCAGAGGTATGCGAACTTCAGCCATTCATGGCATTAGCATGTTTTAGAATTTAAAAGTGACGCTATGACTGGCTGGGAATAGAGATGATAGATTTTTAGATAAATACGCGTCCTGCTGATGCCTGATATCTTATTTCTGTCTGATCCAACACCGTATCTTATGCGATCATCGGTGGCCCTTGAACCTTATTGTTCTTTCTTAACCCATCGTGTTCCATTAAGCATGATTGTATGAACCATATTTTAGAAAAATTTATTAATAGTTATGATTATATCATTTATGCTTAATAGAAAAACGCTTGTATTTATCGTTTCAGCAGCGATTGTTCTGTCGTTCGTTCCAATTCTGGCTGTATCAGCGAGTGGCTCTATACCGGTCTTTGAGCATAACCTCATTAGGGCATCCACAACCAGCTCAGAGAACTGGGCTGGATACGTCATTACCAGCAGCGACTATTCCGTTCATAATGTAAGCATGTCCATGATCATACCGAATACCGATACGTCCGGTAATTCTTATGCCGCTTTCTGGGTAGGCATAGACGGCTACAACGACAACACTGTGGAACAGACCGGCATACTGGCGGAGCCCAGTGGATTCGGTCATAATTCAAAGACGGTGTACAAGGTATGGTACGAGTTCTATCCTGCGGCCCCCGTTTATGCCAGCTTCAGCGCATCAGCGGGTGATTACGTATATGCCAACGTCACCTATAACGGATATGGCAGCTTCACAACTTACATAATGGTTGAGACCTCTGGCGGTCAGATCATCGGTACATTCACAGGTCATGCGACCGTAAGCAATGCATTGGACGATTCTGCTGAATGGATCGTTGAGGCCCCAGCGTCCACCTCAGGTATTTTGCCCCTCGCAGATTTCGGCGTTGCGGAATTTGGTTATGATTCCACGCATATATCGCTGACAAACTACGCGACTGTATCTGGTAACTATGAGCCCATGGGATACTTCTCGCCGACGGAGATAATCATGGTAAATCAGGCAGGCCAGCCAGAAGCTACGCCATCGGCCATATCAGCAGATCTCACCAGCTTCAACGTGACCTTTGATCAGACAGTCACCGCACATCATGGTAGATGATGAAAGATGCTATCGATAAGCCTGCAGATCTAGTATAGGAAGAAGAACTATGCAAGAAATGCAGGCTGGATGGAAAATAATGACCTAAGATTGAGAAATGGGGTTGAC
This sequence comes from Thermoplasma sp., assembly GCF_023256435.1. GTDB lineage: Archaea > Thermoplasmatota > Thermoplasmata > Thermoplasmatales > Thermoplasmataceae > Thermoplasma. The sequence goes on along the minus strand of NZ_JAGDXM010000058.1, from coordinate 11,578 downwards.
CGGATTCGAACCGGTGACCTCTCGGTTATCAGCCGAGTGCTATAGCCTGTCTAAGCTACAACCCCGCAGCTTCGTAATTTGTTTCACGCTTAATATTTTTTCTCTGGCATCGCCATTGGATCCGTAGTCGGAATTCACACTCATCGATCAGCGAAGTATTCGAATATGGGCAATAACCTCTTTCTGAGCTCACGCCCGCGATCCGTAAGATCGTAAGTCACAATATCTCCGTCATATCTTTCTATCAGTCCAGCGGCCATCATATCATGAAGTCTCGCCGAGAGCATGGCACTGCTTATTCCAGGTATCGCCTTCTTCATATCATTGAAATTTTTCCTTGTATTATCGTTACCGAGTACGGACAGAACAAGTATGGCATATTTCTTCCCTATTATATGTAGAACGGGTTCTGCTGGATCTATACATATTTCGCCGTCATCGGTCTTTATCATGCATGAAAGCGCCCTGTTGTTTTCCATGCAGAAAATATATGCATCTGTTATTTAAAGGACATCCTTCACATTCAGGCATTTTTTTGCAGTGATCCTTTGATATCTGCACTATCATCGCATGCAGATTTTTGAGGCGGTGCACGTCCTTTATTTCCTCCTCCACGTCTCTTTTGACATTTTCTCCGGTTATCCCGTAGCATCTCTCAACGAACCTCTTCGTGTACTTATCGATCACGAAAACAGGGAAATCAAGAGCGTAGAGCAGAATGGAATCCAGGGTCTCCTGTCCGATGCCCTTCAAACCAGAAAAGAATGATATCGCCGTTTGAAGATCCTTTATATTTTCTATCGTTCCAAATCGGTCCACGACGGATCTGGATATAGATATCAGGCGATCGGCCTTCTGGTTATAGAATCCTGCCGGCCTTATGATCTCAGCAAGCTTCTGTCTGTCGCATCTTGATATGTCTTCAAGTGTGATTAGGCCATTTTCCTTCAACCTTGAGATGGCCTTTTCCACGTTGTTCCAAGAGGTATTCTGTGTCAGAATGGCACCTATGACAACCTCATCCCTAGAATCCGCTGGCCACCATCCCAGGTCGCCGTATATGCGAAAAAGATCATCGTAAATCTTTCTGTAAATGCCCATGGCATCATTCAAGAGATTGAATTATGCCATAACCGATCAGGCGCCATCTGTTCATCACGCGCCTGCCTATTGCAACACGCATGCCGTTGAAGGCAGCAACCGGATACTTTAGCGAGACTTCGATCTCACTGCCCTTCATTGCATTCACGATGCCCACAGTGTTAGCTGTCGCCACTGTGAACATGAGCGTTTCCTTGGGCTTTATGGGCTCAACGTTAAGCTCCTGATCCGATCCGACAACCCTCTTCAGCAGGTGGGCCTCAAGCCTCATTGAAAATGCAACAGGAGGTACCTTACCAACATGGCCGGCAATTCTGCCCGTAAAGGCATCGCCCTTCGTCAGGAATGGATCGAGCTTCGTGCCTACAGCGGCCAGTCCACCGGGCCTTATCCTATCGTAGGAGTATTTCCCGGCCATCAGGCTTACGATCTCTGTTGTCACGTTGTTCCATACCGTTTTGTTTCCCTTTGTCGTCTGGATGCCAGGTGCTATCTCTATCTCATCTCCAACGGCGAATTCACCCTGTGTGAGCGATCCTCCTATGACACCGCCCTTCAGATCGCTAACGGGCGTACCGGGTCTGTTTATATCGAAGGATCTGGCTATGTACATTATCGGGTCATCATTCTCATTGAATTCTGGTGATGGTATATATTTCTCTATAGCCTCAAAGAGTGCATCTATATTCGTGCTGTGATAGGCGCTCACAGGAATTATCGGAGCATTTTCTGCTATGCTCCCCTTGACAAAGTTCTTGATTTCCTTATAGCTTTCGACGGCCCTCTCTCTGGTAACAAGATCTATCTTGTTCTGGACAATTATAAGATTCTTTATTCCCATTATTTCAAGGGCCGTCATATGTTCCCTTGTCTGAGGCTGCGGGCAATGTTCGTTTGCCGCTATCACCAGCAAGGCGCCATTCATGAGGGCAGATCCGGAGAGCATTGTGGCCATGAGCGTTTCATGCCCAGGCGCATCCACTATAGATATGACGCGCTCCAGCTCGCAGTTTTCACCCTTCTCTCTTGAGTAGTGTACGTTTCCAGATGCGTCATAGCATCTGTAGATCGGCGTATCTGCATATCCAAGCTTTATCGAGATGCCTCTCTTTATCTCCTCGGAGTGTGTATCGGTCTTTGTTCCCGTCAGAGCCAGCGTCAATGTACTCTTTCCGTGGTCAACATGACCGACCATCCCTATATTCACAGAGGGCTGAGGCATCTTAAGCTTGCTGATCATCTTTCTTCTCCTCTAGGGGCGTTGGCCCGTACTGAACGATCTTCAGATTTATCTGTGAGATATCCGATCCAATTATAGAACCTCTGACGGTTATCCGCTTCCTTATTCCGTTCTTTCCCCTGTACCCCTTCCTGTAGGATACCAGTATCTGCTTCTTACCCTGTGTTTGAAGATCGGATCTCATCGGGAAACCGTCAATTGAGCTTCCACCCGTCACCACAAGCTTGTATCCAACCATGTCGAAGAATACGCCATCTATCTCGTCGCCTATCTTTCTACCCACAAGCGACCCCATCCTTTCAGCCGGTATCTCTTTTTTATACGTTTTACCGGTCTTGGGATCAGCAATGATTGCCAATGAATTAGCCATGATTCACCAGTCGGTTAATATCAATGCCCTTTAAAAATGTGATGATTCAACTGTTTATCCATAGAAACAGCCCATGTGAACCCTGCCTGGCCGATCATTTGGGTTTTCAAATGAGGTAGCGGTTTCATTGATAGACGCAAAGCATTGTGCATAAATTTTCAATGGTAAAGATCCGGAAAAAGCGTTTTGGGTTTATCGTCTCCACACGCTATCATAACGAATCTTTAAATGTCAAGCTTTCATAACTCGGTGTGATAGTTCTTGGCCTGGAGGGCACCGCCCATACAATAAGCTGCGGTATTCTCGATGAGAACAGGATACTCTCAATGGAATCCTCCATGTATAAGCCCAGAACAGGAGGTATCAGGCCTCTGGATGCGGCCGTCCACCACGCAGAGGTTATCGATTCTGTCATACGCAGGGCGCTTGAAAAGGCGAAAATTTCAATCAATGACATAGACCTTGTAGGTTTTTCCATGGGTCCAGGGCTAGCCCCCTCGCTCAGGGTGACGGCCACTGCAGCAAGATCCATAGCACTGCTTGCAGGCAAGCCGATCATCGGCGTTAATCATCCGCTTGGTCATATAGAGATCGGCAGGCGCTTAACCGGAGCCAGAGATCCCGTTATGCTTTACGTCTCTGGCGGTAATACGCAGGTGATAGCCCACGTCAGGGGAAGATACCGCGTTCTCGGTGAAACGCTAGATATAGGGATAGGAAACATGCTGGATAAATTTGCCAGAGAGGCCGGTATTCCTTTTCCTGGTGGGCCGGAGATAGAGAAGCTGGCTTCAAACGGCCGGAAGCTCCTTGAACTCCCGTATTCGGTGAAGGGGATGGATACGTCATTCTCCGGTATTCTCACGGCGGCTCTCCATCATCTCCATTCTGATGAGAGGATCGAAGATATAAGTTACAGCATACAGGAAACTGCTTTCGCTATGCTTGTAGAGGTCCTTGAGAGGGCTCTCTACGTTTCTGGAAAGGATGAAATACTGATGGCTGGCGGAGTTGCGCTCAACAGGAGACTGCGTGAGATGGTGATGCAGATGGCCGGTGACGTTGGGGTCAAGGCCTATCTTACGGACAGGGAATACTGCATGGACAACGGCATAATGATAGCGCAGGCCGCGCTTTTAATGTATAAATCAGGGGTCCGCATGTCGATTGATGATACCGCAGTCAATCCTCGTTTCAGGATCGATGAGGTTGATGTGCCGTGGATAGAGGACAGGAGACGGAAAGAGTACGGAATGGCAGGCGCAGAATCAAGAATAGATGCGGTGGGATTCTACGGAAGGCCAGCCATAAGGAAGATACGCGTTGCTAAGCGGTACAGGAATCCGGATATTGACAGAAGGATACGGTATGAGAGGATGCGCAATGAATTTACGTTGCTGAGAAAGCTGAAGGAGGCCGGCGTGAAGGTTCCGATCGTATACGATTTTGATCCATTTGGAATGTCCATGACGATGCAGAGGATTGAAGGATCCAAGATGTCAGATCGACTAATCACGGGAGATGTTAGCTTCATGCAAGATCTTGGAGTAATGATAGGCAGGATGCATTCAGCTCGACTTGCACATGGAGACTTGACCGTGAACAATATATTGATCGGCGATGGCGTATACCTCATCGATCCGAGCATGGGCAAGGTCGACGCGGAGATAGAGGATATGGCCGTTGACATATACACGCTGGAGGATTCCATCAAAGGCCTTGGGTTAGATCCCGCTAAGGTGCTTGATCCAGCAATGAGGGCATACGGGTCAAGTTTCAAGGATGCATTAAAGGTCATTGAAAATGTAAGTGCCATAAGGAGGAGGCATAGATATGTATAAATTTGTGACGAGCAATAGGCACAAGTTCGAGGAGGCCAGGGATCTGGCGTCACGCCATGGTATCGATATAGAATGGGTCCAGATGAAGTATGAAGAGATCCAGGATGACAGCACTGAAAGGATCTCATACGACAGCTGCAAGAAGCTTTCCGGAAAGGTGGATCCACCATACTTCATAGATGATTCTGGTCTCTTCATAGAATATCTGAAGGGATTCCCCGGGCCATACTCAAGCTACGTTTCTTCTACCATCGGAAACGAGGGCATATTGAAGCTCCTTGAGGGCGTAACAAACAGATCAGCCTATTTTCTCACTGTGGTCTCCCTTAACGAAGGGCACAGCATCATGCAGTTCACAGGCAAGGTTATGGGAAAGATATCGACGTCCATAATGGGATCCAATGGATTTGGATATGATCCCATATTCATACCAGATGGATCAGACAGGACATTTGCCGAGATGGATACAAGCAGTAAAAATGCTATATCGCACAGGAGCATAGCATTCAGAGGCCTATTTGAATATCTCAGAGCCAACAGAATATCGAATAAATAATAAATATAAAATTAGAATCATTATCATAATCATCAATGAATTTTACTTTATGATCTTATATTTATATTTTCTCATACACTTAGCAAAAATATAGACTATCGGCGTCGAAAACCGTCAATAGTAATCCTAAATCTTTTATAATATAGAAAAAAACAAAAAACATATAAATAAATTCGCTATCTTCGAACAATGAGTGAATTTGATGTCATAGTTATAGGCGCTGGTCCGGCAGGATCCTCTGCTGCAATAAAGCTTGCGCAGGGTGGTATGAACGTACTTCTGGTGGAGAGGGGCGATCCTCCAGGAACAAAGAACGTATCTGGCGCTGTCCTCTGGGGCGATGAACTTTCGAGGGTCGTACCAGACTGGGAAAGAAGTGCTCCCATTGAGCGTTTTGTCACGAGAAAGGAGGTCGCATTCCTCACAGAGCGGTCGAAGATTGCTATAAGCTACAGTTCTCAGGATCTGATGGAGAAGAAGTCAGGAAAGATCATAGTCAGGGGAAAGTTCGATCAGTGGCTGGCCAGGAAGGCGAAGGATGCTGGGGCTATGCTCGTTACTGGCATAACGGTGGACAAGCTCGTTATGGATGATGGAAAGGTTATCGGCGTGATGCAGGACGGAGATGTGGTCACATCTGATGCCGTGATAGTGGCTGAGGGTGCCAATCCAAGAGTACTCATCAATTCCGGCCTGAGGCCCAAGCTCTCAGATCATGACGTTGCTCTGGGCATAAAGGAAACTATCAAGCTGCCGGAAAACGTCATAAATGAAAGATTCAATGTTGATTCAAAGGGCGGTTACGCTTCAGAATTTGTGCTTGGGTTCCTTGAAGACGGCCTGCTTTCTGGCGGTTTCCTGTATACAAATAAAGATACGGTATCCCTGGGTATAGTGGCATCTCTGGACAGGCTGAGGGCAAATGGTATGACGCATTCATACGATATTATGGGTAAGTTTGAGGAACATCCATTCATAAAGAACCTGATAAAGGACGGCATACCTGACGAATATGCCGCGCATCTCGTTCCTGAAGGCGGCCTCGCCAGCATGCCAGAACTCTACGGCAACGGCTATCTTGTGGCAGGAGACGCAGCCATGTTCACCTTCAGCAATGGTATGGTCCTTCAGGGCATAAACTATGCAATAACGTCTGGACTGCTTGCGGCGGAGACAATACTCGAAAACAAGACAAAGATAAACAAAGAGACGCTCTCCAGCTATGTCACCAAACTTCGGAACAGCTATGTTCTCAGCGATCTGTACACCTTCAACGGTATACAGAACGTCACATGGAGCGATTTCACGCAGAAGACCATGCCCAAGATACTCGACAGCGTGATGATGTCTATGTTTGATGAGCGCGGTATGCCGAAGAAACATCTGATGCAGGTTCTGACAGCAGCTGTGAAATCCAACGGCATGAGGTATACGGATCTGATATCGAGCGGATACCGCATGATGAGGAAGATGTGAGGTGTCTGATATGAAGATTGAGGAAAAACTCTCTCTGCTTAACTACAAGACGGACCGATCATATGCACATATAACGATCGATCCGGATATATGCGCTGGCTGCCCAGATCATTTTTGCGTTTTTGCATGCCCAGCCAACTGCTATACGCTGATCAACGGAAAACTGAATTTCAAATACGAAGACTGTGTTGAATGTGGTACATGCGATATAGCGTGCTCTCATGGCAGCGTCAAATGGACGCTCCCCAAGGGAGACAATGGGGTCATATACAAATATGGGTGATGCTGCATGCTGAACATAGTTGTTATGATAAAGCAGGTTCCTGACAGCAGCGAGGTGGAAATAGACCCAGTGAAGATGACTCTGAATAGAACTAAGGCCAGAAATGTGGTAAATGCCGCTGATCTGAACGCGCTAGAATTCGCGCTCAGGATAAAGGATAAGGTTGGTGCGAACATAACCGTGATATCGATGGGCCCACCCATGGCCGACGCCGCCATAATTGAATGTATGGCAAGAGGAGCGGATCGTGGTATACTCATAACCGACAGGGCCTTCGCAGGGGCAGATACCTATCCTACGGGTCTGACACTTGCAGCGACCATCGCCAAGATAGGAAATGTCGATATAATCTTTGGTGGAGATGAGACCACAGACTCCAGTACTGGGCATGTAGGGCCGGGTGTCGCCGAATTCCTCGGTATAGATCAGATAACATACGCCAAGGAGGTTGATTACGAAGATGGGTACGTCATAGCCACGAGGGATCTGGAGGATGGCGATGAGACAGTGAAGGTACATACACCGGTACTCATTACAGTTCTGCTGAACTCCAACATTCCAAGGCATCAGAGCCTGAGGAAGAAGATCGATGCCATAAGGAAGGGCGTGGAATCATGGGGTATAAACGAACTGGGCCTGAAGCCTGACTGGGTCGGGCTGCGCGGATCGCCAACCATAGTGAGATCCATGAAGGCGATAAAGGAACCCGAACACCTCCACAAGACCGTGCCGATCGACCAGATCGATACGATCATCGCGGATCTCGTATCCAAGAACATCATAAAGGTAGGTGGTAAGTGATGGTAGGCCTAATAAATGCGATACCTGTTGCAAATAAGGACGAGTACAAGAATGTTGGCGTGTACATCGAACACAGGGGAGACGATATAAAGAGATCATCCATAGAGATGATAGGCATAGGCAAGCAGCTTGCAAGGAAGATCAATGAAAAACTTATATGCATCGTTATAGGAGATAAGGTTGACGGTATAGCAAAGGAGGTGGGCGAATACGGCTGCGACATAGTTCTGGCTGCTGAATCTCCGGATCTGGCAGACTACAGGACGATGCCCTATGCCCAGATAATAGGCGATTACATAGCGGAATACAAACCCAATATATTTTTGCTGGCAGCAACCAGGAACGGCAGGGACCTTGCATCAAGAATAGCGGTGAAAGAGAGGACAGGAATAACGGCTGACTGCACGGTACTCGATGTGGATGAGAACAGGACACTTCTGGCGAACCGTCCAACATATGGGGAAAGCACCCTGGCTGAGATACTCTGTAGAAATCACAGGCCACAGATGGCAACAGCCAGGCCAGGCACATTCACACCTGCTGAGAAGGAGAAGGATCACAAGTACGAGATAGTGAAGAAGAAGGTCACAGTGGACAAGAGCATGCTCGGGAAGCAGATACTGAAGTTTGTGCCAAAGAAGGCGACCGATCTGACCGCAGCCAAGATAGTCGTGGCGGGCGGTCTTGGGCTTGGCGGCCCTGATGGCTTCAAGCTTCTGCAGGAACTGGCCGATCTCATAGGCGGTGCCGTGGGAGCATCTAGACCTCCAGTAGACCTTGGCTGGATAACGAGGGATCATCAGGTGGGTCAGACCGGGCAGGCGGTGAGGCCTGATCTGTACATAGCGGTGGGTATATCCGGCAAACCACAGCACATTGCCGGCATGAAGTTCTCCAAGGTGATCGTCAGCATAAACAAGGATCCAAATGCTGAGATAAATAAGATATCCGATTACATAATAACAGAGGATTACAGAAAGGCAGTACCGGCGCTGATAGATGCAATAAAGAATTTTGGAAAACAGAAGGTGGCTGAGGCTCAGAAGGCCTGATCCACCTTTCTCTCCTCTATCTCCTTTTTCAACATGTTTATGAATTCAGAGAGGCCGTAGGTCTTCGATTTTCCTTCACGGTTCCTGGCGGTTACGCTCTCGTTTTCCTTCTCCTTTGCGCCGACAACGACGATATACGAAGGGCGATATGGATGGATCAGCTTTATCTTCTTGCTGACGGTGTCCTGCGAGGTGTCGAGTTCGCTCCTTATACCGTTCTTCATTAGCTCCTCATGGACATGTCTAGCGTAGTCATCGAAGCTGCCGCTTATGGGTATGACGTAGGCCTGTATGGGCGTCAGCCAGGTTGGTAGTTTTCCTGCATAGTGTTCCAACAGAATTGCAAGGACCCTCTCATAGCTTCCATATATGGCCCTGTGCACCATCACCACGCGATCCTCCTTGCCCTCGCTGTTCGTGTAGGTGAGTCCAAAATTGACGGGCATGAAGAAGTCAAGCTGTATGGTTGACAGC
>NZ_JAGDXM010000058.1:1591-2374 GCF_023256435.1 Thermoplasma sp. | reverse complement strand
ACTGAGGGGAGAGACCAACGTATATGAATATCCCATCGAATTCCTCCTGGTATTCCTTTCCAGTTGCCCTGTCCTTGTACCTCACGCTCTTTGCCGATTTCTCGTCTCCCGTGATCTCCGTGACCTGGACGTTCTGCTTGTATTCTATTCCCATGGATCTGAGCGCACCTCTGAGCTGTTCAGTTGCGTTGTCCCATACGGACAGATCGGCCTCAAGATCATGGGAATGGCACACGGGGCACTCTATGTCGGTACCGCGTGCGCCCTCGATGCGATTACCGCAGTTGCGGCAGACATAGCTTACCAGGTAATTCTCTGGATGATCACGATCTATGACGCTGAGATCGAATGAAAGTTCTATGTTTCCAAACAGCGTGGTGAAGGTTTCTCTGACCATGTTCAGAAGCGTCCTAATCTCTTCTCCTATCTGGTCCATGCGCAGGAATGCGTGGCCATCATCCTGGGTGAAGGCCCTTGGCCTCGTGAGACCGCCGACTTCACCAGATTTCTCGTATCTGTAGACCGTCCCTGGCTCTGAGTATCTTACTGGAAGGTCCCTATAGCTATATTTCCTTCTGGAAAATATTGCTATATGCCCCGGGCAGTTCATGGGCTTTATGCCGTAGCTGTCTCCATCCGGCAGCGTGAAGAGGTACATGTTCGGCCTGTATTTTGCGTAATGGCCGCTCTGCTTCCATATGGTATCCCTGAATACATGGGGAGTCCACACGTCCAGCCAACCGTTCTTCCTGTTCATCTGATCCATATACGCAAGCAGCTCCT
>NZ_JAGDXM010000058.1:0-1581 GCF_023256435.1 Thermoplasma sp. | reverse complement strand
ATCTGGCCATACTGAGTGTACATCGGGAAGCCCGGCGCCCACTCTGAATTGAAAACGGCGAGATCCATCTCCGAGAGTATCTTCCTGTGGTCACGCCTCTTCGCCTCCTCAAGATTGTGAAGGTATTCCTTCAGAGATTTTTCATCAGGAAAAGCGGTTCCATATATGCGGACAAGGGTCTTGCTTTCATCGTATTTGTAAACAGCACTTGCTATGTTCAGCAGCTTGAACGCCCTTATGTAACCGGTGCTTGGCACATGGGGTCCAAGGCATAGATCGACAAAGTTGCCCTGCCTGTAAATGGAGCTTGCATCCGATACATTATCCTCAATTATCCTTAACTTGTAAGGATTTCTGGCAAATATCCTGATCAGTTCGTCCTTGGGATACACGATCTTCTCGATCGGTACATTCTCCTTCTGTATTCTGTGCATCTCATCTTCTATCTTTGCTAGATCCTCCTCTCCTATGGGCTTCATGTCAAAATCATAATAGAAACCGTTTTCCACAACCGGACCGGTATTTGGGAGGGCATCCGGATAGAGATTGGTAACGGCATTGGCAAGCAGATGTGCCGCGGAATGACGAAGGATCTGAAGACCATCCTCAGAATAGATGCTGACCGGTACTGCATCGACGTCCCTATCGGCCACATCTCTGAGATCGTGCAGGGTATTGTCGATCCTGACCGCCACAACATTTCTGTCCTTTATAACATCAATGTAGCGCTGGCCCTTTCTGACATGAACAGCTGAATCTGGCATAATTGGGTAAGAGATATATGTATAAAAAGATCGATTTTCCATATCCATATAAAAATCGGATAATGTTTATACCAGTCAGCCTGATACATGTCAAATGTCTTCATATACTATAAGGGAAGGTACCATATTTCAGAACGATCAGGAGGTTGGACGAATAACAGTTAAAAGAACCGGAGTCAGGACTGCAGAGATATCCATATCTGGCGTTGTGGATGTGACATTATCGCGCGCAGGTTCAGGTCGTTTCCAGATCTACGAACACGGGAATCTTGTCGGTTCAGAAAGGAGGGGCCTTGTGATAGATTACTACTCAAACACGTACAATGTTGATCTACGTGATCTAAACTCGTTCGTCTCGGGGTTTTCAAACAGCGTGACCGTCTATAATGGCGGGGTGACTGTCGGAACGATATCTAGATCAGAAGGTTCGATAGACGTGGAGGCCAACAGTGATGACACCGTCATGCTGATATACGGCGCATTTCTTCAGGCGTATGTCAGGCCCGTACCTGGTGCTGGTCGTAGAGGTATTCCTGGAAAATACCTGCTGGCATCCCTAGCCCTTCTCATTGGAGGCCTTGGAATATTCGACTATCTATCAATATACACTAAATATCCATATTATTATGGTTTGATCGTATTCATAGTCTTGGTCGCAGCTTCGGTTTATGTTCGTGTTCTTGGGAGAAAGGCTTATCTCAGGCAACAGAACGATCACACCAGGCAATGAAAGTGGAAAGGGATCATCGGTATTCTCAGTCATTTAAAAGAGAAGTTGGGGGTTTGGGGGAAGCTGTAAATCTCAACAGCTTTAGCG
>NZ_JAGDXM010000060.1 GCF_023256435.1 Thermoplasma sp. | reverse complement strand
TCGCTAAAGCTGTTGAGATTTACAGCTTCCCCCAAACCCCACCTTCTCTTTTAAAAAATTTTAAGCGAATGCCTCGCATGAACAGGATGCACGAGAATTCTGATATGTTTTGGTTCATCTGTACTTACTGTAATCATATATCAGGTTTATCAGCTTCTTCTGCGTATCATAATCAATGACTCCTTCCTGGTATTTCTTACCGATAAATTCCTTGGCCTCCTTAACGCCCTTTTTAGAGGCAAGAGAATATATCGAACCCCTTATGGCACCGCGAACACTATCAGGAAGGCTTTCAACAGCTTTTCCTAGCATATAGCCGAACTCTTCACTCCTTCTCATATCAAGCTTCTTCTCTCTTTTCGGGAAATCATGCCTATCATGAAAATCCCTTCTATCGTTCTGTTGTCTTTTCATGGTTCTTACTCTTAATAATTTATTCATATATTTATATTTTGCCCATGCCTGAATGATCACCCGAAACTTCTTTGCTAGGGTCAATTCAAATCTTAGCGAGTCGATCATTCATAAAGTGTAAAAAGCCTGTGATCACCCGCACCATCGAATATACCCAAGCGTACTCCGGCATCTATCCAGCCATAGGAATAGTTGAGCGCTGCGAATGCATTTATAAGGTCACCCTTCCTGTAAAAGTCCTTGGCATCCGAATAGTAACTCATGATCATCTCCATGTTGTCCTCGGCTATCTTCCTCAGAAAAGATCCCTCTGCTGGCGATATCCTTATTTTCTTTATGGCTTCCTCCTCTATCCTGAAATACCTTTCGATCCTTTTTGCAAGATCTTCCTCTATCATATTAACACCGCCAGCATTTATTCTATCCTCTCGTTTAGAACCCTTGCCTTCTCGCTTTCCATATATCTCTTCATGGATTCCTCAAGCTCAGGATACTTGACGGACAGGATCCTGCATGCGAGTATTGCGGCATTCTTGGAGTTTCCTATCGCAACCGTAGCCACAGGTATGCCGGACGGCATCTGCACAATGGAGAGTAGGGAATCAAGGCCATTAAGATGCTTGCTTGGTACCGGTACCCCTATTACGGGCAATGTGGTCATGGACGCCACCATACCGGGAAGATGAGCAGCACCGCCCGCGCCTGCTATTATCACCTCTATACCATGATCCCTTGCCTCTGATGCAAACTGGAGCATGTATTCAGGCGTCCTGTGAGCCGATACCACCTTTGCCAAGACCTCAACACCCATGGAACGAAGAAAATCGATCGCGGGCTTCATAGTCTCATAGTCGCTGGAACTACCCATTATCACCGCTACCTTTGGCATAGAACTCACATCAGGTTACCGTTAATTTACCTTTTCCTTCATGCTCCCAATCAGATCCAGAAATTCTCTTACGTCCTTGACAGTCCTGTATGAGGCTTTTCTGATCCTGTTCATAATGGCAAATCCTATGCCTCTCTCCTCGAAGGGATGTATCAGAGCATATCCTGCATGCATATCGTCAAGAGCTATGAACGATGAGAACAGGTTATGCGCAACCGTGTAAAGATCCTTATCCGTCCCAAGCACTATCGTCCTCCTGCCCGGTCTCTCCATTTCGATGGTAGCGAGTATTACCATATCCTCAGGTGAATAGGGCAGGATCTCCTCGAACAGATCTCTGGTTTCCGCAAGTATCAATTTTGTAGATGGGGAATAATGCCTGTATTTCATGCCTGGCGTTATAGCAACCTTAGCCTCACCGAGTCCCCTGGCAACTTCACCGTATACGATGTGACCGAATACAGGCTCAAGGTCCTCGATCGTGTAAGAGCCAGGCCTCAACAGTTCAATGGGCTTTCTGGTAAGGTCGATGATCGTCGATTCAATACCGAATCTTGTAGGCCCTGCATCTATAATAACGTCTACCCTTCCATCTAAAAATCTTATGGCGTCCTTTGAATCCGTAATGCTTGGTCTTGTTGAAATATTGGCAGAGGGTGCGGCTATGGGGCCTGCCATTTCTATCAGATCATGCGCTATCTCATCGTCCGGCATCCTCACAGCAACCGTCGGCAGACCTGCTGTAACTATATCCGGTATGCCATCACGCTTCTTCACTACAACGGTCAGCGGGCCCGGCCAGACCCTCTCAAGATCCTGCACCCAACGATCCTCTTTAGGATCGGAAACAGACGCGAACTGATCCATGGACGATATATGCACTATCAGAGGGTTATCCGACGGCCTTCCCTTGGCTGTGAATATCTTTCTACAAGCATCCGCATTCTCCGCCAGCGCCCCGAGGCCGTAAACAGTCTCCGTTGGAAAGACCACGGTGCCACCGGAACGCAGGGAATCAACTGCATCCATGATCTGTTCCTTCGTGTATCTGATCCTGTCGATGTGCAGAATTCTGGTCATTGGTTCGCTATTCAGGGATCGTATATATCGATTTAGTATTTCAGGAAAATAGGTTTTTATAAAACGCTGCAATGGAATTGCATGAATCCGGGTATAGAGAAATATGAGATCAAATTCGATTTTGATTTGAAGGAGCTGACATACACCTCTCATGAGAGGATTTTTCTGAGCGGGGAATGGAAGGATCTTAAACTGGATGCCGTTAAGATCTCCATAGACAGGATAACCCATAACGGTAAGGAACTTAAATTTGAAACTGGCAATGACTATGTTCTGGTTAAGGGAAATTTCAAGGACAATGATGTTATTGATATAGATTTCCACGCCAAGGTCAGCGATACGCTCATGGGCCTGTATTTCTCAAAAACGAAAGAGGGGACGATGATCACAACCCAGTTTGAATCGAACGGGGCGAGGATGGCCTTCCCATGCGTAGATCATCCCGCCTACAAGGCAGTGTTTTCCATAACAGCGGTCATAGATA
>NZ_JAGDXM010000032.1:1902-81602 GCF_023256435.1 Thermoplasma sp. | reverse complement strand
TATCTATGACCGCTGTTATGGAAAACACTGCCTTGTAGGCGGGATGATCTACGCACGGAAACATGCGCCTGGCATCGGTAGCCTCGAAGTGTGTCGTTATCATCCCGTTCTCCTTTCCAGCATAATATATGCCAGACAACGAATCTGATACCTTTCCGGAGAACGATATTTCTATCTTCTGTGGCTGATCCTCGCCCTGAGCCTTGACGACCTGGCCGTCATAGGAATATGAAGCATCCTTTCCATTTACCTTCATCCAGTTGATCTGCAGGCCTACGGCATCAAGAATGATTTCACCCGGCCCTGCGGTTATGGTTTCAGTTCCATTGAACGTCTTCTTATTGATGTCAAAATCCAGCGTGAGATCGTACTTCTCTACTTCCATGAGAAAGGATCGCTGTCTATGCTTAAAACTTATTCCTTAAAATGCAAAAAATTGTCAATGGGACTTTGTTACGTTCAGCCCATTGACAATCATATAGGGAAATCTTGACGGAGATATTTCGTTCCACCACTTTACATACTCACTTTCTTTAGAAAGCGCAGATATATTTTTCAGTATGGATGGCATAGAATCACTGATCCTTATGCCATCCCAGTACTCTTTTATCTCTCCGTTTCTGATGTAATAAACCCCATCCCTGGGCACAGTCGAAAACACTCCGTTTCTGTAGTCCTGGAAACGAAGATACCAGCTGTTCATTATCATCAGGCCTTCATGCATGTCTGATATCATATCGTCAAGTGTTCGATCACCTGCAGACATCTCTATCTGCCATGCTTCGGGCGAGATGATGCCCGCATTTCCCGTCGTTTCGGTCTTCATGTACCTGGCGGTGGATGTTGAGTGCAGATATGTTTTCAGAGATCCATGATCGATTATGGGAACACGTTGTGTGGCTGTCCCCTCTTCATCGAAGAAACGATAGCCCATTCCCATTGTATCGGTTGGATCATCGTATATGGAAACGATCGGCGATGCGACCTGTTTTCCAATCATGTCCTGAAGATAACTGAGGCCTGATATCACAGTATGTGCGGAGAATGCATAGGATCCTGAGGTCAATATGTTGCCGGCAGCCATTGGAGCCAGTATAACGTCGTAGCGCCCTTCTCTGCCTTCATGCCTCTCCACATTCCGGATCCCCTCTGCCGATCTTCTTCCGATTGCATAGGCATCAAGTTTTCCTCCTATGCCACTGTGTCCACAGGCCTGACCAGATCTATCGTTCTTGAAGGATCGGACAACGGCTTCTACACCAATGGAATCATAGTTTCCCCTGTTGTATCTTGTCGCGATCTCAACTCTGGATCGCATGGCATAAACTATTCCGGCCATTCTTTCAGATCCGGCATCCTCAGCGCCATTTATGGCCTGATCTGCAAGATTATCGGCATCAAAAACCATATCTGAAGAGCCGGAGATCGCATAATTCTGTTTTCTGTCATTTATACCGAAAAACAATGGATTCTCTGGTGCCTGATCCAGCCTCTTTGACAGGTTCTCAATGGATTTTTCGAGATCCGATCCCTCCTTTATGGTGGTCATGATGGTTCTCTTTCCTCTGGCAACAAAGACGTTCAATACTGATTCTTCCCATATATTATGAAGATCTCTACTGCCATTGGAAAACCTGATCTGCTCGTCGTGGTTTGTGAACATGATCACGGAGAACTCGTCGAACCTCTTCTCAAGATAACCTGTTACCCTATCAAGATCGAACATGTTCATCACTTTATCCTCATATTTCTAAGTCTCATGTGCGGGCCGCCCATCCATACCTCAACTCCCTGCTCCGGATCACCCTTCCCACATATGCCGGCACTGAAATGCAGATCCTTGCCAACTGCATCAACTGCAGAATAGAATTTTATTGTATTGGTCTCAATCACAGGACGCCTGACTCTGCCGCGTATATCTCCATTCTCTATGTAATATGCTTCCTTACCCACGTAACGTTCGTTGAACCTTATGTCGTCGATGTTCCATTCGGTGAACGACTTAATGTATATACCTCTGTGCACATCTTCGAACAGTTCTTCAAAGGAGTAATCTCCTGGTTCGATGTACGTTGTGCTCATTCGTGCCAGAGGTTCCATATCCCATGCGGAGGATCGACCGGATCCGTTGCTCTCTGTTCCTATCCAGGATGCACTCTCCCTGTTCAGCAGGAATTCGGATGTGAATCCATTTCTGTAAAGATATCTCTTCCTTGCGTGTACACCCTCATCATCATACTGATAATATCCATAAGAACCTTTTATCGTTGGATCGTCTATCACGCTAACCTTGTCTGATCCTATTCTGTATGGAAACTTCTTTCCGGTTAGAAACGATTCTCCGGCGAGCGCAGCCTCCCTTCCAGCTATACGATCGTATTCTGTCGGATGCCCAGCGCTCTCATGCGCCACTATTCCAGATATCTCCGGGCCAATTATAACATCGAAATTTCCGGGTTCAACGGAAGGTGCCAGTATGATCTCTCTGAGGTTGGATACATCGTTTCTCATGGACTCAGAAATGTATGGAAAATCGAAGGTTTCATAACCGCCGGTCCATCCGAATTCCTCCGAAGACTGCTCGTATCTGTCGTTCTCGGAAACGCCGATCAGATAGTTGAAGAAGATTCTTGAGTATGTTCCCTCAATGTGCGATCCATCAGTATTTTCGTATATTTGATGCACGTATCTGTCTGAAAGTGCGCTGATCCTGATGCTGGATCCATCAGCGGCCACTGAATCCGCTTCCTTCAGGATCTTGATCATATCCTCCAGGCTGTGATCCCGTACCCGATCATTACCGATTTCGGACCAGCTGGCTTTTTCTACCTTCCCATGGTATATCTTATTTTTGCCGGGCTTCCTGGATCTGGATACGGCGTTATCGATGATGTTTTTTATTCTCTCCCAGTCCTCAGAATCCGTATATGCCATCGCTATGGAATCATTCAGAATTCGAATGGCATATCCGCTGTCATTGGCATAGGCAGATTCGTCAAATTCTCCGTTCCTGATCACTGCACCCCTGCCTTCAGTCTCCATGTACCTGACGTCTGCATATTTAGATCTCTGTCCGGCGTACTCCATTATACGATCGATAAATTCTCCACCCATATCATACCTCCTTAAAAACATCATACACTTCAACGCGAATATTTGAAATATAAAGAATAGAATCAACTGGAGAATACAGCATTATCACTGTTTCTCCTTTATCTTCTTTAGTCTCTCTTCATATCTGTCGAATATCTCGCCGAGAACCTCCGCAAAATTCCAGCCAGATCCATTCTGAACGAGGAACAGTGGTGGTGCTGATATCCTGGTTCTTATACTGTATTTGGTCGATCCCTGTGTCTTATATTTCATAACGTGGATCAGAAGCTTTCCCTGGGACACGTCGGTCATTCTGGAGAATTTCTCAAGGAAGCGCTGTGAGAGTTCAAAGGCGATATCGTACAGATCCTCATCGTATATGTCCAGGCCACTTATCTCAATGAGTATACCCTCCTTGCTCTCAGTCTTTATCATGTTTATGAGATCGCTGAAATCCACTATGCCTACAATTTTTCCGGAGTCTGTCACCGGCATTATGTGCAGGCTGTACTGCATCATGAGCTTGACGGTCTCTTCAATGCCGGCGTACCTGTCAACGCTCACAGGCGGATCCATCAGCGATTTGCAGGCAATGTTTATTGGCTCCTTCTCACCATATCCTCCATACTTGATTTTCTCCTTCTGCCTGTACAGTATGTTCAGGATGCTGTTCAGTCGGATTATACCTGACAGTTTGTCGTCCCTGCTGGCTACAGGTATTTCGACCTCGTTGAGCATTCTCATGCTGTCGAATGCCTCCTCTATTCCATCATCCTCGTAGACATAGACTGGATCAGAGCTCATGATCTGGAATATTCGCACGTCCTTGACATCCACGATCTGCGGGAGATTCTTTATTATGTCCGTCCTTGAAATTATTCCCACGAGCTTGCCCTTCTGGAACACAGGAATCGCGGATAATCCAGTGTCCTTTATCAGGCGCACGGCTTCAAGGACGTCATCATCTGCGTCAAGCGTCGGTGTGCTTATTGTATAGTTCGATATCTTTGATTTAACCTGTATGCTTCTCTTCTTCAGCAGATCCGAATAGGTGATCATGCCGGCATAGCGATCCCCATCCATTACGGGGAGCTGGTGTATGCCGGTTTCGTTCATTTTGGACATCACCTTGGAGAACGTGTCTTCAATGCTCACAGTTATGGGATCCGTGGTCATCAGTTCGCTAACTTTCATAGTACCTCATTTTCATATTGCGTACGAATTTATTAACCCTATCTTTCACATCGATCCCCTTGAAGGCATCTATCATCATGGCTGCCAGTTCATCAACATCATCAATACCCATCCTTGTTATCTCGGCAGTCCCTATTCTTCCTATTCTGTCGACGATAATACCGTTATCCTCCATCATTCTGCTGAATCTTACAAAATCGTAGCCATGGGATGAAAGCCAGCTTGGTTCTATGAGTATCTGATGGGAATCGGTGTACCATGGTTCGTACCTGATATGTATGTGTTCGTTCAAGGCTTCGGCAAGATTTCTGGCATTTCTGATCACGCGCGGTGCATACTCCTTGCCATACTTCATCATCTCCTCCACGGCAACGCCCACTCCTGCCATCCTGGCGATATTGTAGTTGTCCATAGTCTTCCAGGTTATGTTCTCCTCGACGCGTCTGTACAGGCTATCATCATCGGTGAGAATGAGACCTCCCTGAGGCCCGAAGAATGTCTTATGCGTGGAACCAAAAATTATATCGGCCTTCTTTATGTCCTTCTGAAATTCACCTCCAGCTATCAGACCCATGACATGAGAAGCATCGTATCCTATGATGCACGAATTCTGATCGCATACCTCCCTGATTCTGGCCATATCGTATGACTTAACGAAGATGGACTGACCGAGCAGTATCATCTTCGGCCTTATATATTCAGCCTGCTTCGCGAGGCCATCGTAATCAACAAAACCATCCGCTGTTACAGGTATATCATAGGACTTGAAGTTCATCATCTTCGGTAGATAGTTTCCTGAATATCCTGTGTATCCACCGACGGATTCAGGTATTTTCATTATGCTCTCCCCCCTCCGCACCAGAGCTGCAAGAACGGTCATTGCCGCTATATGCCCACTGAGGGGCCTTACCTCGGCGTGTTTGAGGCCAAACAGTTCAGAGGTTTTTCTTGAAACTGTCTCTTCGAGCTCTTCTGCGAACCTGGTTCCACCATAATCATTGACGCCATTCTCAATATGAGAATATCTGGATGCGAAATCAGAACCGATGGCTCTGATCACATTGGGACTAACGGCATTCTCAGAAGCTTGCAGATTTATGACCGAGGATCTGTATCTATCTGCATCCTTGACTATTTCTATAACATTCCTCATAAAGGGACATTACGAATGTCGCGATAAAAAATTATCGATCATTCAATTTTGAAGCATTATCAGAAAGGAGCAATTCAAATATATTTAAAAATATTTATATATTTTTAAAGACTGATTATACGATAGCTATGGTGGGAGGTTTTACTGGGAAGATTTTGAGGGTCGATCTTGGCAGTGGCACGCTGAAGATCGAGGATACAAACATGGAGTGGGCCAGGGATTATATAGGTGGGCAGGGACTGGCCACAAGATATTATGTGGACGAGGTCGATCCAAAGATAGATCCATATGATCCTGATAACGAGCTGATAATAGCGCCAGGGCCTCTTACTGGAACGAGTGCACCCACGGCTGCACGTTATATGGCTGTGACGAAGAGCCCTTTAACTGGAACGATAACTAGGAGCAACTCCGGCGGCTACTTTGGGGCAAAATTGAAGCATGCAGGCTTCGATATGATAATATTCAAGGGAAAATCCAGCAAGCCAGTGTATCTATTTGTGGACAAGGGCAAAGCAGAACTCAGAGATGCATCGGATCTCTGGGGTAAGGATGTCTTTGAAACCACAGACATACTCGTCAGTAGGATAGGTGGAAACGTCAGCGTGGCTTGTATAGGCCCTGCCGGTGAAAATCTGGTTAAATTTGCATCGATAATGAACGACAAGCACAGAGCGGCAGGCAGAAATGGTGTTGGGGCGGTCATGGGATCAAAGAAGCTCAAGGCGATCGTGGCTGGCGGCGGGAAGATGCCGACGATTGGCAATCCTGAAATGTACAAGGCAATACTGCCAAAGATGCTAAAGAAGATAAAGGAGAACCCAGTCACCTCTCAGGGTCTGACACAGTTCGGTACCGAGGTTCTCACCAACATAATAAACAGATCCGGCATATATTCGACCAGAAATGCAACGGATTCTGGCGACGATCCGCTTGCGGATGATGTGAGCGGTGAGACGCTGGCTGAGACCTATCTTATCCACAATCAGCCATGCTTTGCATGTCCAATAGGCTGTGGTCGTGTAGTCAAGTACAATGAGAGGGAGAGCGAGGGGCCAGAATATGAAAGTACATGGGCACTTGGACCGAATACAGGCGTTCATGATCTTTACACCATAATAGCGGCCAATGATAATGCGGATCGACTCGGATATGATACCATAAGCGCCGGACTTACCATATCAGCTGCAATGGAGTTGTACGAGAAGGGCAAGATACCTGACAAGGATGTGGGGCCGACAAAGCCAAAGTTCGGAAATACCTCGGCCGTGCTCGAGATGACAGCGAAGATAGGATACAGAAAGGACTTTGGGGACAAGCTGGCTGAAGGTTCCTATCGCCTTGCCAAGATGTACGGTGATGAAAGCGTATCCATGAGCGTCAAGGGGCAGGAGATCGCGGCATACGATCCGAGAGGCGTATGGGGCATGGCTTTGGAGTATGCCACTAGCAACATAGGCGGATCACATATGAGGGCATACACCATATCAAACGAGATACTTGGGGTTGAGCCAACGCAGGATCCACTGCAGCTCGAGGGCAAGGCCGATCTGGTGAAATACATCCAGGATTTCACCGAGGTAATGGACTGTTCTGGTCTCTGTCAGTTCCCGTCGTTTGCGCTGAATCTTGATGATTACATAGAGCTTGTAAATGCAGTGACCGGCTTCAATTACACGAAGGACGAGATAATGAAGGCAGCCGAACGTGTGTGGAACCTTGAACGTCTCTTTAACCTCAAGGCCGGAATAAAGCCAGAGGATGACAAGTTGCCAGATCGCTTCCTGAATGTTCCGATTCCAAAGGGCCCAAAGAAAGGCAACGTTGTTCCGCTCTCAAAGCTTCTGCAGGACTATTACAGGGCACGTGGCTGGGATACTAGAGGATACCCGACAGAGGAAAAGATAAAGGAACTGGGTTTGGAATTTTACAAGATATAAGAATTTTATAATAAAAATGAATATTTTGTTTTTCATGATGGGTTTGCCTGAACCTCCTTGTATCCATACACCTCCGGAAGTATCAGTATTGCGGACATTAACCCAATGAGTGGAAATATGGCTGTGAAGAGGGTTGCCGATCCCTTTCCGATCGCATCGAAGAAGGCTGGAAATAGGAATATAGAAAGAAATGCTGGCAACTTAACAAACACATACGCAAAGCCGCTAGATGTTGCCTTATATTTGGGCGGGGCTACCATTGATGGAATGGTCATCACGTTTTCTGCATCCCAGTAGTGACCCCATAGCATCAAGGCAGCCACGAATGGCAGTATGATCAGAAGATGCGTGAATATGGCAAGGGCGGCGATTATTAGAGCGATTAGAACTATGCCGAAGCCATATATGCTGAGCCTTCTCTGTCCTATCTTCGGAAGTATTGCAGGACCCACAAGTCCAGAGACCATGGCGACGAAATATATACCAAGGGTGATCAGATCAGTTCCGATTATGCTTGATACGCCCAGCAGTACGAAGAGAACGGGGATGTAGAAAGCAAACGTTGAAAACTCACTGCTCTGTGCAAAGCATGCGATCCAGCCATAAACCGAACTTCTCCACTTTATCCTGTCTTTCCTGATCTCGGCTAAAAATCTTGAAAGTTTAACCTTTTCTACAATCACGTCTTGATCAGGGAGCATGCTCAGCGAATCTCCATACATCTCCTTTGTAACCTTCTTCGCCTCGACGTATCTTCCTTTTTCGATCAACCATATGGCAGTTTCAGGAAGATTATATCTCAACACGAAGATCACAAGGGCTGGTATGGCGGACGCTCCTAGAACAATCCTCCACAGGATGTGTGGAGATACACCCGCATAAAGTAGTACCGCAACAGCCGCTATGGCCGATATCTCTCCTACTGCGAACATGAACTGCCATCTGTTCCCCATAACCTCTCTCTTTCCCTTCTGCATGTACTCCATTATGTACGTGTATCCACTTGCAACGTCCATACCCAGCGGAATTCCGAGTATCAGCCTCAGAGCGGCGAGAACGATCATATTAGGAGAGAAAGCCTGAGCAAGGCCCACCACCATGAATATCACCATGGTGGACAGGAAGATCTTCCTTCTTCCGATCCTGTCAGCAAGCCAGCCGCCAAGCAGTGCTCCAATAACGGCTCCTCCCTGGGTGCCGGCGGCGGTAAGTCCAAGCAGCAGCGCCGACGGATGGAATATCTTCGAAAGGAAGATCAGTATGAACGATATTGAGTACAGATCCCATGACTCTACGAAGATTGAGGCTATCATCAGCCATCCTATCCTGGTTCCAGAGGAAGAAAATTTATCGATAAGATAGCTTATGGCCTGATTTCTTATGGATTCATCCAGTTGACCAGATCTATCCATATTTAACAATTACATGATGTGTATAATAATTTTTTCATATTTTATAAAAAAAGTATCCTAAAAACATGTTTCTATGAAAAAATGCATCAAAAAATCTATCTAAGATCTCTGCAGGAAAATCGGTTATGAAAAGTTTTATATACAAAATATAAGACCTGAGTAACTCCTTGAGGGTTCCCTCAGGTTTATTTCGTTATGAGTTCTATGTACTCATTTTCATTGAAAGAGATCGTCCCTCACAGTATTTATGTGAAGGGGCTTCCCCGAGTAATCCACGTATATGTTCTTCAATTTCAGATATTCCGATATTCCGTACTTGCTCCCCTCGCCGGCCTGTCCCGTCATACGGAAGCCCGTATGGTATCCCTGTGATGCCTCAGGTCCGGGCATGTTAACGTACAGCTCTCCGAACCTGATCCTCTCGGCGGCTTCAAAGATCAAATTGGGATCCTTGGTGAACAGATAGGATGCTAATCCGTACTTCGAGTCGTTGGCTAATTTATACATCTCCTCAACATCTGATACCTTCCTTGCGCCTATGACAGGTGCGAATATCTCTTCCTGGAATATCTTTGAATTCTGGTCAGCATTGTCTATTATTGTCGGGAGGAAGAAATAGCCATTCTTGTAGGGTCCGCTGAGGCTGGGCTGGGTACCTCCGAACAGAACCTTGGCTCCACTCTTTTTTGCCTCCTCCACTATTTCTGAGGTGGCCTGGAGCGCTCCCTTGTTTATCAGTGGTCCCATATCTGCGTTCTTTGGATCGCCCAGTGCGATCTTCTTGCTGAGTTCAACGAATCTGCTCATGAACTTATCGTAGATATCCTCATGCACGTAGAGTCTTTCAGCCGCAATGCAAGACTGTCCTGCATTCCAGTACTTGGCCCAGAGGAGGGTCTTCAGCGCGTTGTCCATATCCGCATCCTTCCAGACCATGAACGGCGCCTTTCCGCCCAGCTCAAGAATAAGCTTTGCCATGTTTGCGGAAGCCTTCTGCATTATTCTCTGGCCTGTTGATGTCGATCCGGTCATGGTGATCAAATTTACCTTCTTGTGCTCCACTATGTAATCACCGATATCTGATCCTCTGCCCGTTATGAAGTTAAGAACACCTTTTGGAACTCCAGCCTCTACGAATTTTCTCACTATCCACTCTGCACTACCAGGTGTGTCGCTGCTAGGCTTCAATATAATCGTGTTTCCAGTCAGAAGCGCCGGCGCGAGCTTTCTGGCAACCATGCCTGCAGGAAAATTCCATGGTGTGAGAGCTACCACTATACCATATGGTACCTTGTATTGCAGTATCTTTCTGTGGGATGATGTTCCCTCAACAACCTCTCCGTTGAGTTTCCTTGCCCATTCAGCATAGTACTGAATCTGATCCAGAACGCCGTCAACCTCCTCCTTGGCCTCCTTCACAGGCTTTCCGTTTTCCTCCATTATTATGTTTTCCAGTTCGCCTCTCTTCTGCTCTATGAGTTCCTTTGCTCTGTATAATATTTTTGACCTTTCGACCGAACCAAGGTCGTTCCAAGACCAGAATGCATCTTCTGCGGCGTCAATAGCCCTGTCCACGTCATCCTTTGTTGCCGCTTCAAATTTACCTATAACCTGCCCTGTAACCGGGCTGTACTTATCCACAGTCTTGCCTGACGATGAGTTAACCCACTCACCATCTATGTAAAGTTTCGTGTCCATGATTCTGGATAGGGCTTCATCTTAATTTAAGCTTTTTATCATTTTATATAAATAATGTTTACCGCAAATATATCTGAACATTCCTGCGATCGATGAGACCATGGATCATATCAGGCCGTTTCGCTCAAGATATTCAAGGGTCCCATCCCTTCTGAGTATTGACGTCCCGATAAGATATCCATTGTATGTCCTGGGAATTCTCGCAACATTTGTTATGTTTATCCCGCTTTCGAGTATCTGTACATCATAGTCAATGCGAGTGCTGATGTCTTCTATATTCAAGCTATTCAAATCGCGTCTGTTCAGGCCCAGTATAACGTTTTCTCCTGGTATGAACCTCTTAAGAGCATCTGATCGATGGTATTCCTCTATCACATCCATACCTAGATCCAGTGCACGTTTTACTATGCGTTCTACCGTTGAGAGATCAAGGAAGTCCAATATTGCCAGTACAGCGTCTCCACCTGCGTTGTATGCCTGAACAACAAAATCCTCATCAGGCGTGAAGTCCTTTACCAGTACAGGAATGTTCAGCCTGTGGGCAAGGATCACGTCATCGAAGGATCCTGAAAAGTACAATGGTTCGCTCAATATGCTTAACCCCGAGATCCTGTGAGATCTCACATAAGATAGATAGGAATGGATATCCTCATCCGTGTTGAAACCAGAAGGCGATCGCCTTTTGTATTCGGCTATGAGCCCTAGCTTTCCATGAAGATTGCGTTCCTCGATGATCTTCTTGAGGCTGATAGTATTCCTTACGCGGCTGAAATCGCAGCGCCTGAACCTGTTTCGCATAAGTATTTCTTCGATGTTCATAATCTCACGAAGTTGTGTATTATTTTGAATCCATATTCCGTGAAATAACTCTCGGGATGGAACTGTACTCCGAAGATCCTCATGTCAGGTGAATGGAAACCCATCACTGTTCCGTCGCTCTGCGAAACGGCATCCACAACTATGCCATCGCTTGGTACAACTGCCAGAGAATGATATCTTATGGCATGGAATACCGGCGGAACATCATCGTACAGCGGACTTTCCTCATGTTTAACAACATCCACCTCCCCATGATATGGCCTTTCAAGCGTTATGATTCCAGATCCGAGCATGTGTGCCAGTATCTGATGGCCGAAGCACACACCGAGCACCGGCCCAGTGAAGTTTTCGATCATATGTATTATATTTCCGGCATCCCTCTTTGAAAGCGGTGTTCCAGGCCCAGGAGACACAATTATCTTATCGTACTTTGAAGTATCTGCCCAGCCATCATTGTCAACCACATCGACCTTCACTCCCATCGAATGGATGTAATAGAAGAGATTGTAGACGAAAGAATCATGATTGTTTATTATCAGTATGCTCAAATGACCGCCCTCGCCTTTGAATATATCTCACGAACCTCAGCATCAGGATCCGAATCCTTCACTATGCCAGCGCCTGCCCTGAGCCTGAAGCCAGACCCATCTGAATATGCACTCCTTATGGTCAGAGCAAGATCCATGGCTGATTCCATCGTGATACCAATGGCACCTCCATAGGGTCCGCGTGCGCTATCCTCATAGCGATCTATTATCTCGATTGCGCGCTCTTTCGGAGACCCGGATACGGTTCCCGCAGGGAACATTGCCTTGAGTATATCGAGATGCGAAGTGTTGGAAAATCTGGCTCTGACCTGGCTCACAAGATGTTTCACCGAGGTGAATTCCTCTATCTGCATAACTTTGGAAACGTTGAGAGATCCGATGTCCGCGAACTTGCTCACGTCATTTCTGGCCAGATCAAGCAGCATACGGTGTTCGTTGGCATCCTTATAACTTTCCGTTAATATGGATGAATCCCATGTGGCTGGGATCGTCCCAGCTATGGGATCGGTGAAAACCTCGTTGCCGACCACGGTGACAAGGTTCTCAGGTGAACTCCCAAGGATCTGATATCTCCCAATTCTGTAATAGAACACGTATCTGGATCTATCGTTACTGATGAACTCACGCACCTTCTCCCATGGATCGAGGCAGATATCGAATTCCCTTGATATCACGGCCTGAAGGATCTCTCCTGATCTGATGAGCTTCCTGACCTCTGATATCTTTCTGGAAAGATCCGGATCCGAAAAATCTTCAACGTTCTTTTTTCTGATCGTCCCGCGCCTCGTGATCTTTCCCTTCAAGATCGTCTCTGGATCGAATGAGATGAGTTCCGGCCAACCTGATCTTCTCACCTGCGTTCTGAATATGCTATTGACGAAGTCGTATGTGACCACGACGGGACGCAGATACCCATCGAAGATCCTCCGCGGATCCGTTATCATTTGGTCACCAATGAAGGCGTATTCGTAGCCTGAAACTCGATCTGGGAACGAAGCGAAGTAGGCTATGGCCTCATGATCCTTATACTCCTCCAGTTCATCGATGATCTTCATAATATTCACCCAGAGCTTCAAAGAAGTTCATGATCTTATGTTTGTCCTTCCTTCCAGGGGCGTATTCAAGAGAACTGCTCACATCGATCAGAAGTGGGCTTCTCCTCAGGATCATGTGAACATCATTTTGGTCTATGCCTCCGGCAAACCCAAGCTTCTTTCCATCGAAATCATCACTGCCGATCACCTCAGAGATCTTGGGTTTACGCTCCACCATTATTATATCTGCCTTCCTATAATCGCCATATTTCTTCGAAAGATCCTCAAATCCATAATGTATGACGGATATCACCCTGCCGCCTTGTTCATGAACATAATCTATAAGCGAATCATCATGCGGAAAATGGATCTGGACGTAATCCTCGACCATCTCTGATGTGTATACGGATGATATGTCGGTATAAACGGCGGCAACGGTCATGCCTGCACGTGAGGCCTGTTTGAGCACTTCATAATCGGCATGCCTTGGACTCCTCTTATCGAAGACGAATCCAACTATATCAGCACCGGCCTCGGACGCCATCATTGCATCTTTGACGTTTGTAATACCGCATATCTTAACTCTCATGAAGAATTTCCTCCAGAAATCTCTGCGGCCTACCACTCATCACATGATCCAAAGCGAGATGGTAAGCCTCAGTGATACTATCGGCGAAACCGTTCAGCACCAGAAGCGGCGCTGTGTTAAGAGCTATGAACTTTGATCCATCCTCGTTTTCACCCACTATGGATGCCAGTGTGAGATCATGGATCCTCCTTGGATCAGGGGATGCTATATTGCTCGCTTCGATCTTGCCCACAATGCCAGGAGAATCCAGAAACTCCTCCTCTATCGTCTCGTTTACCTTGAGTATCCTTGCCTTCGAAAGCGGGCTTATCTCATCCATTCCGTCCGCGGAGTGCACTATGATGGAAGTGAAACCAGATCGCAGCGCTGTCTTTGCATAGAGATCCATCGTCGTTCCATCAGCAGTTCCTATCACCCTTTTGCTCGGTGACAGAGGATTCAGCAGCGGTCCAAGGAAATTCATTACAGTGGGAAATCCCAGTGCCTTGCGAACAGCAGAGAAAAGGGCGAATTCCCTGAGGAAGTAAGGCGCGTAAATAAACACGAAGCCCCTTGTATCGAGCAGATGCTGTGCATCTCCTATTGTCTCGGGAAAGCGGTATCCAAGTTCCATCATGAAGTCTGCTGATCCATGGCTACCGGAGGCCGATCTGTTACCGAATTTTGCCACCCTGATTCCATAGGAGGCCGCCACGATTGCAGAAGCCGTGCTGACGTTTATTGTGTGTGCCATGTCGCCGCCGGTTCCAACGATGTCCGATGCCTCGCTTTTTATGCTGTATTTTTGCATTGCATCATAGAATCCCAAGATCTCATCATCAGTGGTGCCGCGTATGCGAAGGACGGACAAGACAGCAGCCCTGTACGCATCACTGCATTCATCGGACGCCATATACCTCATGAGATCAAAGGCTTCTTTCCTGCTCATGGCCTTTCCAGTCAGAAAATTGTAATACATCTGCATCATGCCTCCAGAATCATGTCAATGAGGGATCTGTAGGAAACAGTATCCCCGGAATCGATCATCTCAACCACGGCTGTCCCAACAGCTATGCCGAATGCATCATATTTTGCCAGCATCCTCATCGTCTCCATATCTCTGATGCCAAATCCATAAACTATGTGCCTTCCGCCCGCGAAAGGTTTGATATGCCCATATATGGTATCGATGCTGTAGGGAAGCTGTACTCCTGTGGCCGGCATCATTCCCTGATAGATCCAATCTCCACCAGCTGATATCTGATCCTGCATAATCTTTGTGGGAGTTATTGGGGTGACGAACGGAACGTATTCCAGAGAATACTGCCTCAGCAGTTCCACAGTTTCGTAGAATGCATCCTTATGATCGATCATCAGATCCGGTATGATCGATCCGTCGAATCCGTTCCTGTTCAGATAGTCCAGGATCCGTGTTCCTTTCGATTTCAGGACTTCATAATACATAAGGGAGTATTTTCTGGATCCAACCTCATCAGCCATTCTGAACACTTCGGTGTTTTCATTTTCGTTATACATGTTTACGGAAGGATCGTGCGTTCTCCTCAGCTTCATGCCATCGTAAACAGGGTTCTCTGTGGGAAAACCGAACTCAAAGGCGTAAACATCTTCAGATCTCAGAATGAACTGCTTGATCATATGATATCTGTATCCAAGGGTAAAGTAGACAAAGGGTTTCATCGCGCATCACGTTCCGCTATGATCCCAGAAATTGCATCATGCCTTATGGATACCCTACCATCCTTTATTGCGCTAACAACAGCCGGATCCGCTATGTAACTACCGTCGATCATGAATCCGTCCACATACATCGTGCCTGCCGCCATGGGTATCTTTGCTGGATGTGGGATGCCCTCTGCAGCTATTGTGCAACCTTCAGATTCGATGGTGGTTGAGAGAACCGGTATGATGGAATCAGGAACGTCCGGATCGAATATGATGTTTCTTATTGATCCTTCCGGTTTCTCGATTATCGAACCTATGGATCTGAAATAGAGCGCATTCGCATTTGGCATGATCGGATCGACTATGTTTGATCCGGTCTCTATGGCTCTTTTCAATATTTGATCGGTATTCGAGCGGTCATCGATTATCTCTATATCCCTGCCCAGCATTTCCGAGGCTAGGATCACCGATCTCATCCAGTCTTCATTGTGCTGCAACGTTATTATATTATGTGAAGAATAATAGACCTGAAAGAGTGCGATGAAGAACACCAAGGGTACGTCCGAAAAGAGTCGGATCACGTTGCCATCGCCCCTGAAGCGAAGACGGTATCTGCTGACGATGGTCGAAAGATCTTGCGGTACTTCCAGCCTGTCCAGATATATCAGTTCATGCCTGATTATGCTGGGAGAAAATACCCTCTGTATATCGAATGTGGATATATGATCTGATGAATAGTGAACCATCACGAAATTCTTCGATGTGGATCTACCCGGAGAACTTCCATCGATATTGATATTCTTAATCATCAATAATGTGATATATGCACAATATATAAGCATTTATGCTTAAATTATATGAACATTAATTAAAGTCTATGAACCACCATTTTTCATTTAGTCGCCACATGAAGATAAACCGCACCAAAGAAGAGATCGATGGACTGCACTGAAAATCCCTTTTCCACGAGCTTCTGCGTTATGACTTCCGGACGGTGGAAGTATCTGACAGTATTGGCAAGATAGGTATAATTCTTTGATCCCGTTGCCTTGTTTCCCAGAAAGGGAACAAATCTGTAAAAGTAGATTCCAAAGAGCTCAGATATCACAGGTCTGGTTGGATTATAAATATCCATATTGACGAAGATGCCACCGCGCTTCAGAACCCTGTAAACCTCAGAGAAATATCTATCTATATCGGCAAGGTTTCTTGTCAGGAAGGCGGATGATACCCGGTCGAATGAGGAATCTTCAAATGGCAGCCTCTCTGCCGGAGATACAACAAATCTAACATATTTTTTCAGCTCACTGTTGAACATGCTGTCTGTTATGTCCAGTGCGGTTACTTCACATCCATGGCACTGAAAGTATATCATCTCAGTCACTTTTCCGCTTCCAGCGCCGCAGTCAAGGCATCTTAGATCATCGCTGAGATCAAGATGCTTCACGAGCACCTTTCTCCAGTGCTGGTCCAGGCCGAGGCTTATTATTGTATCGATAAGATCGTACTTGGTTGATATTTCATCGAATATCTTCTTTACTGCCTGATGCTTTGCCATCATCGCCATCACTGGAATATCTTGGCATACTGCGCATACGGGATCTTCTGTATATACAGTATGTTCTCTCGGTCTATGAATCCTGCATCTATGGCCAGGCCAATCGTGTATTCGCCAACAAGGTTCGCTATGGTGCACATATTGAGTGATGATAGAAACATCTCATCGGTGACCCTTACCTCTCCATAGAATGATGGATAGATCTCTATATGCAGATTCTTCTCCCTGAATTTTTTTCCGAGGATATCAGCATCGGCCGCCGCAAGCAAAACCTCACCGCGTACCTCGCTGATCTTCATCACGATCTTCAACTTATCACATCTATCTTTCCGTAGGATCTCTCGAATATCTGACCTGCATTTTTGAGCTTGAGCAGCGCTTCCTCTGCCTTCTTCTGCTGCATGCCCTTGCTCATGGCGGTGTTTATCACATCGGATACTTCGGCCACACCCTTTTCTGCCTTTATCTGCTTTATTATGTCCAGTACTGTCTCCATATCATTCCTCTGCTTGGAGCTTGCACCTGTATATATGATGTCGATATCCATCTTTCCATTGTCCATGGACACGTCCATTAGATAGTAGTCCACGATCTTCTTAGCAAGCATGGCATCCTCAACTGTAACTATGGTCGAAAGCCTTGCCCTCGCTGCAGCTTCAGCAAGCCTGACAGTCGATTCCAACTGTCTGACCGTGATGGGGATTGCATCATGCGTCATGCTCCTCGTCTTAACGTACTGATCCTGAAGAATGGCTATTGCCTCATCACTGAGCCTGGGGAATATGTTATTTCTTGCGTATGCCACGTATTTCCTCAGCGTATCCTTATCTATTTCTGGTTCGAACCCGCGCTCATCTATCTCCACATCGGTATCGCTATGTTCGATGCTTCTGTATATTTCGCCGATCCTGTGTGCTTTAAGAACATGCTCAGCTAATCGACTGTCATTGTCCTTGTTCGGTTGGTCTACCATCTTGAATATCACATCGAACCTTGATAGTAGAGGCAGTGGAAAATTTATTTGTTCCGCCAGATTCCTGTTGAGATCGTATCTTCCGAACTTGGGATTCGCCGCAGCCAGAACCGAGGCGCGCGCTTTGAGCGTTGCCATTATCCCTGCCTTGGATATGGTCACGGTTTGCTGCTCCATGGCCTCGTGCATTGCTGCGGTGTCGTGTTCGTCCATCTTGTCAAGCTCATCGATGGCTACGAAGCCATTATCTGCCAGAACGAGTGCGCCAGCTTCCAGTGTCCATCTCCCCTCACCAAATTCGTCTCTGACAGCGGCTGCAGTCAGACCTGCAGCACTAGAACCGCGCCCGAATGTAAATATGCCTCTAGGTGAGACCTCGGCCATGTATTTCAGTAGCTGTGATTTTGCTGTACCTGGATCTCCGACCATAAGTATATGTATGTCTCCGCGCATCGTTGTTCCGTCCTTCATAACCTTGCGCACACCCCCGAACATCTGAAGGGCAAGCGCCATCTTTACCATGTCCAGACCGTGAATCGTAGGCGCTATGGATCTTGATATTACGTTTATTATGTCCGGCTTCTTCGAAATTTCAATGATCTTCTTCTTGTCCTCCTCAGTTATCTTTACGCTTTCAAGTTCCTTGACATCCTTCCTTATGTTGACGGCATAGAGATAGGTGAAGAATTCTGTCAGAGGTATATTCCCTTGCCTGCGCTGTTCAGTCTTCAGTATTCCATCCACCACGACGCGGTTTCCAGGAAAAAGCAGGCCAGCAAGATCGTCCTCAGTTATGATGGTTATACGCTGAGGCTGTGATCCACCCTCCAGAGTCTCGGGATCCTCTTGTATCTCAACCTTCTGTACGTCTATGAATTCAGAAAGATTTGGTCTCAACTTGAAGAATATTTTGTCCTTTACCTTTGAAAGGCCGCAGTGCTCGCATATTTGAGGCTCGCTGAGCCTGTTCTCGGTCTGATCAACGTACGTCAGCCCATGGCAGTTGCTGCATTCAAATGCGGCGTTTTTGAGCTTTGGAAAGACTTCTGTGTTCTTCCTAACTATCCCTGATACGCTTATGAGCGTCCCTATGTTGGCGCTTCTGATATCGCGTATTCGGTATGCAACATTCTTCTCCTCTAGATCCTTGAGCCTCAGGTTGAAGATGTTGAATCTCTGAGTTACCCTGTCGAGCAGGTAATCCTGCAGTATAACCTCCTCACCTGCTTTCAGGTATATTTCTGGCGATACGAGTATCGATCCGGCAAACTGCCAGTTGAAGTCTTCCAGATCCTTGAACGATACATACAGGGTCCTGACCTCTGGATATTCCTGGTGGATCCTGTTTATCTCGTCGGAATATCCATATGATCTGAAGAAATCTCTCCACAGATCCTTAACCCTGTCCACAGAAACTTCCGATGATATCATTCAACTACGTATGGAGTCATAAATACTTATGCGTTTTGATCGCCACGAGTCACACATTTTCAGACAATGCGCATCTTCGCTATAAGGATAATAATATATAAAAATTTTTATTATGTCATACATTATCATATCTCTGCATTCAACGATCCCAAAATTTAAATACGTATTATGTTTCTTACATCGTGTCATTCAAAAAGGATGTAATGGATAAACTGACTGAAATATCCAGCAAAATAGATGAAATACAGAAGAAGCTGGAAGCTATGTCTGACGCACCGCTCCTGAAGGAGTATTACGCTGATGTGGATAAGAAATTGAGCGATCTGCCAGATGAGATGGCACATATATTGGAAACGCAGATGGAAAAGCTACGTGACGATTTGAAGGCTGTGTCGAATGCTGTCTCTCAGAGATTAGAGGCTCCGCCTGCAGTGGAAAAGAAAGTGCAGAAGGCAAAGGAGAAAAGTTCAAAATAAATATTAAAGATCAGATGTTATTGCTTATTTATGGTCTCGGAATATGTGGACATTACTCCGATCCAGATTCGATACGACGATATCGATCTGCTGGGGCATGTTAATAACGCCAGATTTCTGACGTACTTCGAGATAGGTCGACTCAATTATATGAAAAAATTTTTCATGACGGAAGATCCGGTCACCGTAAATATTGTAATAGCAAGGGCTGAGATCGACTTTGAGAGATCCGTTCATTTTGGAGACGAGGTATACGTTAGAACGTGGATATCAAGGATAGGAAACACAAGCTTTGATTTCAGCTACAGCATTGAAGACAAGAACGGAAGCGTATATGGCAGGGGAAAGACCGTAAATGTGTTTATAAAGGATGGGAAGCCCGCCAGAGTTCCTAATTTCCTGAAGGACATGCTGACTGAGATGGAGACGTAGAGTGATATTTATCCAGTTTTTGCTTTCCAGTAAGCATCATTGAATGCCCTGTTTATTTTATCTATGGCCTCATTGATGTCGGTTATGTTTTTCATGGTCATCACTACGGTGAACGTATTCGTGCTGCCGTTCGATCCGGTGAAATACCATCTTGTATCATCCTGAAGCGGTCCGAGTTTCTCCTCGATCTTCGATATGGAAACGTCCGATGGTAGCGATACTTGAAGCCTGTATGAGAAGCGATCATATTTTCCAAGGTTCTCGAATACAGTGTTGCCAAAGAAGGCTGAGTTGGGTATCTTTATTATATTATCGTTCTGCGTTCTTATATCCGAGAACAGATAGGAGATCTTCATGACCTCGCCGGTGATCGGACCGGAGAACAACCATGACTGCATGTTAACAACATCGCCCGGCTTTAGGGCTCCGCCCGATGTAACAGCGAATCCGGAGAAGATGCTTGAAAAGATTCCCTGCAATGCTATACCTATTATGAGGGCTCCAACCGATCCGCCAACAAGCGCGCCTGTCAGATTTATGCCCAGAGATGTCAGTATTATGGCCAGGATCACAGCGTACATGAAGAAGGACACGATGAGCTCTATGAGGTTCTGTGCAGATCTGTTTATCTTCTTTGAAAAGTACCTGTCGATGTTTTTCCTCACGATATGGAGTATAAGTACGCCTCCCCCACCGACGAATATGGCTGCTATTGCTCCGTTCACATACTCTGTGTAAGGCGCCAGTTCGCTGATGTACGTTTTTATGAGGAAATCCACTGACGGCTTGATTATGAACAGTGCTATCGATATGACAAGTATGATGAAAACGATCAATACAGCATCACGAAGATTCTTACCGTCCATCTATTAGCGGATGACAGCATGCTTAATATTTTTATTCGGATTGAAAGAATGTTCTGCTAAGGTGATGATCTGAAAACAGATATTTTCATAAAGAGACCTATTGGCTTTCCCGTGAAGCGCTTTGACAGCCTTATGAGGGCCAGGGTCATTGAGAGAGTTAATAGGTTCGCAGTAAGCATAGATTTGAACGGTGAGATTCACATGGCGCATCTCCACGATCCGGGCAGACTTCTGGATCTCATATATCCTGGATCTGAGGTCCTCATCAGGAAAGCAGAAGGATCTGGAATGAGCTGGCGTATAGAATTTGCGTCTGACCGGGGCAATATGGTGCTTGTTGACTCCGGGATCCATTCTGAAATAGCGAGGCATTTTCTACCAGAAGGTGCAATACCAGAGGTTAAAGTGGGAAGGAAGAGGATTGATTTCAGATACGATGATGAATATGTAGAGGTCAAGGGGTGTACCCTGAATGTAGATGGAATCGCGATGTTTCCAGATGCGCCTACCAGACGTGGTCTTGAGCATTTAGAGACCCTTGAGAGCTTGGCTGAATCAGGATATAGATCGTACATCCTTTTCCTCATAATGAGGGACGATGTGGAATGCTTCTATCCAAATTTTTCCACCGATCCTGATTTTTCAAAAAAGTTTCTGGAGATTGTTCCAAGCAGGGTGGGATCAAAGTTCCTGAAATTCAGTTTTGACGGTAAATTTCTCAGGTATGCCGGTGAAATTATGATATGCCACGATGCATTGCGTCATGACGCTAGGGTATGATCGTCGAGGACGGATCAGGCGAGGTCTCATTCCAGGCCGGCGCATTCTCTCGCTATTGCTTCAACAACAGAATTCAGCTTATTCATGGCTTCTGTCGCTGCAGTATCATCGAATTTCCAGCTTAAAGGCCTGAATCTCACATGGGTCTTATGATCCAGTTCGTATATCAGAATTTTGGATGGAAGTTCGATCCCAAGAGACGGATCTCTTTGCATCATTATCGTGCCTATGGCTGGATTGCCGAAGACGAAGACGATGCAGTTATTCATCTGCAAGCCGATATTCTCGGCATTCATCCGGTGATCAAAGACCGCAAATCTGATCAGATTTCGATCACGAATAATGCGGTCTAAAGCGGAAACTGTTTCATCAAACGTGTATTTGCTCACAATATCCACGTATTCCTCCATATGAATCACGATAGACAATGTATTTTATCATAATAAACCCGTATGCATGCATATTCACGGTGCCCAATCATGATGACCAATGCATCTTGACGGCGAAGAGATCCGGGATTTCTATTGATAAGGATATATGATGCATGATATTTCAGGCGGGATTCTGGTTCGGCTATCGCTATTCATTTTTCCTGTTCTCCTTGTATAGTTGCGATGCTATTTTCTTACCTTCTCTGGTTAGATCGTAGTAGATGCCGGCAGGCTTGTAATTGACTTCCCTTGCCTTTATCTTTATCCATGGTTTCACCGATGACGTTGGTGACCTTTTCAGCGGCCCGCTGAACACGGTCAGAAGTTTCATGCTCTCCATCTTCTTGCAGGCTTCCTTCAGCTTTACCTGATCATATGTGGGTGCCCAGCCACTTGCGCCGAGCAATCGATGTGCCATGTATTTTGGACTGTCTGGACCGTATTTGTATATGTGTATGAGGATCTTTCTGCAGAGGTCATCAAGGGCTTCCATGATACTAGAAATTTACTATCAGATAAATATGTATCATTTCCTCAGTGGTGGGCAATACGTCTTTCATTATTGTATCTGGATTCGCTGAAACGATTATTATATAATGCGGGATACACTGGTATGGGAGAAGAAGATCTCATCGATTTCGTCGTGAAAGCAAAGAAGGAGACGTATGCGTCCGGCAAGGGAAAGATCTCAGTTAGAATACCCGGTTCCAAGGAAATGCATTACGCTGAAGGCCATTATGAATATATTGATATGTATTTCGGTGATCTGGCGTTCAATGGAATTGAAACGGTATTTGACGCATCCAAGCCCGTATGGGGTATGGTATACTCTGGCGCAGTTCTCAATGAATATCAGGATGTAAGTGCTCTCTATTCCTTTCTGAAAAAATGCCTGTTTCTGATACAAAGAGAGGCACCGTTCAGAGGACCAAAGTATTACGATCAGGATGAGTACGTTTACAGTAATGATTTCTCAGGCGATATACATCATTTCATCGGGTATGAACGTATAGATATGGATGGAGAGACCATTTATGAATTGCATTATTCAGGTGGCGACATATTATGATGATTTACGGATCTTATAGTTCTCTCCATGTATCCTCTGGTGATGAGTCCTGAGGCAATATCTGCCTCAACCTTTTCCTTATCGCGATCCTGTGGCTTGCCGTATCCACCGCCACCAGCAGTTCTTATCTCTATGATATCGCCCTGCTTTAGATAGTATGTGGCCTTTGTGCTGCCCTTCCTCCACCTTCCTCCCGCGAAGATCCTCACCTCTGTGGGTGCACCGGTCATGCCGCCCTGAAGCCCCCATGGCCTGTGTCTCTCCCTCTCTGAAAGCACCGTGACGGTGATCTCACCATCGCGTACCATAAATGATCTTATTATCCCGCTCCCTCCCCTGTATTTTCCGAGGCCTGCACTGTTCTGCCTGAATTCATATCGCTTCATGATCAGAGGCATTGTCCTCTCGATCTCCTCTATGGGTGTGTTCATGGTATTCGTCATGTTCGCATGTATTCCGTCCGTGCCGTCTTTGCCAAGCTTTCCACCCAGACCGACGCCTATGGTCTCGTAGAATGCCCATGATCTTCCGTTATTCAATCCGCCCATCATTATGTTGTTCATGGAACCTCCGGAGGCTGCAGGAACACGATCCGGTATTGCCTTACTCAGGGCAAGATATATGAGATCGGCATTTCTCTGGCTGGTTTCAACGTTGCCACCTGAAACGGGTGCGGGGAAGGCTGGGTTTAGTACAGTCCGGTCAGGAACATGGATGTCAAGGAATCTGAATGTCCCGTCGTTAACAGGCATATCTGATCCCATTAGCGTTCGAAACACATAGTATACACCAGATATGGTTACGCCCAGCACTGCATTCAGCGGGACATCAACCTGCCCATCCGTCCCAGTGTAATCCACGCCAATACGGTCTTCGGAAACTCTGATAGTCACCTTCAATCTTATATCGGTTCCATCTGGCTTTTCAAGATAGTCCTCAGCAGCATAGGTTCCATGCGGTATCTCGGATATCCTGCTTCTGGCCAGCTGATCGGCATACTCCAGATAGTACCCCCTTGCCTCCCTGAAAGCGTCCAGGCCATTTCTTTCTATTATCTCCAGAACCCTTCTCTCTCCAGTGTAATTTGCAGCGACCTGTGCCTTTATGTCTCCGATGCGCTCATACGGATTTCTTGAATTCGATGAAAATATGGATATTACATCTCTGTTGAACTCATCGTTTCTCATTAGAAATACCGGATCAAGTATTATTCCCTCTTCGAATATGGTCTTGCCGTCGAAGTTTATGCTTCCTGGAAGTTTCCCACCTATATCAGAATGATGGGCCTTATTGGCAGAATACGCGACTATCTCATCCCTGTAAAATATTGGCCTGATGACTGTTACGTCGTTGAGGTGTGTTCCCGATATATAAGGGTTGTTCACTACAATGGAGTCGCCCTTTCTAAGGCCGATGTTATGATCTGATAGATATTTGAGTGTGTTCTTCAGCCCCCATGGTAGGGATCCCAGATGTACCGGTATGTGTTCCGCCTGTGCGAGAAGGGATCCATTCTCATCAAACAGTGCGGCTGAGTGATCCATCCTCTCCTTTATGTTCGGTGAATATGCGGAGTTTCTAAGGGCGATGCCCATCTCCTCGCTGGCGTAATAGAGCGAGCTGGCTATTATCTGTTTGGTAAACATATCTGTCATGATCTCACCATCCTCACGTTGAGGTATCGGTCAAATCTGAATTTCCAGCCGGGCGGTACAAAGATGGTTGAATCATAGCCCTCTATTATGAACGGCCCATCACCGGTGAAACCTTCATGCCCCGTTGACCACCTCATGACCGGCGTATCCAGCAATTTACCAGAAATATACACAGATCTCTCAACGATCTCCTGGTCAGCTGTTTTCTCAGGCTCTATGAGCCCGATCTTCGGCATCCTTATCGTGAGCCTGATCCTGAGACTCACGATCTCCAGAGGATCAGAAGAAACATAACCGTATATCCTTCGATATTCCGTTCTGAACGTATCCTCGTAATTCTCAGAGTAGGGCACAGTTATTTCATATGACTGGCCCAGATAGCGAATATCAAGGAATCGTTCAATCAATGGATCGTGAAATCCCTCTTTTTCCATCTTCTCAATGGAGATCCTCTCAAGCGATTGGAAGGCGTTTTCAATGTCTGAATTCGATACGAACGGTATTGATACATCTCTGACCATATCCACCGAAAGAAGTCCATAGGCCGAGAACAGGCCGGGATGTGATGGAACCATGATCTCAGCAATTCCAAGGTCAGCTGCAAGTTCTGCCGCATGCAGTGGTCCTGCGCCTCCATAGGCATACATTACGAAACCACGCGGATCCCTTCCCCTCTCAACACTCACTATGGATATGGCTCTGGACATGGCGTTGTTTATCATGCGGATTATGCCAGACGCCGCATCGATCGTATCGATTCCGAGAGGTCTTGCGATCTTCATGTTCAATGCGTTTTCTGCAAGATCCCTGTATATTTTCATGTTTCCGCCCAGTAGATTATCGGGATTGAGCCGGCCAAGAATTATATCTGCATCCGTCACCGTGGGGTCCTTTCCACCTCTGTTATATGCTGCCGGACCTGGATCTGATCCGGCACTCTTCGGGCCGACACGCAGGGATCCAGCTTCATCGATCCATGCTATCGTCCCTCCACCGGCGCTCACCTCAGCCAGATCGATGAACGGGAACCTCACGGCATACCCGCTTCCCTTGATGGATCTCCCGCTGTGCGTTTTTCCGGCCGCCTCGAATTCGTATGCCACATCTGGTCTGCCTGAGATAACGACTCCTGCCTTCGCAGTCGTCCCACCCATATCGAATGTTATGACTTTATCGTCTCCAAGGAGCTTGCTGAAATTCGCTGATGCTATAACTCCGGCAGACGGTCCGGATTCTATGACGGATATGGGTAATCTCTCTGCGTAATCTATGGTGCTCAGCCCTCCATTTGATCCCATCATGTATATCTCGGATCTGAAGCAAGCGTTTTTCAATCCTTCGCGGAGCCTCCGCAGGTACGAGGAGACTATGCCAGAGAGAACAGTGTTTACAACGGTTGTGCTTGTCCTCTCATATTCCCTGTACTGTGGATCGACCTCATGAGACGTGAAAACATAACCATCAAAACCGTCGAAGATCTCTTTTATCCTGTCCTCATGGACTGGATTCAGATAGGAATTGATCAGCGATATGGCTACACCTTTCAGTCCAGAGTCTTCAATCTTCTTCCTTATCCTGAGTATCTCTTCTTCATTAAGATCTTCTATGACCTTACCAGAGCTGTCTATCCGTCCGGAAACCCCAAAACGGTATCTTCTCGCTATGAGCGGATCAGGCCTCTGGAAATCGAGATTGTAGATCTCGGCTCGCCTCTGTCTCCCAATCTCAAGGATGTCGATGAAGCCTCTATTCGTTATCAGTGCGGAAGGTGTCAGACCTGTCCTGGTGAGGAGCGCATTGGTTGCAACCGTGCTCGCATGGTTTATCATCCTCACCTTTTCAGGATCCAAGTGCATGGAAAGAAGCCCATCTATGACGGCCTTCTCCGGGTTTGACGGTGTGCTGGGTGTTTTAAGAATATTTATGCGATTTGACTTTGAGTCGAATATTATTATATCCGTGAAAGTACCGCCTATATCCACACCTATATAGAGGGTGGCCTCGTTCATGCTGGATGGATCTTCAGTTTCTATAAATATTTACTCCGCTGGACAGACGCTTGATCTGAATAATATAGATATACATCATATGACATGATATTGATCATGATCGAACCGAAGGTGGAACATAAAAATACGCCACATGAGATAATCGGAGCTTCAATGGCCGGAACCATACTGGAGTGGTATGGCATATTCATCTTTTCATCAGGTGCAATATATATCTCTTCCGTGTTCTATCCAACGGTCTCCAGAGCGGTATCAATACTGCTAACGCTGCTGACGTTTGCACTGGGCTTTCTCCTGAGGCCTCTGGGAGCCTTCGTATTCGGGCACTACGGTGATCGCATAGGGAGGAAAAATATGCTTCTGATCACGCTGCTCATATCCGGTCTATCAACGGGCTTCACCGGCGTGATACCTGGCTATGCGTCCATCGGAATATGGGCGGTTATCATTTTGGTCATACTTCGTCTTATACTTGGATTTGGTCTCGGCGGCGAGTGGGGCGGTGCCATGCTTCTAACACTGGAAAATTTCAGGACGAAACGTGGATTCTGGTCTTCATTCGTACAGTCTACGGTGGGCATCGGTCTTCTCCTAGGTACAGCGGTTTTCCTCGTGGTTGAGATCATTCTGCCACAGAAACTGATGGTATCCTATGGCTGGAGAATACCGTTTCTTCTTGCCTTCCTGATACTTATAATTGGCTTCGTGATAAGATACAGGATCTCTGAGACACCCATATTTGAAGCTGCTAAGGCTGAGAAGAGGATATCCGGCCTACCCGCAAGGGACGTGTTCAAATACAACTGGAAGGAGGTATTGGCAGGGACATTGCTTGCAGGATCAAGTGGGAATTTCTTCTATTTTGCCATAGCGCTGTTGCCAACAGTTTTCGAGTCAAAAGGTATAGTTTCAGTGACCATGGGGCTCATTGCCACTGCAATATTCGCCGTGATGGATATAGTTTTTGTATTCATAGGTGGTTCAATATCGGATAGATACGGAAGAAGAACGATGCTCATAACTGCCAATGCCATTGCGCTTGTGATAATATACCCTGCGATCTATGTATACAATCCAGTGGCATTCACAGTGTTCCTGGCCATATTCGGCATTGCGCATGGCATAAGCTACTCTCCACTTGGCGCCCTGCTATCGGAGGTGTTTCCAACTAGCACAAGATACACGGGCAGCTCCTTCAGCTATCAGTTTGGAAACGCCTTCATAGGTGGTCCGGCACCCTATGCTTCTGACGCGCTTGGTACAATATCGTACCCCCTTTATCCGGTGTTCACGATCATATTCATAGTCATAGCTTTTATGACCATAGCGAAGATAAGGGAATCAAAGGACATTGATATTGCCAGCACCTGACACGTATCATTTTATTTCCACTTTTTTTGAAGCCTTTCTGCGAACATTCTTTCGATCTGTGCGTCATCAGATCGAGGATCAGTGAAAACTTAATAGATCCTAGAAATAAATGTATTTGTGCGGGATATTTGTTCCACCCACGAAGCGGTCAAGAGAGCCAAACCAATACTTAAATGGGCAGGTGGAAAGAGGCAGATCATCTCTGATCTTGTCTCGTCTGTGCCAGAAAATTTCAATACATACTATGAGCCATTCTTTGGCGGAGGAGCGCTGTTCATCGAGCTCTCAAATCGTGGGCTTCTGAAAAGATCTGTCATCTCAGATATCAACGGAGATCTCATGGATCTTTACCGAATGGTCAGAGACAGGCCAGACGATCTTGTGAACGCACTTTCCTCATTGAGATTCAGAAACAGCAAGGATGATTATTATGTGGCAAGAGAACAGTACAATTCGATGAAACGTGAAAGCTGTCCGGAAAAGTACGCTCTTCTCATATATCTCAACAGGCATGGATATAATGGCTTATACAGAGTGAACTCCAGGGGTGACTTCAATGTACCGTTTGGAAGCTATGAAAACCCATCTCTCCCTGGGACCAATGACATCTATGCTCTTTCTGATGCGCTCAAGAAAGCCCAGATACTCAATGCGGATTATAGAGAAGCAGTCAAGACTGCCTCTCGTCATGACTTCGTCTATTTTGATCCCCCATATATGCCCATAAATGGGTCTTCGAATTTTACATCGTACAGTCCCAGCGGTTTCAGAGAAGATGATCAGAGAGATCTCTTTCATACTTTTCTAGATCTGTCAGAAAGGGAAGTTTTCGTAATGGAGAGCAATTCAGGTACACCGTTTATAGAAGATATGTATTCTGGATTCAATATGTTCAGAGTGAAGGCCAGAAGGAATATAAATTCGGTGGCTAATTTGAGAGGCCCAATCGATGAGATCATAATAAGAAATTACGATTAAGCCGGTTCTAATCATGGAGTAAAAAAAGGAACAGATGATAGAAAATAATGTCTTCACATTTTCCTCTGGAAAGAAAGCCCATCCTTTAAGATGGAGAGGAATTGCGACATTTTCATATATTGAATGAATATATTTATACTGTTCTTAAAACCCTTCAGATCAAACTGCTTCCAAACGAATAACAGAAAGACATACTCATAGATACGTTCATCAGATTCAATGAAGCATCCAATTTTTGTCTCCAGAATAGCCTTTGATAAGAAGCATTTCAACAAGGTCTTCCTGCAGAGTTCCCTCAACATCAGGAACAGGGCTGCCGTCAGCCACCCTATTGTGGCTGGTGCCATTTTCGGTCATTCGATCCTCCCAGCTGCAAGCCCAGGAGCTTTAGCGAGGAGTAGCTGACCA
Organism: Thermoplasma sp.; assembly: GCF_023256435.1. Taxonomy (GTDB): domain Archaea; phylum Thermoplasmatota; class Thermoplasmata; order Thermoplasmatales; family Thermoplasmataceae; genus Thermoplasma. Next base: position 52,023 of record NZ_JAGDXM010000032.1, on the reverse strand, counting down.
GAAATACTTAGGAATATATCTATCCCTGCCAAAATAATTGATAGCAGCTACCAAAGTGAAGCTCTATATGGATAAGGAGAACATGCTAATCAAACCAAAGAAGGAATACCATGGTTATACGAATTCAACTTCCAATACCTATAGACGTAGTTGCGCTTCGTCAACAGTGCATTCAGGAACATCAAGAAGATTCAAATGATGAAGGTAGAATAAATGCGATCAAAACGCACGTTTGCTGATATCACGATATAAAGCCTGTCCGAATTATGTCCGTATAAGCATAGGACTCTTCGATGAAAGGAAGATCCGAGGCTTCAGCTGAATGGAACTGACGTACATTTGGATCGAGATCATTTTTTCCTTTTTGAAAAAGATAGAAAGATTCGATGCCGGAATCATTCATCCCAGACGCATATTCGATCAAATATGATAGGCTGATCCAGACTGAAGAAAGTTAAAGATCTATCAAATTGATAATAATATTAAATTATAATTAATTTAAAGGTAAAATTTATATCTTCATAATGATATGAAATATCATGTCTCTGAATTATGCCCGAAGAAATAGATTGATATTGAAGCTGACGCTTCTGATGTTCATACCGTGGATTGCGCTGGTATTTGCAGCTCCGCTGTATAATAGATACTATCCAACCGTCGGGGGCTGGCCGTTTCTCTATTTCTATCTCTTCATCTGGATATTCATTCAGCCGGTCATAACTTTCGTAGTTTACAAATTCGTTGACAGGGAGGCATGGCTATGAACTTTACTGTGTTCGATTATACCGTCTTCTTTTTGATCGTTCTTGCTGTGATCGTGGTTTCCTTTCTTGGAGCAAGATGGAGAAAGGCAGATCTGAGCAAGATAAGCGAATGGAGCATAGGTGGAAGGCACTTTGGTTCGGTTATCGTCTGGTTCCTCATGGGTGGCGATATATACACAGCATATTCGCTCATATCTATCCCGGGCGGAGCATTCAGTGCAGGCGGGCTGATACTTTATGCAACAGTGTATGGCGCCATATCCTATCCATTTCTTTATTTTGTCGCTCCTAGGCTCTATCTCATAGCAAAGAAATACAATTTCATAACGGGTGCAGATTATGTCAATGCGAGATTCGATAGTCGTATCCTGAGTCTTCTTGTGGCCTTGACCGGATTGCTGGCTATGTTACCGTATATAGCCCTTCAGATAGTAGGAATAAAGTATGTGCTTGAGGCCATGAAATTCCCTGTACTTACAAGCTTCATAATAGCTTTCCTGATCGTAGCGGCTTTCACGATAGTGGCGGGTCTCAGAGGGCCTGCCCTTGGATCTGTGATCAAGGATGTCGTTCTGTGGGGAATCATACTGACGGTTCTAGTAGTCCTCTGGATGAAGTTCTCCGGCTTCGGGCCCGTCTTTTCTACGCTGGAAACTAGCGGAAAGACCGTGCTTATACCGGATAAGCTGATGCTTGGTTTCATAACGCTTGCATTTGGTAACGGTGTGGCTTGGCTTCTTTTCCCAAATCTGCTCACAGGCATATTTGGATCTAAAAGTGCGAGGATAATAAAGAAAAATTCAATCTTGCTACCGGTCTATCAGATCTGGCTGATGTTTCTTGCGATATTCGGTCTAGTCGCCCTTGCAGAGAACCTTGTGCCAAGCGGCGTATCCAGCCTTGCGTTTCCTTCAGTCCTGGCTACGTATTTTCCATCAACATTCGTCGTAATAGCTTTTTCCGGAATAATCATAGGGAGCATGGTGCCAGCATCATTGCAGGCGTTGGCCTCAGCGAATCTTATCACTAGAAATATATACCTTGAGTTCTTCAATAAGAATGCGCCGGAATCCAGGCAGGTACTCATAGGCAGGATATTTGTCGTTGTCATGATATTTGCTTCACTTCTCTTTGCCATAGTTCCTGCAGCATCCGGACTCATATTCTATCTTTTGACGATGTCATATGCATGGCTATTGCAGACGCTTCCCGCGATAATAATATCGATGTACTGGAAGAATCTTGATAAATACAGTACCGGCCTGGGCTGGGCTGCAGGTTTTGCCGTGGTCACCTGGGGTCTTTTTGATGTACATTTCTCTTCTTCTCTGATACCTACGTTCGGATACATGTACGTTGGAATAATAGGTTTAGCGGTCAACCTTGCAGTCCTTCTGGTTGCCAGGGCCATAGTGGTTTCTCTAAAGTACAGGAGCACCACTAAGCTTCAGCCAGGTGATTATGCCGACTTCGACTGATTCAAATAATTTCAAACTACTGACATCAATTTCTCATCTCTTTTATCTTTTCAATATTTACATTCGATAAGAATCCGATCTCGATGATATTCAAAATATCCTATAGCATATTCTGGATTTTAAGTTCAGATTCTACATTATAGTTCAATAGAACTATGTTATTTTTAGAGTGAGAAAATAATCCCTAGCTTCACTTTCAAAGGCTTTCATTTCCCGCTTGTGTTCATCAAACTCGTATGTTCCTTCTAAATATTCGTCCTCAACATTCTCCCTGAATTCGTCTATCAATGATCTGTCAAACGAGAAGATAGCAATGGATGGGCCTGTATCGGCGGTATAATAAAACCCATCGTTCTTTGATTTGAACTTCAGTATTTGATGCAGGAGCCTTATACTATCAGCAGTTTGAATGAGAAGGCCACCAGATAACAGAACAGAGTTCAGTCTAAGCATATCATTTTCGCCTATTCTCAGCAGATCTTTCATTTCAAAATTGTTCGAAATCAGCCGCTTTATATTGTTAAATTTTTCAGATACCCAATTTTCATAGAATATGGAATTCACGGCTATTTTGTGGGCATTATCTGTTGGAATATCGCTGGATTTTGGGAATATACCATAATATAGATCCTTTCTATTTTCCCCGACTTTGAATGCTGCGGAATCCCTCACATCTATCCCAGGATAAGAGAGCCAGATCGAGATCCCATCCTGTGCGGCTCTCGTTCCAGATCCGGATACAAGCCTTGCATATCTCGAAACAAAGACATTATCGCCCGCCGCTTCGTTTCCGAATGCATTGGATATTAAGGCTCTTGCCACAGACGCTGCCACCGCGGAGGATTCGCTTAGGCCCTTTGCGTTTGTATACTTCCTATACCTCTTTATATAGAAATCGAAGGCCCCTTTGATATTATATTCCCTCTTGAAATGATCCAGAGCGAACCTAGCTTTATTATCATATTTTTTATCTCTAATTCCATCTAGGAGGACTGTATCTGTTGATCCATTTTTTCTGTATCTGCAGGCAGTAAGACAGTAGGAAAAATTTGTTTGCATCGAAATGGACGGATTATAAGCTATCCTATTATCATTGTCGTAATATCCCAAGAATTTTTCAAATGCCTTTATGGGATAAGCATATGAGGAGGTAATTCTATCATCATCCAATTCCGGGTTATAATCTACAGGTACTTTGTAATAACCAGCATCATTGAGCATTATTCTGATATCTTCGCCTGCCTCTCGAAGCTTATTTACGTTCATATGGGCTTATCTATACTTTTATAATATACTTTTAGAGCTGATCTATTATCGATTACTTTGCAATATGTTGGTGTTTTAGACTTTTAAACATAAACCGTGATATTCAAGTAGAGCAATGTGCCATCATGCATTTGTTTAAGAGGGCTACGTTTGAATATATGGTATCCGGTGCAAAAATTGAAATATCCAACTAGAAGACATGAGCGCTATAAATGGTGCTTCCCATTATTGAATATATTGGAACATCATATTAATCTGAAATCTGAGTGCTATGGTTATCAGCAATTTGCCTCTTCGATTGTCTATATTAACATCTCATAATTTTCGCGATAAGCAATGAATGTGTATATAATTCGTTAATTTATAAATTTTATAAACGCTATTATTTAATAATCTTCAATAATTGATAGATTATGAGCGCTGAAAAAAGTATAGTAATAACTGGTGGAACCTCTGGTCTTGGCTATGAAATTATGAATGCATTTTTGAATGCAGGATGGAATGTGGCTATATGTGGCAGAAGGAAAGCAGAAATAGAAAAGATAAGAAGTAAACGAAACGGTCAACTCATTGCCGAGATTTGCGATATCAGGATAGAGTCCTCCATATCTATATTTCTGAATAAAGTCAAGATGGAATATGGCGGGATGGATGTTCTGATCCTTAATGCAGCAACAATAGGCCCTCTTCCCCTGCCAAAGGTAGAAGAACTTCGAATAGAGGATCTAAGAATGACATTTGAAACGAACTTTTTCGGTAATTTTAATTTTCTGAAATATTCCATACCTCTGTTAAAAGATGGAGGCATTGTTGTTCATATCACCTCTGACACTGCCACTGCACCCTATGCTGGCTGGAGTGCGTATTCATCATCAAAGGCGGCCTTCGACGCAATCATAAGAATTCTCAACGTGGAACTGACGGAAAGAAAGATCCAGGCGTTCTCCTATGATCCAGGTGATATGGACACAGAAATGCATCATATGGCCTTACCTGAGGACCGATCTCCACTTAAAAATCCAAAAGATGTCGCCGGTAAACTCTTGGACGAAATAATGGAGAGGCTTGAGAGAAATGAATGAATTTTTTTCAGGCTACTTGCCGAGGCAAATGTATGGATACAGCAGGAGTGGCGCAAAGATGATGGTAGTGTTCAAAAATAGTATATTGGATTCAACTCTCCCCGATCTTCCAGACATGCTGGCTGAAGGAGATTTGCTCATCTTCAACAACAGTAAGATCATACCCTCAAGCCTCCAAGTATACTCACCTAAACTTCAGGAATATCTGACTGTAAATATAGGTACAGACAGACTTTCTAACTTATTTCTTCTGGAGATAAGGCCAAAGGGAACAGGATTTCGTATGACCGAGGGCGATGGGTTGGATCTGTTAGACAGTTCAGATTCAATAATACTTTTCAAGAGGCATCATCTGTTCCCTAGATATTGGTGGGCAAGGCTAAATAGAAACGATGATACAATTGACCATGTTATTGGTAATTATGGTCGATTCATCAGGTATGATCATATACCATTTGACATTCCAGATATATATTATGAAGGCCCGTTTTATAAGATACCAGGGAGTGTAGAGTTACCATCCGCTTCCTATTCATTCGATTCAAAAATAATAAAGAAACTTGTAGATAAAGGAATAAATATAGAAGAACTGACGCTTCATTGTAACCTTGGATCGCTTGAACCTTATGAATTTCTAAATGAACGCCGCCTTATGGAGGAGCGATTTTCTATTCCCATTAGAACTTTCAGGTCGCTGTTCGAAGCCAGAAAAAGGGGCAACAAGGTCATAGCTGTTGGTACAACAGTGGTCAGGGCATTGGAAACTATAGAAATGACCAGTGGCAAATTTAGGCTTAGCGAAATGTTGATGCAGGATGAGAATGATGAAGGAATGATATCAGGAACAACCAGTGCATTTATAGACCAAAACCACAGGATTAGAATGGTGGACGGATTAATAACGGGAATGCATGAAAAAGAAGGCTCCCACATAATGATGCTTGAAGCATTTCAGGATGAGGAAATTATAAGGTTGATTTCAAAAAAGGCCAATGAATGGGGATATACGTATCATGAATTCGGGGATCTGTCTTTGATCTTTCTCGACAGGATATGATTTTCTTTCGAACAAGCGATCATAATGCTGATGATTGATATGGATAGCAGAAACACGATTATTTTAAGATGGTACGAATCCTAATGAGACATGCGAAGTTTGAGACGACCAAAGAGTACATTCAGGAATCTGTGGAAGACGCAATTTCCTTGGTTCGCGGCGTAGACCTTAACTTCAGACCCATCGAAAAGATTGCGAACCCGAAGGATCATAAGCGCCCCGGACGGGATTTGAACCCATGTCACAGGCTCGACAGGCCTGTATGATAGGCCACTACACTACCGGGGCATTCTGAAAGAGGTAAGACCTAATTGAGACCTTTTACTTAAATATTTTTTAACAGGCCATTTTCCATGGCCCCCTCTTAGTTGACCGTTTAGCTGCATCTATGCATTTCCTAAATCGCTCATGCATAACCAAAGATTATCAACCGAATGAAAATATTTAGGTGTCATTTATTATTCTAAAAAAGGAGAAATTCCCTATGCAGCACAATTATGAGAATGCTGATAGATTCCGGATTCAGGCGAAGCGGATCCACTGAGAGGAGGTCTCATACTCATGACAATCTCTATCGGTTCGTTCCTGACACCTTTTCGATCCAGCGCCATCGTATTTTGCCATTCAGAAGCTCAGATATTACGAGAAAGAGCAAAAATGCTCCGACCTTTAGGATGAGATGAATCGCGAGAAATATATATGTTTTGATGGGAAGATGGGAGATATGGAAAGTCCTGAGGATAAGTCCTTCATAGAAGCCGAGCAGGATACTTCCATACTAAAGCCAGTCAGGTACTGGTTATGAATGCCTCTGCAATCTGCCTCAAGTATTGCGGGTGAAAGCGTATACAGATTGCATGCAGACAGGGATGCATGCAAGTATGGGCTCCATTGATCCAAGATTCTGAGGCATAGGATCCGGCTTCTTAGCAACGATGAGATTCCTCCGACAGCTCTTCAGAATAATTATTGCATAAATCATACTATTCGCATACATTCTGAAGACGCTTGTATCTGGTATATTTTCCGGTGGGCATGTCTCAATAGATCCAGCCTATGCTGCTGACTTCGTGCGTGGATTTAGGATCGTCATGATCATCCAGGGAATCCTTAGCCTTGTTGGTTCCTAGACATAGATATTGAAGAACAGGAGAGAATGAACCTAGCTATAGCCCAATAATGCAAAATTTATTAAATGATAGGCAATACCCGAGGAAAAGGTTGAAATGAAGCGATACTTGATAACGGAGGACGGGACAGTCATAGTTGGTTCTGGATATGGTTCTCCCGTCACCGGATATGGAGAGCTTGTTTTCACAACGTCAATGACAGGTTATCTTGAGAGTCTGACCGATCCATCTTACGTTGGACAGATGCTGGTTTTTGCCTCTCCCACCATTTCAAACTATGAATTGCACAAAGGCGTCATGGAGAGCCAGAGGGTGAAGGTATCCGGTGTGATCACGAGAGATGCCCATATGGAGCTTCCGGCAGGTTCTCTCGGGGGAGATTTCGATCGTTTTCTGAGGGACGAGGGCATCCCTGCCATAGATGGTGTAGATACCAGATTCATAGTCAGAAAGATAAGGCAGGGTGGCGTTCTCAGGGCCTACATAACAGATAACCCGGAGGCAGTAAAGGACTTCCCTGATCCTATGAACGAGGATCTTGTGACAAAGGCGCTTGATAGCACGGGCATCAGGAATATTAAGGGTAACGGTGAAGAACGCATACTTTTCATCGATTTAGGTTCTAAGAAGACGCTTCGCGATATGATGCTCAATCATTTTTCTCTCACTGTGGCGTCGCCGGATTCGGATCTTGATTCCATAGATCACTATGATGCGATCTTCGTCTCCAATGGACCTGGCGATCCGCAACACCCATCACTGAAGCCAGTGGTAGAATTTATCAGGAAGAACCTGGGAAGAAAGCCTGTATTCGGTATATGTTTCGGTCTGCAGATAATAGCGCTTGCCTATGGATCGAAGACGTACAAGATGAAGTTCGGTCACAGGGGATCAAACCATGCGGTGAGCGATGGCAGAAGGGTATTCATAACCACGCACAACCATGGATACGCAGTCGATCCCGACACGATAGGGGATTTCCACGTCACGGAGAGAGACGTGAATGATGGTACGGTAGAGATGATAGAGGACGATATGATGATGGCCGTTCAGTATCATCCTGAGGCGTCGCCTGGACCCCATGACACAAGATGGTTTTTTTCAGAGATGAGGAGGAGAACAGATGCCGCGAAGAGATGACATCCACAGGATACTAGTGATAGGCTCCGGTCCGGTCGTGATCGGGCAGGCAGCAGAATTTGATTATTCCGGATCGCAGGCCTGCCTCTCTCTTCGCGAAGAAGGCTACTACGTTGTCCTGCTCAATTCAAATCCCGCAACGATACAGACCGATCACCGCATTGCTGACCGGGTTTACATCGAGCCCATAACGGTGGAAGCCGTAGAACGCATCATAGAGAAGGAGAATATAGATGCCATAGAACCGCATATGGGTGGTCAGACTGCACTTAATCTTGCGGTGAAGCTGAAGAAGGCTGGCATTTTGGACAGATACGGCATAAAGATCATAGGTACACCAGTTGAATCCATAGAGCTTGCTGAGGACAGGGAGAAGTTCTACGAATTCCTTCTGAAGTTGAACGAACCGCAACCTGCGCGATATAAGATTAGGAGGGAGAATTTTGAGGAGGATATCGCAGCAATTCCGGACAGACCGGTCATCGTCAGGACATCGTTTTCACTGGGAGGTACGGGTGGAAATATAGCACGGAACAGGGAGGCCCTGACCTCCATGGCTGAGAGTATATTCAGATCATTCGATGTTGATTACGTTGAGGTCAACGAATCTCTAGAGGGCATGAAGGAGATAGAGTACGAGGTCATACGTGATTCCTTTGGAAACTGCATAACGGTTTGCAACATGGAGAATATAGACCCAATGGGCGTACACACGGGCGAGAGCATAGTGGTCACGCCCTCGCAGACGCTCAGCGACATCGAGTATCAGATGCTGAGGGATTCTGCCATTCGCATAATATCAGGGCTGGGTATACAGGGTGCATGCAATATACAGTTTGCGCTGTCCGAGGGAAAATACTACATAATTGAGGTCAATCCCAGAACATCCAGATCCTCAGCGCTGGCATCCAAAGCCACAGGATATCCGATAGCGCGAATAGCGGCAAAGATAGCAGCGGGCTATGGTCTTCACGAGATCGTGAATCCAATAACCAAGAACACCTATGCTGCCTTCGAGCCTTCGCTGGACTACGTAACCGTTAAGATCCCCAGATGGCCGTTCGATAAATTCTCGGTTGATCGCACCATAGGCGTGCAGATGAAATCCATCGGAGAGGTCATGGGTATAGGTCGCACCTTTGAGGAGGCGCTTATGAAGGCCATGGCCAGCCTAGATAATTCATTCGCAACCTCCATACGTCTGCGTCTGAAGGATGATGATCTATGGGCCCTCATCGAGAAACCCAACGACAGGAGGATACTCGCTGTGTTTGAGGGTCTCTTCAGGAACTTCGACATAAAGAGGATGTCCCGCTTGTCAGGATATGACGAATATTTCATACACAAGATGAACAACATCGTGAAGATCCTCAGGAATATAGATCTAGGTCACATACCTGAGAACCTGATGCAGCTGAAGAAGATTGGTATACCGGATGAGATAATCTCCAGCTTCTGCGGCATCCCGGCCGATGAGATAACCCGCTACAGGATCGAGAAAAACATAATGCCGGTCTACAAGAGGATAGACACATGCTCTGGAGAATTCGAGGTCATCGTCCCATACATGTATTCAACCTATGAGGACGAGGATGAGATTCCGGATCTGAAGAACTCGGTTATGATAATAGGATCTGGTCCAAACAGGATAGCTCAGGGACTCGAGTTTGACTACGGATCTGTGAAGGCAATACTTGCATTGCGCGATATGGGCTATAAGAGCATAATGCTCAACTCCAATCCTGAGACTGTTTCCACAGATTTCGATATCTCTGATGCGCTCTTCTTTGAGCCTGTCACACCCGAGTACATAGTCAACGTTATAGTTAAGACATCGTGCTCCGGGCTGATAGTGCAGTTTTCAGGGCAGACGGGACAGAATATAGCCAAGAGAATAGAGGATATACTCGGCAGATCAATCGTGCTGGGAACATCCACAGAAGACATTGAACGCGTTGAAGACAGAACAACATTTTCACAAACTTTGGAATCTCTTCACATACTACAACCGCCCTTTGCCATTGCTGAAAACGAGAATGACACAGTTAAGAAGGCCCTGACGCTCGGTCTACCAATCATACTGCGTTCCAGCCATGTGATAGGTGGCAGATCCATGGAAATAATATACGACGTGGATTATCTTGCAGAGAGGGCAAGGGACGTTTTCACGGTCTCCAGGAACGTGCTTGTCAGCAAGTATCTTGAAAATGCGATAGAGATGGACGTGGATTTCGTATCGGACGGATCATCGTACAGCATCTGCGGAGTGCTGGTCCACATAGAGGAGGCGGGCGTACATTCTGGAGATGCCACGATGATCTACGGTCCAGACGTGGTGAATAAGAAGGTAAGGGAAAGGATCGAAAGGATAGTGGAAAGCCTGGTTAAGGAGTTCAGGCTTATCGGTCTCTCAAACCTGCAGATAGCCGTAAGGGGTGAAGACGTTTACGTCATCGAGCTGAACGCAAGATCCAGCAGGTCGCTGCCCTTCATATCCAAGGCCACGGGCGTGGACTGGGTTCGCCTTGCGGTCGAATGCATGATGGGCAGTCCGCTACGTCCAATGCGAATCGAAGCATCCAGCTATTTTGTCAAGGTATCTGTCTTTCCCTTCTCTAAATTCCAGGATATGGACGTTGTATTTGGGCCGGAGATGAAGTCAACGGGGGAGGCCATGTATCCTGGGAGAACGCTGCCTGAGGCCTTGAGAAAGAGTCTGCAGAAGGATGTGAGATCCGTCCTGATAACGGTCAGGGACGAGGATAAACCAAGGATCCTTGAAACAGCAAGGATCCTGCAGGAAAAGGGAATAACCATATACGCAACCGCAGGAACGTCCATATATCTCCGGGATCATGGCATCAAGGCGCAGACGCTGTACAGGATAAGGGACAGAAGGGAACCTAAGATCCTCGATCTACTTTCATCAGGTGCCATAGATATGGTGATAAATACCACGGAGATGAGCACAGGAGCAGTCAGAGATGGTTTTAGGATAAGACGGCTCTGTATAATGCGAGGCGTTCCCCTGATCATGAACATTAACCTCGCAAGGGCTTATGCGGATTCTCTTGGAGATGTCAGGCTGGAATATAGGGAGATAAGCGAATATCTGCGGGTGGAAGCTTGAAGGATAACAGGAGTCCCGATGCTATAAGAGAAATGGTGGAGAGGATAAGGAGATCCGTTCCTGCACACAGGTTTGTCTTCACAGATCCATTCTGGATGCTCATCACCACGGTTCTCTCGCAGAGAACGAAGGATGAAACCACAGATGCAGCTGCCAGATCCCTTTTCGAAAGGTACAGGGACGTGGATAGCCTTGCTAATGCAGATCCCGAGGATGTTGGACGCATAATTGGGAAGGTTGGATTCTGGCGTGTGAAGAGCAAGAAGATAGTTGAGATAGCACGGATCATCAAGGATCGTTATGGTGGGAAGGTTCCGGAAAGTATCGATGATCTCACCTCGCTTCCAGGGGTAGGTCTCAAGACTGCCAAGGTGGTGCTGGCGGAAGGCTTTCATGTGCCATCAATTGCCGTGGACACGCATGTCTTCAGAATATCGCATAGGATAGGATGGTCTTCAGCCAGAACACCGGAGGAGACCTCTGTGGATCTGGAGAATCTGATACCGAAAGACCTTCAGATAGGCTTCAACCCGATGATGGTTGAGTTCGGGAAGGCGATATGCAGGCCAATGAAGCCGCTGTGCGATCGCTGCCCCATATCAGAATACTGCAAGTTCTATTCAGAACGTTCCGGCAAATAAAAAATGGTTAGGTCACTCGGCCACTGGGCCGTAAGCGACCAGATTCTTCAGATCCTCCGTGTTGTATCCGGTGCGAACTGCAAGGTAGTATATTCCAATGCTCAGTACTGCGAAGATCAGGTAATCGTATGGGTATCCTATGACGTTTGTGCCCAGTGATCCGTAATAGGATACGATTCCAAGGATTATGTTGTAAACGATGACCCATACCGACGACACGATCTCCACCGATCTCGATCGAACATATGCGTACAGGAACGTGGCTGAAGGTACCGCAGAAAGCAAGGGCCAGTAGTATACGAAGGGCAGCCTGCCGGTGTACCCGAAGTATCCTATGACCGCAATCAGGATCCAGTATACGGCGGATATCAAGATCGAGTTCATCATCGTCAGGTTGATCTTCTCCCTGAATTTGCTCAGGAGTATCAAAGGCAACCCGGCGTACACGATCAGTATTAGGAAATCCACTATGGAAAAGCCGGACCAGTAGACGAGCATGGATGCGACGGTGAAGGCCACCGGACTAAGTATTGACGCGAACGGAAGTTTGAAGGGCCTGTTGATGTCAGGTGCATTCTTCCTTATGACCGTGTTGGTTATGCCGGCAGATAGATATGCGTAGACTGTGAACGATGCATTGATTCCTACGATCAGATACCAGCTGGGAAACGGTGCGAGAAACAGCGTTGACAGTATCAGTGTAAATATCAGTCCAACCCATGGTGTTCTGAACTTTGGATGTATGGAACCGAAGAATTCCGGTATGACGTTCAGCCTTGCCATTCCGTAAAACGATCTGGCGGACGTGCCTTCGTAGACGCCAAGAGATGCGAATGGGGATATGAATGCGTCTATCAGAATGACCACTGCGAAGACTGAAAGTATGGCCACGCCGGAATAACGGGTTGCATAGTAGAACGGTCCTGATGCCCATGAGGATTTACTAAGTGCAGACCAGTCGCCAGGGCTTATGCCGATGATACCCCATTTTATTGATCCTATGAAGGCTATCTCCAGCGCAACGTATATACCTATGGTCGCAAGCATTGCGGCTATCAGACTTATTGGTACGTCTCTCTGCGGATTCTTAGCCTCGCCGGCATACTCTATTCCCTGCCTGAACCCCTCAAATGCATAAACAACGCCGCTGGGTATCAGCGCCGCAAATATGGCGGATGACCCGTAGGGTAGGAAGCCATGTGCAACATAGAAGTTCCTGGGATTGAAGGATAGGGACATTATGAGGGCTATGGTTATGATGGGTATTGCAAGCTTCCATGCAGTCATTATGGTGTTGATCCTGCCATAGACGTTGACGCCTATGAACTGAACGAAGAAGAAGAATGCTATCAGCACTATCGATACAAGGATGCCCAGTGGAGTCAGAACGCCGAGGCTGCTGTTGTAAAACTGGGGCATATATGTGGACGTGTAAGTCACAACGGATATGGCCTCAACGGTGACCGTAGACACCGCGCCTATGAGGTAGGCCCACCCTATCAGAAAATTGGACATGGATCCGTGTGAGTACTGGTTGAACCTCACGATGGAACCCGAATACGGAATCATGCCCGACAGTTCGGCATAGGTCAGCGCAATGATGAAGAAGAATAGCGCGGCGATCAGCCAGGTGAAGATTGATGCAGGCCCAACATAGTCCGCAGCATCAAGCGCAGCGAAGAGCCATCCGGATCCTATCATTCCGGTTATGGAAAGAAAGAAGAGATCCCAGACGCCCAAACTTCTTCTTAGTTTTCCATTTACGAAGTTCGTATCTTGATTCATCTTATCGTAATATCATGGCCATATATAAATTTTCGAATTGCTCATACGAATTTCGTAATAGAGAATGGAATGAGGTGCTGGTAGAGGTCGGTCATGGATGTACTATATGCAAATTAGAAGCCGTTCACAAAGATTTTATATTATCATTGTCGATCTATCAGCGATGTTTAAGCATTCTTTTTCTTGTAAATCTGTATACCGTCAGCAGGATGGTCGGTGAAGTATGGGTGTCTTCGATATATTTGATAATGGATCAAGATCCACGATTTCCGGTATATCGCTGAACAGGATTGCGGATATATACGGCACACCAGTGATCGTGTACTCGGCCAGGCGAATAAGGGATAACTTTACCAGACTAAAAAAGGCGTTTCCTGAGGCCAGTATATTTTATTCTGTGAAGGCAAATGACAATCCGAGGATAATCGAGCTTCTTGGAGGCATGGGATCGGGGGCGGATACGGCGAGTCCATTCGAGATCTCAATGTCGATCTTTGCAGGAATAGATACGGGGAATATGCTGTATTCCCCCAATAACGCTTCTCTGCGCGATCTTGAGTTTGCATACGACAGAGGCATCACGATAAATTTCAACAGCTTCACGCAGTATTCAAAGATGCGTGGAAAGATGGAAAGGATCTCCTTCAGGATAAATCCAGGGTTTGGCCTAGGTGAGTTCGGTGGCATCACAACCGGCGGATCGAATACCAAATTTGGGTTGGACCCTGATTCGGCCATCCTGGCCTATGAGAAGGCCAGGGAAGACGGATCCTCAGAATTCGGAATACACATGATGATCGGATCGAACAACCGGAATCATCTGCAGCTTTACGAAGCCTATTCTAGCTTTTTTAAGGTTGCAGATAGGATATCAAAGGAGGCCGGAGTAAAATTTGAATTTGTCGATATAGGCGGGGGTCTTGGAATTCCATATTCGAGCGCTGATAAGGATCTGGATATAGCTTCACTTGGATCGATGACGACCGATGAATTTTCCAGGCACGGATTTGGCCATCTTGTGCTGGAGCCTGGAAGGTATATTGTGGGAGACGCCGGCATCATAATTGGTACGGTCAACGATGTTCACAATGGTTTTGTGGGTACGGATATTGGTATGAATATCAACATAAGGCCAGCACTGTACGGGGCGCGACATATGATCCTGCCGCTGTCGGAGAGGACTGAAGGCGAAGAGATGACCGTTACAGGTCAGATCTGCGAGAATACAGATCGCATAGGGCAAATAGCATACAGGGTCATGGAAGGCGACAGGCTGATGGTTCTGTGCGCGGGGGCATATATTTATTCAATGAGCTCCAGATACAACGGCAGACCGAGGCCTGCAGAGGCCATGATCATGGAGGACGGTACTGATAGGTTGATACGGAGAAGAGAGGATTTTTCTGACTTTCTCTCCGCGGTTGTATGAGATCCTGTGGTGTCTCCGTGAGATGGAAATAAAGGCATTCAGAGAAAAACATATGAATGCAATAAAATGATTTCATAATATTTATATAGTCTCAAGATAATGTCATAAGGAGGTCTGACTTGTCGTCGTACATAGAGAGGATAGAAGCGTACAATTTTAAATCCTTCCGCAAGAAAAAGGTGATAAATTTCACTAAGGGTCTCAACGTGATAAGCGGCCCCAACGGAAGCGGTAAGAGCAATATAGGCGACATGCTTCTGTTTGTTCTTGGTACAAAATCGATACATGCGGTGAGGGCGGACAGACTCTCAGATCTCGTGAGCAAGGGTTCAGGAAATGAATGCAGCGTTTCCGTAACATTCAAAAATGACGACGGTCGAACGCTGGTGATAGAACGCAAATTGGTTATAGAGGATGAGCCGAAGTCCTATTACTTTGTGAACGGCGTCAGGTCGAAGCTGTCTGAGATCGATGATGCACTAGCCTCTATGGGCATCAATTTTGGGACGTACAGCTTTGTTCTCCAGGGAGATATAAACGATTTCATATCTTACACTGGCCAGGAACGCAGAAAGCTTCTGGAGAGGATATCTGGCGTCGATCAGTTTGATGCTGAGTTAGAAAAGGTCAGAGATGACATCGAAGCCGTCAGCAGAAATATGGAGATAAATCAGAGCATAATAGAGGAGAAGAAACAGAATCTTGAGAGACTGCGTGTGGAAAAGGAACGCAAGGAAAGATACGATTATCTTGTGAAGAGGAAGCGCGATATAGAATATACGGAGATAACGTCCCAGAGAAACACGGCGGAGAGGCAGAAACGCACCATAGAATCTCAGATATCAGAACTTACGGCAGATATATCAAGGCTGGAGAATGAACGTGTAGATCTGGAGAAAAACCTGGAAATTGCCAGATCGAAGAGGGAGGAATTTGCGAAGAGGATCGATGAACTCAGCAGCGGTGAAATGAACAGGGTCAAAACGGATCTTCACGCGGTGGAGGTTGAAATAGCCAAGATCCGTGGCACCATAGAGGAGAAGAACAGGAATATCGAAAAGCTCGAGGAGATAATAGCAAAATACGAAGGAGATAGGGATAGGCTGGACAGACAGATAGATGATCTGGATGCGCAGATCCAGGAGAAGAAGGAAAAAAGGAAATTGCTTGAAGAAAGATATGAAAGGATCAAAAAGGAATACGATGATCTGTTCAGCATGGCGCAGGCAAAGGCCATAGATGCGGCTGAGACCCGCAAAAAATCAAAGGAGTACCAGGAAAAGATAGAGGATCTTGAGTCTGAGATCGAACGTATCAGGGACAGGATATCTTCGACAAATGCAGATATAGCTGCACTTATGCAGAAGAGATCTGGGCTGGAGGAGAGAAAGGAGGATCTTGATCTGAAGATCCGCACCTCGGAATGGAAGGCAAAGGAATCTTCAGAGGATATAGGAAAATACAGCAAAAAGTACTATGATCTCAAGGCTAAATACGATCAGATGAACGATCGGATATCCGATCTGAAGAGTGAGATCGCTGAGAAGGAGGCTGCCGCGAGGACAGCATCAAGCAGAGTTCCGGAATATGTGAAGAACGTTGAAATGCTGAAGCGGTCCGTGGATGGCGTAATCGGTCTGGTCAGGGATCTCATATCTTATGGTGAAAAATATGTGAAAGCAGTTGAAAGCGCCGGCGGATCGAGACTCAATGCTGTTGTTGTGAGGGATGATGAAGTCGCGAAGGAATGCATCGATCTGCTCAAGGAGAGAAAGATATCTCCCATGACCTTTTTACCTCTCAACAAACTTCGGAAGAATTCCATGGATCGGGATCTTAGCAGGATATCAAAGGATCCTGGATATCTTGGCGTATTGATGGACTTCATTGATTTCGAGGAGGAGTACCGATCTGCCGTTTACTATGCCCTTCGTGATACCATACTCGTTGCGGATATCGATGCCGGAAGGAGATTGATGGGTGTCTTCCGTCTGGTCACGCTGGATGGTGATATATTCGATCCTGGCGGTTCGATCACGGGCGGTTACAGAAACTATGCATCGGATTATGCCTCCGCAGCCAGAATACAGCATGAACTTGAGGGCATGAAGGTGCAGCTTTCGTCCCTTACGGAGGAGAGATCAAGGATAAAGAGGGAACTTGATCAGGCATTCAACGAAATGAGCGAGGCATCAAGAAGATCCGGAGAGATCATGAAGGAGCAGGAGATGATCAAGAGGGAGGTTGAAAGATCCAAAGACGAGCTTTCGCAGATCATAGCTGAGATAAGTAAGATCGATGAGGAGATGAAGCTGAAGAGATCAGCTGTTGAAAATGATACCCGCCTCATGGACGATAAGACACGCGACCTGCATAAATATCAGGAAGCCCTGAACGATCTGTATGATAGGGTCGATCCGGATTTCTTCAAGAAGATGGGCGACATCTCCGCAGATCTGAACTCAGCGAGATCCGAACTTGATAATCTAGACTCCGATCTTAATAAGGCGATTAACACGAAGAACATTCTGATCAGCGAGAGGAAGCATGCCGAGGATCAGATGGTCGATACGAAACTTCAGGAAAATGCCATTACTGCAGATATAGAAGAGTCCGTAAAGGAGAAGAAGGAGTTCGAAGAGAAAGCGAAGAAATACCAGTATGTCCTCAACGACCTTGAGGGTAAGTACGGCGATCTTTCCGCGCAGATGAAGGAAGCGGAGAAGCAGATGAGGGAGATCGAGGGGAAGATCAACGATACCAGGGCCAGCGTCGAATTGAAGAACGAGATGAGAAACGAACTGAAGATCAAGATCAGCGTTCTGGAGGAACGCATATCGACACTCGATCAGTCGCTGTCCTCATACACGGGCGCAAATCTTGTTTCTGGAGATCTGTCTTCTATGAAAATGGAGATCGAGAACGCATTGTCTGATCTTGGTGAGATAAATCATGCTGCCTACGATGAATACAATAAGGCCGAGAAGGATCTTGAAGAATACATTAGGAAACACGAACAGCTGATGAATGAGAAGAAGGCGCTCGAGGATACAACTGCAATGCTGAACCAGAGAAAACGCGAGGTTTTCATGAAGACGTTTTCCGAGATAAGCGAGAAGATGAACTACGTCTATGGTATAATAAATGGTGGTTCAGCCAGTCTCATGATGGTGGGCGATGATCCGCTCACATCGTCAATAGAGGTAAGCGTAACACCGAAGGATAAGGCAACGGTAAAGATCCAGGCGCTCAGCGGTGGGGAGAAAAGCGTGGCTGCCCTTTCCTTCATAACTGCGGTTCAAATACTCATGCCCAGTTCCATATACTTTCTGGATGAGGTCGATATGTATCTAGACGGATACAACGCCGAGAATATGATAAAGATGATAAGCCAGAATGCCGGAGAGTCTCAGACCATAATAATATCGCTTAAATCCCTGGTATTCAGCTATGCATCGAACGCGATAGGCGTTACGAGCGTGAATGGCGAATCGTTCGTTTTCATAAAGCACTTTGACGGTTCGCTGGAGGCTGTATCATGAATATCGAGGAGATCATAGAGGATCTCATTATCCAGTCGTCCGATGAGGATCAGGCCGAATATTACAGGGATCTTGAGAGATCGATAAGATCCAGAAAGGTCATGGATCCGTCGAAAGCCGCCGTGATCAAGATACTTGAGATGTGCGCAGACGGACTCATCGATCCATGGAATGTTGATCTGACCAAATTTTCGGAGATAATGATCAGGTTCACTGAGGGAGAGATCATTGATTTTCAGTTTGCCGGCAAGGCTCTAGCGGAGGCATGGTATGTCTTACACAGGAAGTCGGATCTCTCGGTGAAGGATGATATGCAGGAGGAATCAGACTTTCTAGAAGACCAGGTTCAGGATATGCCTAGGTCGATAGAACCGATTGAGCTGACTCCTGTGATATCAGTGCCGGTCAGGAGGCCAGTTTCACTTATTGAGGTGATAGATGAGGTAAGGCAGAACCTCACAAGGAAACATTCACCCAGGCAGAAGACGCTGCCTGTATCATTTTCCGTAGAGAAGCTAAACAGGGATAATCCCGAGGACGAGATGGCCAGGGTGATGGACATAATCGATGCCTATCCATCGGACACAGTGCCAATGTCGAAGGTATGGGGCAGCACCAGAAGGGATCAGGCCTCATTCTTCTTATATTCGCTATTTCTGCATAATAAAGGCCGTATAGAGCTGATACAGGACGATCCAGAGGGTGATGTGATCATAAGAAAATTATCTTGATTTGTCTCGCCTCAGATGCGTACTGCTAATTAATTTCTGTTCTATATATAGCCTCCGTCGGTCAATTAAACGATATCTCTTTTTCGCTATTCATGGCCGAGGTTTCACCAAGTTGTAGGAAAAAGGGATTGTCCATGTATTCGAAGATCTGTGGAAGATGAGGCTGCGTCAGGATACTGATCTGTTAGAAACTTTATTTTTGTCGGTTCCATAGACAACTAAACCGGCGAAGATAGACCACAGTGCAAGGATCACGGCTTCAATGAATTCAGGTACAGCAAGACCAACGTTCTTGATGGTTACGAAATGGAAGACAAAACCTATACCAACTATTATAACAGCGATGGCCGTGGCAGATCCTGCAATACCATAGATCC
Organism: Thermoplasma sp.; assembly: GCF_023256435.1. Taxonomy (GTDB): domain Archaea; phylum Thermoplasmatota; class Thermoplasmata; order Thermoplasmatales; family Thermoplasmataceae; genus Thermoplasma. The sequence continues at coordinate 32,471 of NZ_JAGDXM010000032.1, read as the reverse complement.
TCAGGGATCCGGGAAGTGTAGCTGAAGCACTGGCAATAATTATGGAGACAGGGAAGAGTATGAAATATATCAGTGCGAATAACAGGTGGATGTAGCCAAAGTGCTCATTGAACACGCCAACCATCGCGAGCGACAGACCAGAGGCGATCATCATTGCCTGCACATATCTGGCTATGCCGATCCGCTTCAAAGATATCACGAAGAACACGTTGAGTATGCCCTCTACTATCAGGCCGGAGTTGAAAAGATATCCGTACTGATGTACTCCAAGATCGCTGAGAGCATTTCTTGACCACAGGAACCAAGGGCTCACTCCGACGTCTATCAAAATGAAGGATATGGCTATTATTGGGCCTGCGATTCCGGTTATGCCAAGAATGGCTGGAGGCATTTGTTCATTTTTCATTGTATTCATTCGAAAATGTATTCATATAAGTTAATATAAATATTTCCCTTTTGTATAAATCATAATTTAACTAACTACTTTACATATATCTAATCGAATGTGAAATTGTCATATATATTTCCATATATCCTGATTGTATTTAGAAATATATTTTACATATATTCCATCATCAATCCTCTGCACCAGTTTGAATATCTCCGTATAATAATCGTAGAGCGAAGATGAAGGCAGGAATGTATCTATCTCAAGCATATCTTTGTAGAGTTTGAAGAAAAATCTGAATCTAGGTATATGCAGATTATTTGATATTCTCCTGATCTCCGAGACGTTCTTGCTCTCGATTATCGCTTCAAATATTCCGCTTTCCTCGGATATTGGAGTCAGTATCTGGCTGAAATGCCTGTTCAACCTGGATTTCTGTATATATATGATCGTTTCAATACGGTTCTTCTGAACCGAATCGTTCTTGAGCTCACCTATGAATGGTGTTGATGATAATTCTTTGGCGATCTCCTTTTCCTCATCACCCAGCGGCATAACATATGAAACGACAGATAGACCGTAATCGGAGTCCAAACGCTCCAGCATTTCTTGAATGCCTATGGTTGGACCCAAATATTCGATTCTTGAATGATCGCCATGGATTATGTATTTTGATAACAGATCTGAAATCTTTTCAATTTTCGAACTGTGGAATCTGAGATAAACATTCAGGTCTCCTCTGAAGATATCAGCATTGCTCATAACGCATGATGGCGCATTGATCAGCTCGTTTATTATCTCATATCCATGGATGTTGTTTATCCTCTCGTCGACCACGTACATATCTTCCTTCTCAATGGGATTGAAGGCGCTCAGATTGATGTTGATCTTTTTTCCCGATTTGAACTTTGGAAAAAAAGCACTCATCATAAGTTTTCCGTCGATATTATGAATCATAACCGGGATCCTGAAGTCCAGATCTGCAGATGATTTTATGAACGGCGTATCCTCTCTCAGTTTTAGCACAAGATCCATATCCAGTGCATGATCGATGTCGATCAACTGCATGATAATTTATTGATTTCTACTATATTAAATTCCTTATGGATAGCATAGCTGTTTGAAGATTCATTTATTTAATCTGAATTAATGCCTGCAGAGATAGCAAACCTCAGCCTATTCGTATAGTATCAGGCAATTCGCATGATCCATCTTCAAAGATCACTGTAGCGTCGTTGATATGGATCAGCTTAGGAAAAGTATGCAGAATTAGAAAGCTTATCGATCCATTTGAAAAATAGGTTTGATATGTTGTCATTTCCTTTATATTGGGTATATATCGTAAAAATCGATTGACGTGGAAATAACTACAGCGATAGCTGCTCACGCTATTATCAGGTCTCCTTTCCCCTGTATGATTCAACATCGTTTTCTTGATTCAATTTTAACGATCCTATTTATTTCAAAAATGCCATATCATTAAATATTCTCAATCTTCTGGAAAGGCCATAAATGATGTAAATAAAAATGATAGCCTATGAAGAATCCTTAAACTTATAACCGTATGGGGATGGCCGGGTTTGAACCGACGACCACCTGGTTATGAGCCAGGCGCTCTGCCTAGCTGAGCTACATCCCCACGCCGCTGATCGGTCTCGAACCGATGACCGCTCGGTTAACAGCCGAGTGCTCTACCAACTGAGCTACAGCGGCACTAAGACCGATAGAGCTACTTTGCTTTTAACTTTTTCGTCAAACTATGGGTCTGAAGCCTCATCAATCAATAACCCATGCCTTAGTTCCACACTTTATAGATCCATCGTATTTATACATGACGCTGTCCCCATGTGCTTTTGCAGGCGGTCTGGACTATGCCTAGCGAAATCATGCGTTGAGATACAGCCTTATCGCTATATATCTATGCATAAAGAATAATATATAAGATAATACTCCTATGAGTTATGAATATACTTCTCGTTGGAGGCAACGGATTTGGAAAGGTACACGCAGAAACCTACAGGCGTCTTGGCTTTGATTTTTCAGTATATGATAGAAATGATCAGGTTCTTAACTTGTACCGGAAGGATTATGGTATACGTGGTACCTATTCTGACTTGACTGAGGCTCTCAGCGGCAACAGCGACATCGTAGACATAGTACTGCCTCACAATCTTCACTATGAAGTAGCCATGAAGGCGCTTGAAGCCGGAAAGCATGTTTTGATAGAGAAGCCAATAACGGGGAGGATAGATGAGGCTATCAAACTCATCAATCAGTCCAAAAGGAGGAATCTGAAATTCATGGTCGCGGAACAGTTCTTCTTCGATCCCTCGTTCAAGAGGGCTATGGAGGCCATCGAAAATGGTAAGATAGGATCTATACGCACCATCATCGTCAGGGATCAGCAGAGATACGATGCGCCGGGCTGGAGGAGCAGGAGAAGCGAGATGATGGGAGGATCTCTGATCGACGGAGGTGTCCATTTTCTTGAACTTTTCCTCGACTTCGGTGGAGAATGGAAGGATATTTCATGCCATAACTATAAAGGCGGAACCTCTCTGGAAGGCGAGGACAATACAGCTGCGCTTTTTACATTCAGGAACGGTGCATACGGCATTTTCTACTATTCATGGAGCTACCAGGATCCACCTAGACTTCCCGCGTATGAGGTCATAGGCACAGATGGATCTATATATGAGATGGCAGGATCAAGCCTCATGAAACCAGACGAGATCCGCACGGTGCTCAATCCTCCAGTTTTGAACGGCACGATGCTGAATGTAGAATGGAAGGACGTCTATGAATCCGAAATTGGTGGATTCATAGAAAGCGTGGAGAAGGATATCGATGTACCATATCCACCGGAAAATGCCCTCAGGAATCTTGATGTTGTTCTTGAAATGTACAAAAGATGACTGTTCTATGAGGATGTATCAGAACATGCTTGGGATGGATCTGTCCATCTTCACGATCAGAGCCTTCTGATCAGATCCTGACCTCAGCCACTCAAGTTCCTTCAGCTCAGCATCGGCAATACGCACGTCTATGCCATACGATGATACGATGCTCTCTATATCCATCTCTGGCCTGAGATATTCAGCATCACTGATCTCCGGAAAATAGGACATGGCATAGCTCCTCAGAATATTGTATCCGCCATTTTCCAGAACTATTAGTTTGAGTGGTATTCCGTAATGCTTCGCCGTCCACAGCGCCTGTATGGAGTACATGAGAGACCCATCACCAACCACAGTTACAACCTTTGGATTGTACATCGCTATGCCGAGAGATGCAGGCAGCGCCCATCCTATTTGTCCGCTCCTTGCAGTGAAGTAACCGTTTGGCCTGTATCCGAAGTAATGTCTGAGTGTTTCTGAAACAGATATTGCTTCATCCACCATGGTAAAATCACTGAAATACTTCGATATCCTGTATGAGACGTATTTCTGCCCCATCTTCTTTTTATCCCTGACTGCGTCCGTGAGCTTCATATAGTCCCTGCTACGTCTGAAATTGCACTTTCTGTGCACAAGATCCAGTATTCTCGCAAGGAATATCTTTGGATTCGCCCGATACGTTTCACCTATCATTCGTCTGTTGTTGAGGCCTATGACTATCTTCCTCTTACCGGGCAGTATTAGATCCGTAGTATAAGGATACAGCGTGAGATCGGATCCTATAAAGAGAAGGAGATCGTACTGCATCAGATCCAGATCCACAAGAGCTGCTGCAGGATAAAGTTCTCCCGCGTAATGCGGATCATCTGAGGGATAACTCGATCTGTTTCCCAACGGCTCCGAATAGACAGGACAACCAAGTTTCTCCGCAAAGGCCATGGCTTCTGAGAAGGCATCGAATTCATCGATCTCAGATCCAAAGATCACGGCAGGATTCTTGGCATCATTTATGGCGTTTGCCACCGCTATTACATCGTCTTCGTCCATTACATTGTGAGTCGATCTCGCGACATCTTCGTATACGTATGATCCTTCCGCCTCCATGACGTCCATGGGAAATGAAAGGAATACAGGGCTCCTCGGCGGTTCTTCAGCTATCTGATAGGCCTTTCTGATCTCATAGGCTATGTCATCTGGTTTTCTCACCTCTGTCCTGTATTTTGCGAAGTTATCGGCCATCTCCGTCAGATTTCCGGAGAGAAGCGGTTCGTAGGCCAGATGTCTCTGATCCTGCTGTCCTGCTGTGACTATAAGGGGGGAGTGGTTCCTTGCTGCGGTCATCAGAAAGGCCATGGCATTTCCCAATCCAAGATCTGTGTGCAGGTTAACGAGGACAGGCTTCCTTGTCCAAAGGGCGATCCCATCAGCCATGCCCACCGCGATTCCGTCATGAAGCGTGAGCACATAGTTTGAGATGTCTCTCAGCATGGGTAGTTCAGTCGTTCCAGGATTACCCAGAACCGGTGAGAGTTTCAAATCTCTGAGAACATTCCCGAATATTTTGTATCCCTTCATTCAGGCCACCCTGAAGTTTGGTTCATATCCCTGCATGTAGCGCATGACGTTTGCGATGGTTTCCTTGAAGAAACGCATCTGGCTTTCAATGGTCACGCCAGCTATGTGCGGTGAGAGTATGGTGTTGTCAAGCTTCAGAAGTTCAGATTTGGGATCAGGCGGTTCCGTCTCGAAAACGTCAAGACCCGCCCTTAAGCCTTTCTTCTTTATAGCCTCAATGAGGTCCTTCTCCACAACGACCTCACCTCTTGAAGTATTTATGAATATTGATCCGTCCTTCATAAGATCGAATTTGCTCTTGTTGAAGAGATGTCTCGTTGTTTCGGTAAGTGGCACATGAACGGAAACGATATCTGCATCGGAAAGCAATCTGTTCAGATCGACATACGTTGCACCGTATTCCTCCTCCTCAGCCTCGCTCATCCTCTTAATATCATAATAGATGATGGCTGTTTTGAACGGCAGAAGCCTGGATGCCAGCGCACGGCCTATGGATCCCATTCCAACGATGCCAAACGTCTTGCCCATAAGATCCGTCGATCTCGTTATCTTTGGCCACCGGCCAGACCGGATCTCCGAATCCAGAAATCTCTGATCCTTCAGCAAAGACAGTACCATGGAGAGCGCATGCTCAGCAACGCTGTCAGCGCTAGCCGTTGGTATATTCGAAACGATTATTCCGTTTCCTTTCATGGCGTTTAGATCTACGTTGTCATATCCTATACTCGCAACCTGAACGAATCTCAATCTTGGCATTTTTTTCAAAAGTTCGGCGTTTACGGGGGTGAACGTCGTGACGATGAGAATTTCTGCATCACTTCTTTCGAAGTTAGTGTCATTGCGTACATCAAGATCGGAGGATATCGTTGAGACGGCAGCTTTTATCTGATCCAACGGAAGAAATTCCGGTACCACTACCAGTATTTTCATATTTAAATAAGTTTTATATAATATATATACTTTGCCGGATAGCGGCATCCCGTCATCTATCCTTCGAGATGATGGCTGAAAAATTTGCAATCGCTGTGGATGAAATGTCGATCAAAAGTAATATAAGAACGCAGAATATCGGTTTTCTATGTCAGGATTTGTGCCGACGCATATCTTCTTCACGAGAGGCGTGGGGAGGGGAGAAACACAGCTTGTTTCATTCGAGGCAGCTCTTAGAGATGCAGGTATAGCCCCTTATAACCTGTCCAGCATCAGTTCCATCTTTCCACCACATGCGCAGATGATAACCAGGGAAGAGGGGCTGAAAAAATTGAATCCAGGTCAGATACTGTTCACAGTGCTGGCAAGAAACACGTCGAATGAGCTGAACAGGATGATATCCGCTGCTATAGGATATGCAATACCTCGTGACAGGAGCAAATGGGGATATCTCAGTGAGCACCACAGTTTCGGAGAGACGGAGAAAGCGGCCGGATCATTTGCCGAGAAGCTTGCGGCCGAGATGCTTGCATCAACCATAGGATCGTCGGCACAGCTTGCCTATGATAAGCAGAAGGAGGAATATGTGCTGGAGGATAAGATACTCACGACCGGTTCAATATCATCCACTGCTGTTGTTCTCGAACCGGGTGAGTGGACCACCGTGGTGGCAGCCGCCGTTCTGATAGTGGAGTGATCACCATGGACATAGAGACGAAGTGGCAGAATGCCTGGGAAAGGGACGGAATATTTGTCCCAAAGATAGATGAACGGAAGAAGTTCATGATAACGGTACCGTGGCCATATACCAATGGATCGCTTCATGTTGGGCATGGCAGGACATATACGCTTGGAGACATCATAGCTAGATACAAGAGATCCAGAAATTATAATGTGCTGTTTCCCATGGGATTCCACCAGAGTGGTACGCCGATACTAGCCTTTTCCGAAAGGATAAGGGCAGGCGACAGGGCCACTATCGATCTCTACAGATCGTATCTTCAGGAATATGGAGAAAAGGATGTAGATTCTATAATCGAGAGTTTCAAGGATCCAAAGAATATCGCAGATTACTTTTCCAATGCCATAATTAATGATTTCAAACGGCTCGGATACTCCATCGACTGGACGAGGCGTTTCACATCCGCTGATGAATTCTATCAGAAGTTTGTGCAATGGCAGTTCAGAAGACTGAACGATAAGGGCCTGGTAAAGCAGGGAAAATATCCAATACTTTACAGCCTGGATGATGACAATGCGGTTGGCGAGGACGATATAAAGGATGGAGATACCGACAAAGTCACGATAGAGGAATACACAGCGATATTCTTTCACGGAAGATCCTTCGATCTGATCGCTGCCTCGTTGAGGCCGGAAACCATATACGGAATAACAAACCTGTGGATCAATCCGAATGCAAGATATGTTAAGATCCGTATAGCAGGTCGTGAGGCTGTCGTCTCCGAGAATTGCTTTACTAAGCTGAAATTCCAGAGGGATGATGTCGTTCTGCTGGGAGAGATCAGCACAGCTACGATACAGAAATACACCTATGAGACGCCGACAAAGAAGCAGGTCAAGGTGTATCAGGCCGATTTTGTGGATCCAGATGATGGTACGGGTATAGTGTACTCCGTTCCGTCACATTCAGTATATGATTACGTTTATTATAAAAAGAAGAGGGGGCATGAATTCCCAGTCATAATAGAAGCGCCCATCAAAATGGCGGATATAGAGGCTAAATATGATTTGAATTCAGATGAAGGGCGTGAGGAGGCAACGAGGGATCTGTACAGGAATGAGTTCTATTATGGTAAGCTGATCGATTCAGGAAAGTATACAGGTATGCCCGTACGGGAGGCCAGAGAAGCTGTGAAAAAGGATCTAATCGATGATGGAAATGCGTTCATATTCTACGAGACGTCAAGGCATGCGGTGACTAGATCTGGATCGAAGGTCATCGTAGCGGTGCTTCCAGATCAGTGGTTTCTGGATTATTCTCAGACATGGCTCAAGGATCTAGGCCACAGCATGATAAATTCCATGGTCATGCATCCGGAAGTATACAGGAGCGTAATGAACGATGCGATCGACTGGCTGCGTGAGCGTCCCTGCGCAAGAAGAAGAGGGCTTGGAACAAAACTGCCTTTTGATGACAGGTGGGTGATTGAATCTCTGTCCGATTCAACTATATACCCGGCTGTTTACACGAATTCTCTGCAGCTGAGGGATCTATACATCAAAGGCGACCTGAACGATGAGGTCATGACAAGAATATTTCTGGAAGGATCTCCGTTGAACGACAAAGAAGAAGAGGCCAAGAAGCAGTTCAATTATTGGTATCCTGTCGATATAAGACTCACAGCCATTCCGCACATATCCAATCACCTCTCTTTCTATGTTCTCAACCATGCCGCCATATTTCCCAAGGAAAGATGGCCTGCAGGACTCATAATATCTGGTCTTGTGGTTTCAAACGGTGCTAAGATATCCAAGAGCAAGGGCAACGTCATATCGCTTCTGGAAATTACGAAAAAATATTCAGCCGATATATATAGGCTTTATGTGGCAGTCCAGGCGGATATATCGTCCACGATGGACTGGAATGAAACGGATCTGGCAGGCATAACCAGGAGATTCAATGAATTCAAGGATTTACTTTCAAAATTCAAGGCTGACGAATCTGATCTGAACTTCTATGAGGCATGGTTCGTAGCCAGGTTCGCAGTGAGGCTTAAGCAGTTCTTCGAGAGCATGGATAAATATCAGATAAGGGATGCATACATCAACATATTCTACGGGGTTCTGAACGATTTGAAATATCTTGCATCCAGAGGCGGAGATGTGAACAGAGCTATTACACCGGTACTCGCTGACTGGATCAGGTCTCTCATGCCGGTAATACCACATCATGCGGAGGAATACTGGCACATGTATGTATCGGATACATACGTGTCCGTGGATCCGTTCCAAGAGAACTTCATGGACAGATACGAACGCATGGTCAGGAAATTCGCAATGACATGCGATCAGATGTATAATGCCATGGATTATGTTGAGAGGGTACTGCAGGACATCAAAAATATAGTTCAGGTCACCGGCATGGAGCCAAGGTCTGTTGAGATAACGGTCGCGAATGACGATGTCATGAGAGCCGCCCAGGAATTTCTCAACAATTCGGTTTCAGGGCAGTCCAAGAAATACATGCAGTACCTGGTGAAGCGCAGAAAGGACATAATGATCTACGGTTTCGACGAGTACGACGTCCTTCAGAGGAATCAGGTTTACATATCCAAAGAAATAGGCTGTCCCATAAGGATACAGAGAGGTGATGTCATAAACGGAAAAATTGCACTTCCCGGCAAACCGGTCATATATATTTCATGATTCATAATACCAAGATAAGTAATTTCATATATTATTAATGCATATCTACATGTATTTAAGTATTTAAAAATAAGGTGACATATATGCCGGAAAGCATGGATCCTTTTGAGATGGCCTTGCAGCAGCTTGAGAAAGCCGCCGCGGTTTTGAAACTGGATGAGCAGGCTCTGGAGATACTGAGGCAGCCTGAGAAGATCCTTCAGGTGAGCATACCTGTAAAGATGGATGACGGTAAGGTAAAGGTATTCACTGGCTTCAGGGTCAGATACAATACCGCCAGAGGCCCTGGCAAGGGTGGTATAAGGTATCATCCGGAGGAGACCCTTTCAACGGTAAAGGCTCTTGCCGCATGGATGACATGGAAATGCGCTATAGTTGACATACCTTTTGGAGGTGCCAAGGGTGGAGTGATCTGCGATCCCAAATCCATGAGTCAGGGTGAGCTGGAGAGGCTCAGCCGTGGCTATATAAGGGCAATCGCTGATTTCATAGGACCAGATGTCGATGTACCAGCACCTGATGTCTATACGAATCCACAGATCATGGCATGGATGATGGATGAATACGAAAATATAGTGAGGCATAGTGCTCCAAACGTAATAACCGGAAAACCTCTCGAGGTTGGAGGATCCGAAGGCCGTGGAGACTCCACCGCAAAGGGTGGAATGTTCGTTCTCAGGGAGGGTGCAAAGAGGATCGGTCTCGATCTTTCAAAGGCGCGCGTAGCCGTTCAGGGCTTCGGGAACGCAGGGCAGTTCGCGGTCAAGTTTGTTCAGGAGATGTTCGGTGCAAAGGTCGTGGCCGTATCCGACACGAAGGGCGGAATATTCAAGAAGGATGGCATAGATTACAGTTCTCTGCTCGATCACAAGAGGAAGACAGGATCGGTCGTCGGTTTTCCTGGATCCACTCCGATCACGAATGAAGAACTACTGGAATCAGATGTGGATGTTCTCATACCTGCCGCCATAGAGGAGCAGATAACCGGAAAAAATGCGGACAAGATAAGGGCAAAGATCGTTCTTGAGCTGGCAAATGGACCAACAACACCTGAAGCTGATGAGATCCTCTTCAAGCGCGGAATACTCGATCTTCCAGATTTCCTGTCAAACTCAGGTGGTGTCACAGTGTCGTACTTTGAGTGGGTTCAGAACAACTATGGTGAATATTGGACCGCCGATGACGTATATAAGAAGCTTGATCAGAAGATGACCAAGGCTGCGCACGATGTCTTTGATGCTATGGATCGCTATAAGGTGAATCCTAGGACGGCGGCGTATGTTGTATCAGTCAAGAAGGTAGCTGACGCAATGAAGGCCAGAGGAATGTGGTGATCCTCTCTGTAAAATCAGAATCATTTTTGCTGAAAATATTGAGATTGAAAATCTATACACCTATCTATTTTGCGAACGATGATGAATTTAAATTTTATGTATATTTAAAAAAATGATTTATTATTTTTTAGAATCGTCAAGTGCAAGTACCGGTTTCCATCCTTCGTGTCTGTACTTTGCTACGGTTATCTCCTCAAGGCTGAGACCCTTGGTTTCAGGTGTGAAGAATATGGTGAAGAACAGTGCCAGCAGCATCACCACAAAGAGGACAAAGAAGAAACCCTCCTTTCCAAGAACGGTCGATTTTGACAGATATGGAAAGAGGAACGCCGAGAGGAACGAAACTATCCTTGTGATACCCGTGGCGCTGCCCATGGACGAGCTCCTCAGCTTGGTCGGAAGCAGTTCTATGGCATAGAGGCCCATGGTATTTCCAGGTCCAAGGTTTCCAAGTGCATAGTCTATTATGAACGCGAGTATGCCTATGGCCAGGAATATCTGTCCTCTTCCGCTCGCGGCGAAGAAGAACAGCAGCATGGCAAGAGCCATGGATCCGAAGCCGAGTATCTGCAGCGGCCTTCTTCCCACACGGTCATTCAGCATGACTGCGCCGAACGCGCCCATGAAGCCTATGGGCATGTAGAATACGAATGAATAGAGGAGCGTATAGGAACCAACGACGCCCAGTTCCTTCAGGATGAGTGGAGAGTACAGACCTATGCCGTATCCGGCTATGTCATACAGGATCCACTGAATCCAGACTATCAACGTTCTTTTGCCGTATTCACCCTTGAAGAGAGATCTCAGCGAACCTGATCTGATTCTGGATTCCCTATTCCTCTCCGCCAGTATGCTGTCCATCTCCTCCTTCTTAATGCCGATGCTGTCTGCAACGTCTCTTATTTCCTGTTCAGATACGCTCTTATCCGCAGCCTTCCATCTTATGGATTCTGGCATTTTCATCCTCATGACCACAACTATGATGGCAGGGATCGCACCAAGACCAAGCGTCCAGCGCCATCCTGTCAACGGATCGACAAGATAGAAGGCGTATCCGATTATGAATGCCGTGGCTGCGCCTAGGCTCCAGAAAGTCCAGACCCAGCCATAGCCTCCGCCTCTCTGTCTGTTGGGATACATCTCTGTTGTGTAGACAGGGCTGAGGGCATAATCCGCACCAACACCTAGACCGACAAAGAACCTGAACGCGATCATCTCATATATATTCGTGGCGAGAGCCGTCAGAATTGCAAAGATCGCGAAAAATATCAGATCGAATATGTACAGGTACCTTCTGCCGATCCTGTCTGCATAGTGCCCAAATAGCACCGCACCGACAAAAGCTCCCAGCAGAGCAGATCCAGTGACAAACGACTCTGTGAACGCCGTGTACCTGAAGATCTTGTAGGTCACCAGAACCAGCGTGAAAACGGATATCACGCTGAGGTCGTAACCATCAAGAAAATATCCCATCGCGGAGAGCGAGGTTATTACAGACCTTCCTGGCACCTTTGTTGCCTTTGCATTTGAATTCGCTTCCATCATGCGATCAGAGGTAGGGAAATATTAATTTTATTCCTTATATGATATAGTGCTATATTCACTCATGTTCAAGATATATGGATTCCTTAAAAATGGAGATGATCATGAAAGAAAAACATCAAAATACGGCATAAGGAATAAATATCACTGCGTGATGTCCTCGTCCGTCGTGGAAAGCTGCCTTATCCTTGAGATGCCGTCTATCTCGTGGATCACCTCAACAACCGGATCAGGAACATCCTCTTCCCAGGGTTGGCCTGCGATCATCTTTTCCCTTATCTTTGTGCCTGTCCACTCCTTTCTGTTCACCATCGGCAGCGAACGTACCTCATATCTTCTCTCCATGAAGAGTCTTCTCACCAGCGGGTTATTGGTATAGACTATGTCGAATTTTGGAGTAAGTGCCTCGACATGAGAGACCCAAAGAGAGTTGGCATTCACATCCTCTATGGGTACCAGGTAATAATTGTAAATATGCTCCTTTTCGAGCGTTCTGGATATCATCAGATGGCGCTCTCCTGCGGTGAATGGATTGATCACCGTGTGCGAATACTGCGCCGAACCTATACCTATAATAATGGAATCGTTCTCACTTAATATGCGCTTAACTATCTCAAGATGTCCCTTGTGAAATGGCTGAAACCTTCCAATAAGAAAGGCCCTCTTTTCAGATCTGGTTTCCATTGATGAGGAAGTATATCTGCCCATATATTTTTATCTCATCCATGAAATTTTCTTTCTCCGATATATTGTTACCGCGTTCATCATATCCTTGGAACAGATGGTCCTAAGGTTCAATGGTTTCGTAAGAAGAATCATCGTTTTGAATTGATCATCATAAATGCTGTGGCAAATATGTCTCCGATGGATCCTTCATATGGGTGTATATTTATGATGTATGTGGAGATATATGTAGCGTTTGATGGTACATCTATATGTTCCGGATATATTCGAATACAGTAAATTTCATAATGTTTTTCGTTTTTAAGTTTTCATTTTCTTTCTCCAGGAGCGATCAAAAACATATTTTAATACGAAGGTAATAACCATAGTTGAGTAAATATGGATTTCAATATACTCATAGGCGGTCCGCAAGGAGGCGGTATAGATACAGCCGCTAACCTTGTTGGAAAAGCAGTTGCAACTTCTGGATACGGTGTTCTCAGCGTTAGAGAATACCACTCAAATATAAAGGGGCGCCACAGTTATACCCATATGAGGGTGATGGAAAAGCAGCCGAGGTCTCTAAAGTACCCTGTGAATATTTTTGTCGCACTTGATCCTGACACGATATTCGAGCACCTAGATGACGTATCTGAGGTGTCTACCGTTCTCTATGATAAGACAACCGAAGATTACGATCTGCAGGCTGCTAGAATGATAATGAGAGATACCTCTGCCAAGATCAGGAGAATACTCACGGAGAATGGATTCGAGACCACCATAAGGGGGGCTCTGGAATACATGAAGAAGCGTGGTGCGCATTTGCTACCCATACCATTCTCTGATATTGCAACCCAGGCAGTTCCGGATGGAACTCCGAGCAGATATTACAACACCATTGGAGCAGCCATAACACTGGCCATAATAGGAATAGACAGAAAATTCGCTGATGATGCGATATCCTACATATTCAAGGGCAAGCAGCAGGTTATCGAGGAAAATGTAAAGGTGGTTGATGCTTCTTACAAGTTCGCTCAGGACAGCAAGGTTGCGGGTAAGACACTGCCCGCCTTGCCTACACCGAGGAAGCTGTTGCTCACCGGGAATGATGCATCCGCACTGGGCAAACTTCTGGGTGGGTTAAGATTTCAGACATACTACCCGATAACGCCTGCAAGCGATGAGAGTACAACGATAGAGGAACATCAGAATATAAAGTGGCTGGCAAACGAGGCTAAGAATCTTAAGAAGGGCGGTGTTGTCATAGTTCAGACAGAAGATGAGCTATCCGCGATAAACATGGCCATAGGCGGTGCGCTCACGGGCGTGAGATCGGCGACTGCAACCAGCGGCCCTGGTTTTTCACTGATGGCTGAGGGTCTGTCATTCGCCGGTATGGATGAGGTACCGCTAGTCGTCACATTCTATGAGAGGGGCGGGCCGAGCACAGGTCTTCCGACTAGGAACGGCCAATCCGATCTGCTCTTTGCTCTGAACGCTGGACATGGCGAATATCCGAGGATAGTGTTCTCCTCGGGAACGGTTGATGAATGCATATACGACGCTGCAAAGGCCCTGAACTATGCAGCAAAATATCAGCTCCCGGTCATACACCTTATAGATAAGAATCTGGCCAATACGCTGGATCTGATATCAAAGATTGACCTTGACAATATAAAGATAGAAACGGTAAAACTCGCAAAGGAGGGTGACGATGTCAAGCGTTACGATCTCAATACGGAAAACGGCGTTTCTCCATACACAACCATGGGGAGAAACATATTCTGGATGACCGGAGATGAACACGACGAACTTGGACATGTCACCGAAGATTCGGACATCAGAGACAGGATGATGGAGAAGAGATTCAAGAAGCTGGAAACGGCGGACAAGGAGATCCCGCTTGAGGAAAAGGCGATCCTCATAGGTGATAAGGAAGCCGATGTAACGTTCATCACATGGGGAAGCCAGAAGGGGCCGATACTCGATGTTATCGAAGATCTGAAGGAAGAGGGTATCTCTGCCAATCTCCTCTACCTCAAGATGTTCTCGCCATTCCCAGCTGAATTTGTTAAGGATGTTATAAGCAAGGCAAGACTTGTTATCGATGTGGAGAGCAATTACACTGCTCAGGCAGCACAGATGATCAAACTCTACACTGGCATCGATATCAAGAACAAGATACTGAAGTACAATGGCAGGCATATGACGGAGGATGAGATCCTGAAGTCTGCAAAGGAGATATTGAATAAGGAAAGTTTGATGGTGGTGCTTGAAGATGGTTCATAATTTTAGAAATGATATAACGGTTGATTGGTGCCCGGGATGCGGAGATTTTGGTATATTGACCGCATTGACATCGGCACTGCAGGAATTGAATCTGGGCGCTCACGATGTTGCTGTGATATCCGGTATAGGATGCTCTGGAAAGACACCGCATTACGTCAACGCAGCTGGTGCACACACGCTCCATGGCAGGGCAATACCTGTTGCCGTGGGTGTTAAGCTGACGAATCCCAAGCTGAAGGTCATTGTAACGGGTGGTGATGGCGATCTGATGAGCATCGGAGCGGGCCATCTGGTTGCTGAAGGAAGGAGGAACAGCGGAATAACGGTTCTGATGTACGATAACGCCGTATACGGTCTGACGAAGGGGCAGGCCGCACCCACATTGAAGCTTGGCGTTCAGACGAAGAGCCTAGCAAGGCCGAACATATACGATGCTATTAACCCGATCATGCTGGCCATTTCAACTGGATACTCGTTTGTTGCCCGCGGATTCAGCTTTGAGATCGCGCACCTGAAGAATATAATAAAGCAGGCCGTGATGTTTCCTGGATCTGCTTTTATCGACATTCTGCAGCCCTGCCCAACCTACAACAACATAAACACGATGGACTGGTACAAGAAGAGGGTATACAAACTTGACGACGACAAGACATGGGATCCGGTCGTCACAGAGAACGATCCAAAGGCCGAAGAGAAGTACAACAGAGCCATAGAGAAATCCTTCGAATGGGGCGATCGCATACCCATCGGTATCTTCTATGTGAATAAGAAGATCCCACCGTTCACAGAGAGACTGAAGCAGTACGTTGACAACTACGAAAATGTCCCCCCAGCAGCGCAGGATGTCAAGACGCCGGATGGAAGGCCCATACTGGATCCATTCGAGACCTTCAAGGACAAGATAATTGTCTGATTTTTTTGAAAAATAATATCAATGGAACTTCTCCAGAAGTTCCGATGCTTCTTTTATCTGTTCTGTATCAGCACTGAATGCGAATCTTATGTATCCCTCTCCTGCAGGTCCAAAGACGGGGCCAGGAGACGATCCCACGCCTGTCTTATCCAGGAGATAGTAGGTCATATCCCATGAATCTTTGACACCCTCTGGAAACTTCTTTATCCTGCACCACAGGTAGAAGGTTCCGCCTGGTTTTATGGGTTCGAGATATGGTGATTTCAGCACCGCATTGTATATGATATCGCGACGCTTCTGATACTCATCCCTCATCTGGCCAACAAACTCCTGCGGTCCTGTCAGAGCCGCAACGGCGCCGTATTGAGTTGCCGAGTTTACACCGTTGATCGTGCATCTAAGCAGCTTCTTCATCCTCTCGTATAGCAGATCGTTGTTTGTGTGTGCATAACCTATTCTGAGGCCACTCATTGCGTACGTCTTTGACATGGAGAAGAGAGATATGGTGTCATCGTACTTTGATGCAGGGCTCACATGCTTTCTTCCGTCAAATATCACGTCCTCATAGGCCTCATCACTAACGATGAATATCCCCTTGGACTCAGCGAATGATATGATATCGTCGATCTGCTTGGGTGTGAATACCAGACCTGTGGGGTTGTGCGGGCTGTTTATGAATACAGCCTTGATCTTTTCGTCATCCTCGTACTTCAGCAGATTCTCGGTATAGTTCTCAACAGGAACCCTCACCGGAACGCCTTCAGCGAGCTTTATTATCTCAGCTATCTCAGTCCACATAGGATCCGGGATGATGACCTCGTCGCCTGGACTGATGAGTGATCTGAACGTTACGTAGAGGGCATTCATTCCGCCGTTGGAGACTATGACATTTTCAGGTGTCGCATTCTTAATGCCGTTCTTCCTTACTAGTTTCTCAGCAATGGCCCTTCGCAGTTCTGGTATTCCAGTGGAATCAGTATAATGAGTTTTGTTGTTCTCTATGGCCCGTTTTATGGCTTCCTTGACATGGGGCGGAAGGGAAAAAGACGGATCTCCGGATTCCAGCCTGTAGACCTTCTTACCGTTCCTCTGCATCTCAAGAAGCTGATCCCTTATCTTGACGATGGCCCCGAAGGAAATATCGTCAACCACGTTCCTGCCTATAATTGATTGTTTCATACGTGGGTTGATTTTGAATCATCATATAAATTATTAGGTAATATCATGGACAATATGACAGCATTTTTGCCTCCAGGTATACCGCAGTATCTTAATATATTGAACCGTGGCGGAAAAGGATTTTAAATCTTGATCGCATGCAATACTATGACCGTGAAGATAACCTGGCATGGACATGCATGCTTCTCTATAGAGGGGAAGAAGAATGTTCTGATAGATCCGTTCATAAAGGACAACCCCGTGGCAAAGGTCAAGTTGGAGGATCTCAATCCAGATCTCATACTCGTAACGCATGGCCATTATGATCACGCGGCCGACGCTGTTGCCATAGCCAAGAGAACAGGTTCACCAATACTGAGCGTGTTCGAACTGTCTGAGATATTCAAGGAGTCCGGCGTCAAAACCATAGATATCAATCCTGGTGGGACAGTGGACTTCGATGGAATTTCGGTGAAGGCAACGATAGCAACGCATTCATCCAGCTATGATGGTAGATATGCAGGAAATCCAGTGGGCTACGTGATCGATATGGGCAGACGCATATATCATGCTGGAGACACTGGATACTTCAAGGATATGGAGATCATAGGTTCAGTAGATAGGCCGGAGATATCGCTGTTACCCATAGGTGGCCACTACACCATGGACGTTGATGGGGCTGTGGAGGCCCTTAAGATGCTAAGATCACCCATAGCCATACCAATGCATTACAATACGTTCGATGTGATCAAAGCCGATCCGATCAGATTCAAGAACCTTGCCGCGACTATAGGCACATACGTAATAATACCGGAGATAGAGAAACCAATAGATCTGTAAAATATCAAAAAATTATCTTTTTCCCTGACAGCATTCCTGCTCTCAGGCCAGATCTAATCAAACGTTGAGCCAGTTCTTTATCATTTGTTATGACCATAGCGCCGGTCTGCTTCGCTGCGGATATTATGCACTCGTCTCCCTTGCCCGGAGCTTCGATTATTCTAAACCTCTTGCAGTATTCATAAGCAACCTTTGCATCCACGTTTCTTCTGGACAGACCGTATAATTCAGCCATGACACATGATGGTATGACCATAGTGCTTATGCCCGGTATTTCCAACACGGCATCTTCAAGCCTTATCTTCTTCTGCACAGCGTATATGAGGACGTTTGTATCAACGATCACATAGTTCGGGATATCAGAAGCCATCTTCCTTCAATTTCTTTATTATCTCTTCCTTTGCAGCCTGATAGTTTGACGTATCCACCATATAGACCGGATATCCGGACGACTTTTCGATGCTGTATCTCATTATGGTTCTGTATTCGTAAAGGTGCGAGGCCAGTCTCGTTCCGGGTGAATTTCTGTGTGTGTAATTTATACGTTCCACAAGTCTCTTCCTGTGGGTTTCCTCATCTTCTATGTACAGGTATATCATACGTATTCCATCCATAACATCGGCGGGGATCATCTCTGGCAAAAAATAAAGTGATTCAACTATCAGATCCTCACCGTTGGATATGGCTCTGCGAAGCATCCATTCTATACCTGTCATCATCAGCCCAGCCTGATCCCTGTATCCCCTTATTATGTTCTCCTGAGACATCGTTCCATAGGGCTGCCAGGCGTCGTAAACGCTCTTCTGTATGAGCTGTTCGCTTTTCATGAGAGGCCTCACGAATTCGCGGAGGTAGTCGCCGGACAGCATTATGTTTATACCGAATTCCCTTGCGATCGATCCTGATATGCTCGTCTTTCCTACGCCAGGTACACCGCCGATGAACAGTATACGAGAATCCATTTATATCACCTCCCAGTACCTCATCAGATCCCTGGAGTCTATCACCTCTACATGCTGGGACAGCAGATCCAGGGCCTCGAAATAGGTTCTCTCTGATATGGTGGACGTTGCGTCGGAAACCACGAATGTGTAATAGTCGTGAAGAAGCGATTCCATGGCTGATATGTATATATCAGATTCGGTGAAGAAGCCGGTGAAGACGATCGTCGTCTTTCCCGATTCTGTTATGATTCTGGCCACGTCCTCGCTTGAGAATATGTCCTCATTGTACACCTCTATGCCCTGGATCAGGCCAAGATCGTTGAACTGTCTTATGTAATCATCGTCGTAGCTCGATGGGGACATGAGGCTTATGAGCTTCTGACTGTACTTTCTGCTTATGTACGACGACAAACGTGACTGCCGGAATTTTCTCTCAATGGCCAACATCGGTATCCCGTATCTCTTGGCAGCAGAAATTATGAAATTCATAGAGGTAATGAACTCAAGCTTGCTGAATATCTGCTTGAAGTTATCCAGTGTTGCGTTCATCAGCACTATCATAGAATTCGCGGGATCGAGATCAGCACCATCGTAGTCAACCATGTGAAGCACCGATACATCTGGGCATTATTTGATGGTTAATTATTTTATCCACACGTGAAAAATTAAAGTATTCTCTAAATATAATCTCATAAGGTAGTTCATTTGAGCCTTCAGATCAGCGTAGTGGCTGCAACTCTTAACGAAATGGATAACATAGAGATATTTCTGGACGAAGTTGAAAAACAGCTTGCCGGATATACCTTTGAGATAATAATCGTCGACGATAACAGCAGAGACGGTACGAAGGAATATCTGGCGAAGAGGATGGCAAATGACGAACATCTCAGGGTTATAGAGAATGCAACCAGGGTTGGGATGCTAGGTTCGTTGAAGATGGGTATAGATAGAGCGAATGGGGAATACTGCATAGTCATGGATGCTGATCTGCAGCATCCGCCGGAGGTCATTTCCAGGATAATTGATAGGCTCCAGCAAGGGTGCGATATAGTTGTGGGAAGCAGGTATACGGATGGCGGATCGGCTGGAGACAGGAACAGCTACAGGGCAATACTGTCCATAGGTGCGCAGTACATGGCATACGCGATCTTACCGTCCTCGAGGCTTACAACGGACCCTATGTCCGGGCTATTCGGTTTCAGGATGTCTCTTAACCATGACTTCAACCACAGAAACAGATTTCGACTCACAGACATGGGGGCAAAGATACTGCTCATAATCCTCGCTGAAAATAGAAAGAGTCGTGTGTGCGATATCGGCTATCAATTCAGAGGCAGAGAGAGGGGGAAATCCAAGATAGTAAATGGTACATCCTTTTTAAAAAGATATATATCAGAACTGCTTGATACCTACATTATAGACAGGGAGTGGGCAAGAAGATAGAATGTCCGCATTCACTTTTTTGCGTTTATTCTACATTTCTGCCGCCTTCATTGCTCCATCCTTCAGGCTCCTCTTTCTTTGCTCTCCCCTTGCCGCGGCCACCGCCGGATCCCTTAGGCCTACCCCTGTGCGGATGCACTCCCTTGGATTCGATCATGCGTTCCAGCGTTGATATCGCTCCCTCTACGCTTTCAGAGAATCTTATAGCGTCAGCGAGATCCCTCCTCCCTATATATTCCAGCCACGTCGCTATATGGCCTTCCTTCAGATGATAATACAGGGCGGCGCCATCGTATTGATTCAGACATTTCATTTCATAAAGAAGACTCTTCTCATCGCACGCTATGCCAATTAAGCGATCATACGATTTAAAATAGAAAGGTTCCATACTTAATAATTAATTTATAATATTTAAGATTTTATAAAGAAAAATAAACTGTATTTTCTGTCCTTGTCTTTCCATGGGCTAGTTTGATCAGGATCTTCAGTTTTATACAAGTTTTTCCACAGATAGCAAATTGTCTATCCTATCTGCTGATATCCAGGCGCGTCTTGTAATACCTATACCAAAGCGTATATAGGAAAGTTCATCTGGATTCCCCGCAAAAGAAGCTATAGCAATGCGTACGTCGTTTTTCCTCAATGAAAACAGGAAATCACTTGATGGCCTCATCGATTTAGAATCGATCATTATAGAACATCTGGATGCTGTGCATGCTCCTATTATCTTCGACACCTTTTCCTCACCAGGTGTGCCAATAGCATCCAAATTGGTCAGAAAACGAACTTTTTCATCCTTTATGTATTTAACAAGGCTATCAACATCATCCTTGAACGATGATGCATCGATGCATCTGAATGTGGTTTCGGTTTTCTGCACTGAATAATTTCCATTCAATGTATATGCTCTGATCCTGAAAACCCCATGCGCATCTTCTGATCCATCATAGGCTAAAATATAACCGTATCCGTATTTCTTCATCTCATCATGAGCTCTGGATACATCGAATTTCACGCACATATCAGCATTTAGAGAATCGTATTTTACTATATCTGGTAACTTGCCCATCTGGGCAGCCTCAAGCTCACCCCTATCTTCCCGTAACTCTGGATCTATGTAGGATAGGCCAAGCGTCCTGTATATGTAATCTTCATCATGTCCAGCCGCAACATTTTCCTGATCCCTGAATAAACCATACTCATTGAGCTTCATTCCATGATCTATGGCGATCTTCCTCATCCTTATGTTGTGATCCTTGCTTCCCGTGAAATACTGTAGTGCGGCGCCGAAACTCTCCCTAGATATGATGCGCAGATCGCAAGTTGTTCCAATATCCAATGCAACGGTGGATTTCTTTTCTCCCTTTGCGATCACGGATTTTACTTTGGGCATTGATGTGAATGCATCCATCATCTGCAAGGGTTTTTCCGTGACGGCTAATATATCAATATCTCCCAGCGTGTCCTTCATTCTTCTTGTTGAACCGGCAATCTCTACCCTCTCCGCAAGCCCTGTCTGGATCAGATAATCTCTTATCTCAACGGCTCTAGCATATCCTAAGGGTAACGGTATCCTGCCAGCTGAGGATTCATAGATCTTCAGACTTTGGGACAAGATTTCTTCACTTTTCTCACCAAATCCGGGGAGATCCCGTATTCTATGATCTTCGATAGCCTTCTTCAGATCGTTCAGATCCTTAACACCGATCGATCTGTACAGCATCAGAATTCTCTTTGGGCCAAGGCCCTCTATCTTTGTCAGAGTCTCGAAATCTATTGGATAATTTTTTCTGAGATCCTCATATTTCTTTATGGTTCCTGAATCGATGTATTCTGCGATTCTGTCTGCAATCCCCTTACCTATGCCAGGTATCTTCATCAACGCTTCTTTTCCGCCAGATCTGTATACTGTTTCTATATCGTCCTGAAGCGATTCCAGAGACCTGGCAGCCCTCAGATAAGCATTCGCCTCAAAGCTGGATCTTTGATCGCCGCTGGCCTGTATCATGTAGGCTATTTCATTGAAGATTCTGGCGATGTCTCTATTTATCATATTATCATATTCCCTTTGATGGCTTTAATCTTATCCAATATGGCGATGATTCATGATCGTATATTAGAATCTTGTATTCGGAGAATATCATCTCATATATTTTAGCTAAGATCTGCCAGCATTTTCATGATATCTTCAGCGTTCCCTTCTTCATGTCTTCATATATTGATAAGATAAACGATCCGTTCGTGGACAAGTACGGTAATAACCTTATTTTATTGATTGATCTTGTTATTATCATGAGCAAGATAGCTTCTATTGAAAAGATAACAGAAGAAAAGGTGTCACAGCAGGTATTTCCATATACAAAGCCAACCGATTATTACAAAGAGATGATAGGGGAGGTTTCACCTGCTGAGGCAGCTATGATCACGAATATAGTTTTTGTAAAGATGAGGACGGAGAATGGAACAGAGAGCATAATCTCCGTGACTGAACCTGTTTGGAACTATCTCGACGGCATAAGAAAATATGTAAAGCTCTTCGATGTCTCAGAGATCAGCAAGGCATGGGATTTCCTTTACAGGATCACGCTCCCAAACGGCCGATCAGGTCTTGCGTTACATGCTATAAGCGCTATCAACCTGCTGATGTACGATGCCTACGCCAAAGAGATAGGTGTACCGGTGTATAATCTCATCGGCGGTTCCACAAGGCATGAGATAAGGGCCTATGCAAGCCATCTGCATCCAGATAAGGAGGAAAATCTCGAAGCTGAAGCAAGAGGCTATCTCGAAGAGGGATACACGGACATGAAGATGAGATTCATAGCTTCGCCTTCCGATCCATATGCAGTGGAAAAGAACCTGCAGCTTGTCAAGGTGATAAGGGATGTCGTTGGATACTCTGTTAACCTAGCCGGAGACTTCTGGATGTCTCTCAACTACAATTTCGCTTACAAAATGATAAGGGCTCTGGAAAAATATGAACTTGCATGGATAGAGGAGCCGCTTCTACCGGATGATTTCGAAGGCTATGCGAGGCTGACGAGGAAGGTGGAAATTCCAATCTCAGCAGGCGAGCACCATTATCATGTATTTGATTTCAAACGCCTATTGGATGCAGGAGTGACGATTTTGCAGCCTGATGCAACCTGGGTCGGTGGAATAACACCGATGAAGAAGATAGCTGGACTGGCTGAGTCCTATGGCGCCCAGGTCATTCCGCACGCCGGAAATATATACAACCTTCACTTCATAGCCTCTGAGCCTGAGGCCATCACGCCCATGGCAGAGTATCTGACAAGATACAGAGACTGGATGGAACAGCATATAGTGAATGTGCCTAAACCTGTCAAGGCAAGGTTCACGCTTGGAAAGGATGCAGGATTCGGGATAAGATATGACCTCTGAGGAAGTTTATTCAATCAAGGTTTTGAAGGTTGGCGAATCCGAGGTTCCGGGGGCAGAAGTTTACTGGATGAAGGACTTCTGGACCTGGGAGCGATTATCATTCCACGTCGTGCTGGCATACAATGATCATCGTACGTTCATGATAAATACAGGAATGCCACTTGATCTTAGCCTGAGAAACGAGGAGATGAGAAAGTTCGCCGGCGATAGGGCGTTGTTCAGATCCCTGGACACAATATCTGTGATGCATAATGCTGGATTCGATCCAGACGATATAGACTTCATAGCGTTCACACCTGTCCAGGATTATACAGTCGGCCGTCTCAACGAGTTTAGAAAATCAAAGATATTCATATACAGAGATGGATGGATAAAGGACATAGCTGCTCCTGCATTTGCATATTTTCACAACAGAGATCTCTTCATACCTAAGAACATCTTTGATTTCATCTATGGCGCAGGCTGGAAAAATGTGATTTTCTATGATGGGGAAGTGGAGCTTGTTCCGGGTATAAGGGCCATTCCTGTAGGATGCCATCACAGATCATCCGTAGCATTTATAATAAACACGAATTCTGGTAAATATGTCTTCACGGATGCGTCATTCAAGGCCGAAAATCTCGTCAGGAAGATCCCGATCGGAATAGCCGAGGATATCTATGAATGCCTTTCCGCATACGAGAAAATTGAAAAAATAGGCAATTTATTGCCCGCCTATGATCCATCCATAGATGGGCTTCAGATAGAATGACCCTGACTATTCTACCGTGTTCATGAGCGTTCCTATGCCGGTTATGTCCACCTCTATGACATCTCCATGCTTCAGCCACACCCTCTTATCTTCCGGCATTCCGAGGATCACTCCTTCTGGTGTTCCTGTGAACACCAGGTCTCCAGGCTCCAGTCTGAAATATCTGGACAAGTAATCCATTATCTTCGGAACATTGAATATCATATCAGCGGTATTTCCATCCTGCCTGATCTGGCCATTAACCTTCGTCTGAATTCTAAGATTTCCAGCATTTCCCAGCTCGTTTTTACTAGTGATCAGAGGCCCGATGGGTGCGAAGGTGGGGAGGGCCTTTCCAAGAAGCCATTGTGACGTCCTGAACTGCAGATCGCGTGCTGATACGTCGTTTCCCACGGTATATCCAAAGATGCGATCCCCTGATTCATTGTGTTCGCGGCCTACGACCAAGACCAGTTCCCCCTCGTAATCCAGCTGCCGAACGTCGTTTGGTGGTCTTATATTTTCACCAGGGCCTATGACGCTATCTGGAAATTTTGAGAATATGGTGGGATACTCCATTACATTCTGCTTTGACTCCTTGGCATGTTCTCGATAATTGACACCTATACAAAGTATTTTTTTCGGCCTCAATACTGGAGACAGGATCTTAACGTCTTTCATATTCTTTCCAGATAATTTATCAATACGATCTTCTATCGATCTATCCACCTCGTTAAGATCAATATCGGATGCAATGAGATCATCTGTTACACTGAAATCGGTGAATTTACTCACTAATTTGGCTATCTCGCTGAATGGATAGATAGCATCGCCTCTGACGACCGCTCCCGCAGGACCATGTTCAGATAAGAAGTTGAGTACCTTCATGTTTATCCCTATGGTTTCAGTATGATCTTCGAATATCTGGAATCTGGCGAAAGCTCCTCGTTGAAGGAATCTTCACCCTTTTCCAGGGGTCTAATATCGTACCATCTCTCGTTTATGTCCAGAAAACCTCTGTTGATGAGATCGACTGATCTCCTGAAATTATCATCAGAGTAGCAGAATGAACCGTAGGTTTCGATCTCGCTTCTTATCATATAATTGACGGGCACTGCTGCCTGCGGCTCATGCAGACCGACGAAGACAACTCGACCGCCCCGGGCTACAGAGCTGATGGCCATCATCCTTGTATCCTGCGTGCCCACGGCATCTATAACGACATCGAAGTCCTTGGGTATGTTCTTCTCTTTTTTGCTGTTTATCACTTTTGTGGCCCCCCAGTGCAGCGCATGTTCAAGCCTGTAATCATTGATATCTACAACAACACGATCAACAGTCCCATAAGTCTCCAGTAGCTTTGCAGACAGCAGTCCAATTGTTCCTGCACCTATTATGAGAGCTTTATCGTCAATCTTAGGCATAGCATGGAATACTGCTCTGAACGCGGTGGCAAGAGGTTCAGCAAGCGATCCCTCAGGTTTCTCCACTATCTCATAGCATGAATAGTCCGGTACATTGACGTATTCCTCAAAGCCTCCGGGATAGTCGACACCTATCAATTTTCTATCTGGACAAAGCTGTCTGTTTCCAGTTCTGCAGTATCTGCATTTTCCACAGGTGACAAGGGGATTCACTGCAACATTTTTTCCTAATAGATATCTATCTGAATCTGATCCTACCTTGACGACTTTGCCTGTGAATTCATGACCCATTATGGATGGAGGTTTTCTGAGTTCGTTCTGACCAACGAATGCGGACAGTTCAGAACCACATATCCCGGCATAGTTCACCTTCAGCGTGACGAATCCAGGTTTTGGATCTTCTGGTTCTCTATCCTCAACGGCCATCTTTTTAATATCGGTCCAAATCAATGCCTTCGTTGTTATCGCCATGTAACTATTTTTAACACACATAAAAAGGTATAATCGGAAACGTCCACCATCAGCATAGAAAGACCATTAACTGTATATTGGACGAATCCATATTTTCAAGGATTTCTGTTCATAGGTTGATCATGCACGATCAATACCTTATAATTTCAGATATCTTTTGTAATACATTTTTCGTGCCTATGGAATATCAAGTGAGCTATTCCTAAGCTAAAGCTTCGGATCACCTCGATCTCACTCAAGTATCATCCACTTGGTCATCGTTGATGATGCAAAGGAATGTGGGAAGACTATCTATAAATATTTCCATTGGGGGATGTCTGTGCATCTCTTGTCTGAAGAAGAATTACAGCTTCCCCAAATCCATAACCTCTCTTTAAATGCTGTTTGCGTTCATGCATAGTCGTTCGCGAAGGTCATAGTCTTTTGAGATCGTTCATCAGCTTGAATAGCTTCATACTCGTCATGGTCTTCGATTCCGCATTTCTTATATATTCCTGAACGGTTGACTTGGAAAGTCCGAAATATTCAGCAATCTCCCTGATTCCTGCTCTCCGCGGTATATCATAATAACCCTGATTATATGCTTCCAGCATGATCTGCATCTCAATTGGTGAGAAGTTGAAATAGGGCATCAGAACCTCATAGAAATTCGGGAAGTATTTTGCCCTGAACTCATAAACGTGTCCTAGAGATTGCAGCTCGTTCTTTAGATCGTTCACGTTCTCTGAAGGTATGACTGCGTATTTCTCCTCCACGCCGTGTTTGACAAGATCAAAGTCAAAGATACTATTGTAGTCACTGAGTTTTCCCTGTATCATACCGCTGTACGTTTCGTAAAGATCCACTATGTAAACATTTCCCTTAAGTTCACTGATGCTGAGTCCCACAAGTTTCTTCACCGTGCCGGATCTGCTTAATTCTCGCATAAAATCACGCAGGGTATGCTTACCTCTAACCTTAAGCTCAAATAGGCCATATATGATATCTCTGTCCTTAAATGGTAAAAGTTTCAATGTATGTACCATTACATCGTAGTTTTCCGTGATTCTGCTCCAGCAGTTATCATGAGTCATCCTGAAATATACCATTGAAAATTTATCATCAAGATTCCTCGGAGCATATTTAAGTATCATAATTAAGTATATTAGAACATTATTTAATATTTGCTAACTTCATTAACATAGATCTTATTTGTTAAAAATATATAGATATTTATCCTCTTTCTAATCCATTAGAATCTAATCATATAACCAGGCTCTTAAATGCTTTAAATAAAATATATCTTTAAACTTCAATTTGTTTAAAGTCTTAAGAGATCGTTATATAGATATTTAAATTTTAGAAATTTTTAAATTTCTTATTATGATTTTATAAATATAATTCTACTCCATCCAGCATCACCATCGATAATTTTTATTGGCAAAGCAATTAGGATTCCCTCTATGAAGCTTTCTTGCTCTTGGAACCTGACCTGTGTAGTATTCAATTCTTCTCCTATATATATTTTCCGTTCTAATAATAATCTATGTGTCTTGAAAATATGGATGTTATTATCATTTGTATCTTTTGTAAATCCGGCTATGCTCACCCCATCTGTTCCAACGAATTTAATTTTCTGTGAAGAGAGGTATGTTGCACCTGAAATATCAAGATATGGGTAATCTGTACTATAGAAATCTCTATCGTAATTATTAGTCCATCCCGTATAGAGTATAATCATATCGTTTTTTTCTATCTGTTCATGAAAATTCATTAAATCCTCTTTTGTTATTTCTTCTTTTCTTTTTTTATATGATAGATTGAGTATGATTGCTCGGCCGATAAGAGAAGTAATAGCTGTTTCTGATATATCCAATCCACCATCTATCATATGTGAAGGCGCATCAATATGCGTACCGGTATGTGTATTTAAGCAGATTTTAGTATCTTGGAAACCATCAGTTGATGTGATATGTAATTTCTTAAACTCTGGATTCTCAACTGTAGGGTATGTTCTCATTGATTTATTCAAGTTGATAGATAGATCAATTATTTCATTATTAAAAATCCAATTTAATATTTCATTTCGATCCATTACTATCACCTAATAGGCTATAGACTCTAATTCTGCGTTTGGATTTATTTTCTTTCCTGCTAGTATTATTAGGCTGCTGAAAGGAATAATAACAGCAATTATTAACCATGTCAAATGGATATTGTGGGTTGCGGAAAGAACTGCTGAGAAAAGAAATCCACCTGCAGCATAAGATGCAGCAATAAGAGCCATACTAAAAGCAGTGGCACTTCCTCTTGCGCGCGTTGGAAAACTTTCTGATATATACATGAACCCGGGCGCCGCAAACGTTCCATTGCTGAAGAAATATAGGGGTATATAAGTATACATGATAGAATCAAAATTGCCGGGTTTAGCAATGAAATAGAATATTAGAGCAAAAAATGGCATTAATATTGAGCTCAATACCCAAGCTTCACGTCTTCCTATCTTCTGTCCATACCATCCGGCTAAAGGATAAGCAAAGAATCCTATTCCAGAAGCAATTAGTAATATCGTTACAGCTTGTGAAGATGTCAAATTGTAATAACTCACAAATATCGCCGCAATTACCACGTTTGTTGTGACGAAAGAAAGGGTATAGAATATCCATGCAAGATTTACCGAGAGAGTCTGTCTCAGAAGGTCATGTTCAAATAATTGTTTATATGTAAATTCCTTGGCTTTTTCTATATTGATTTTGTATTTTGGCTTATCTTTTGCGTTCAGAGCACTTTTCATGTCTGTGAATCGATCACTTTCTTTTATCCAGATCCTACCAATTATAATTACTATAAGCGGCAGAACTCCAATTACATAGAGACCTCTCCATCCTATTTTTGATACCAATGCTAGATATATACCTGATCCTATAAATACACCAATTGGCCATCCGCCTTGTATAAAGCCATATAAAGTACCCCTTAGGTTAGATGGTGATTCTTCAGTTACCAATGTCAGTCCAGTTGGAAGCTCTCCGAATGCACTACCATCTGCAACAAATCTTAGCCCAATTAATTGGAAGAAATTAGTAACTAATGAAGTAAATCCTGTGAAGACCGCTGAGACCAGCAAGACTATCTGAAACATCAATTTCCTTCCTAATCTGTCTATCAATGGACCATAAATAAGAACCATGGTAAACATTCCTAGATAAACAATTCCACTGATTAATCCAGCTAAGACCGTTCCAAAATGCAAGGACTGCTCCATTAATGGCAAAGTCTCTGTTAATAAGTTAAAATTGAACGAGGCCATAGCCCATCCAAAGAACGCTATTATCGTCAAATAGAGCAGATATCTTTTACTCTTCCCTGATTCCATATCTTTATATGAATAATATTGTATATAATTTCTCTTGCAGACCAGTCCAGAAGTATTTTAAATATTATCATAATATCTAATTTATATGGACATTGAAAATAAGGGGAATATTGCAGAACAACTAGTGGAGAAAAATAGGAATAAAAGATATCAAGCATTCTTACTAATTACTGCATTTTTGGGTTGGACTATGGTGGTCTATGAATGGAACGTCTTCGGCATATTACTAGGGCCTGCATCTCAAATACTTAAAATTAATTCAGCGCAAGTTGGTTATATGCTCTCTGCGATACAATTTGTAATGGTACCCATTATCTTTGCTGTTGGCTATTACATTGATAAAGTAGGCAGAAAGCTTATGTATCAACTTACATTGGTTGGTGCTAGTGTTTTAACAGCGCTAACTGGTTTCGCAACATATGTTGGTATTGTTCCACTAATATTGGTGAGAGCCGGTACACAAGGAACAGCTCAAAATGAACAATCTGTAGCTGCTTCTTTGATCACCGAAGAGATGCCTGCCAGATGGAGATCATTGCTTTATTCTTTTGTTCAGTCTGGTTGGCCATTTGGAGTCGCAATAGCAGGCTTGGTTGTTTCATATTTATATAAACCATTAGGTTATAAATATATTTTCCTTGTAGCTGTAATCCCTATGTTGCTAGTGATAATCGCCAGATTTTGGGCAAAAGAATCTGTCAGATTTGAGGAAGTTAAAAAAGCCAGAGAAGGTAAAATTGACAGCGATGTTGTACTATTTACAAAGCCGGAAAAAGTAAAGAAAAATTTATTTCGACAAGCCTTTGATGTTGATGTTAGAGGCAGAACAATTAGGTCATTCCTTCTTTATACGTTCTACCTTGCCGGACAGGTTCCTGTCG
>NZ_JAGDXM010000032.1:227-1892 GCF_023256435.1 Thermoplasma sp. | reverse complement strand
TGTCGCAGTATTAGCTTCATATTATATGGAAGTCATTATTCATCTTTCGGTCCCTGTTACTGCAAGCATAATTACCATTGGTTCATTTATTACAATACCAGGTTATTGGGTAAATGGTGCTATAAGTGAATTTATTGGAAGACGTTATGCTGGCATATTGGGAACTGTTCTAGCATTGGTAGGTACTGTACTATTTGCCATTTCCGCCAAGACATATGTTGCATTGCTTATAACCTATGCCTTTTCGTCATTTTGGATAAATGGAAATTTTGCTAACGTGATAAATTATGTGAATGAAATGGTACCTACACGCATAAGAGGCACAGTAAATGTTCTATCCACAGGGTTTGGCCAATTAGGATGGGGAATAGTAGATTTAATCTATGGAAGTTTAATAAAATTTGTTGGCATAAGTGGCGATATGGCGATTATAGCCATTGCTTTCTTTGCTGTTGCAATAGGAATATTTTTGACAGGTCCAAAAATAAAAGTTGGCGAACCATTGGAAGATATTGCAATATGAATATACTTAAAAATTATTTAATTTTTAACGTTTTTATTAATGGTATATTAATATAATATTTATATTTGTATAATTAAGTAAAATCTATGAACTCGTCATTTAATTTGATAAATAATAACTATATAGTGGCCGCATGCCCTACCGTATTTAATAAAGATCAGACTGTAAACTATGACGAAACAGCTGATATCCTCGATTTTCTGGAAAAAATAAAAATAAAGTCGATGGCTCTATTGATCTTCGGTGGCGAATATTACAGACTTACCATGGATGAGAAAAAGAGGATAATTGAATACCTTTGCTCCTCCACTTTCCGGCCCGGCGAGATCATGGTGGGCATAAATGACAATTCATTGTTCGCTATGAAGGAGCTATCTAAAGTATCAGATAAATATGGCGTTGATTACTTGATCATTTCGCCGCCACAGTATGTTCCGTTCTACCAATTGAATAAGAAATTTGTAGAAAAGTTTGTTTCCAAAGCTTTAGAAATGCTGGATATTCCCGTTATATTCCAGGATACCAACACCCCATCATCGTACCTGCCAGATATGGAATTCTGGAGAAAGTATATAGATTCAGAGAAGGTCGCAGGCTTCAAGATAGAAGGTAAGGGATCCGTGATCAAGATGAGAAAAATCCGGAACGTTTATCCTGATATTATGATCTATGGTGGATACCTAGGTCTCGACATCATACGGGAGAGAAAAGCAGGATCAGACGGAAGCATAATCGGATCTTCGATGCCAGATGTGGTGAACAGGATGATGCTTAACGGTGATGCAGCTGATCGAGACAAAATCAGTGAATTCCTGAAGTTCGAGGTGAATCATCTGGACAGATTCGTGGAGATCGAGAAGTATGTACTGAAAAGAAGGGGCATTATAGACAACTACGAATGTAGAGAACCATGCCCGCATCTCTCAAAGATTCTGATAGATAGGCTCGAATCTCTCATATCTATACTTGAATTATAGGAAAGTAGGGGGTTTGGGGGAAGCTGTAAAACTCCCTCTTTGGACAAGAGATACATGGACTTCCCCCAATTGAAATATTTTTTAACATATTTTCTATTCTATTAAACAATGTTCAGGACTATTAAACTGAAGCTTCCGTATGATGGATTCGCTCATTGAGACAGC
>NZ_JAGDXM010000032.1:0-217 GCF_023256435.1 Thermoplasma sp. | reverse complement strand
GAGTATGCTGGCAAAATAGCACTATATGTAAATCCGAAGTATACATCGCAGAAATGTTCCATATGCGGATATACAGATAAGAATAACAGACATGGTTCAGTGTTCAGATGCAATAACTGTGGCTTCGAACTACATGCGGATCTGAATGCCTCAAGGAACATCGAAGTACTCGATACATCTGAGTACTTCAGGCTGCTGTCAGCCAGCCGATCGCTGC
>NZ_JAGDXM010000007.1:26024-26405 GCF_023256435.1 Thermoplasma sp. | reverse complement strand
TTCTCTGCTACTTTCACCAGGATCCGCGATACCATGCGGTCCATCCCTCCTCTCGGGGAGACTTCTACCCACATGGCACGCCCCCCTACCAGATCACCTTTCGGTGCTCGAAGGTCTCGGTGTCTAGTTTTAGCCCCTTCCATCTTCTAGGCATGTGACCTCGGTGAGTGAGCTGTTACGCACTCTTTAAAGGGTGGCTGCTTCTGAGCCTACCTCCCCACTGTCTTCGGCCACAAACCTATTTAGTGCACTTAACTAGAACTTAGGGACCTTAACCCTCGTCTTGGTTGTTCCCATCACGGAAGCAAAGCTTATCCCTGCCCCCTAGCACCCGACATCTACGATCTCGACAAGTTCGGAGTTTGACAAGTCGGCGCAGCC
>NZ_JAGDXM010000007.1:16984-26014 GCF_023256435.1 Thermoplasma sp. | reverse complement strand
CCAAACGATTTGCACATCAGAATAGGTTCGGTCCTCCACCCAGCTTTCACTGAGCTTCAACCTACTCAGGTGTAGATCGACCGGCTTCGGGTCTCTCACGAGTGACTAAACGCGTTTACCACGCCACCCCTCCATTGCTGTGCGGGTAGTTGCTTTCGCTACGGCTACTCCTTTCAGGATTAACCTTGCCACTCGTCAGAACTCCCTGGCCCGTTCTTCAACACGGACAATAGAACAGCGATCCATCGTTGTTAACGACTTCACCTCTTTACTGCTCTATAAGTTTATCTCTGCCTAGTTTCAGGCTCTTTTCACCACCCTTCCGGGTTTCTTTTCAGCTTTCCCTCACGGTACTTAGTTCGCTATCGGACTCGGGACGTATTTAAGGTTGGATGTTAGTGCCACCCATATTCCCACGCGAAAAACGACGCATGGTACTCTGGTTACTTCCCCTTGTGGCTTCTGAAGCTTCGATTACAGGGCTATCACCTTCTAAGGCTCTTCTTTCCAGAAGATTCATCTCGCTTCAGGAGGCGTTAGAGGAAGACCAAACTCCACATCTTTCCCTTCTTTCGAAGGGCTATTCGGTTTGCCTTCTACCGCTTTCGATCGCCTTTACTAACGGTATCTCAATTGATTTCTTTTCCTCCGGGTACTAAGATGTTTCAATTCCCCGGGTTCCCTCTCCTTTCGGAGTGCCTTACGGCAGGAAGTCCCATTCGGAGATCCTTGGATCTAAGGCTCCATGCGCCTCCCCAAGGCTTATCGCAGCTTGGCACGTCCTTCTTCGGCGCCCGAACCAAGCCATCCTCTAGGCAGATTAGCAGAGCACAATCCATTGTGCCATCTCTCATCTAGTCTCATCAAAATTCGACATCTTCCCTTTTAATGTAATGCATTAAAAGGTGCATTGTAAGCGTGTATGGACTATATCATTAACAGGGATATAAGCGTTTTGATCCTGAAGCCCAATTATCTAATAATTTTATATTACTGACAGTTCAGAAATAATAATATATTTTTATCCTGAGATTTCAACCGAAACTAGAAAAAAAGGTTTCAATGCCATTCTGCTGGTGCGCCATGAATTATGTCACGCTTCCAGATTGGAGCCCTCTCCTTGATCTGATCTATGATATACCTGCAGGCGCTGAAGGCCTGATCTCTGTGCGGAGCAGACACTGCAATGACCACAGAGTCCTCGGTGATTCGCACGGTGCCTATCCGGTGAACAACTGCAGCATCGGTTATGCCAAATCTTTCAACACAGTAATTCACCATGGACTCTATTTCCCTTATCGCCATTTCACGGTAGCTCTCATAATACAACGCGTCAACCCTGATACCACCCGATTCTTCACGCACAGTCCCCTCGAAGGTCACTATGGCGCCGGCTTTAGGATTCCTCACCTTCGCTATGAGATCTTCAACAGATATCTTTGATTCCACGATGTCTATGAACATGCGAACACCTAGTCAACGGAAATATAGTTCCTGAGCATGGAGAAGAACCTGTCTGTGCTGTCCTTCAATGGCCTCTTGCTTCCATCAAAAACCTTGAAGACGGAACCTGCGATCAGGTCATGATAAGACTGACCGATCATGGTTTCGCGGTATCCCCTTGCGCCACCCCATACCAGTAGAACTGGTTTTTGAACGCGATATAGTTCCTCTGCATATCCCCCATATCCGGTACCGTCCACCACAATAACATTGCTGTATTTCTCTGGATGGTTCATAGAACATTTCAATGCAACATCTGCGTTTATGCCCTCTCCCATCAGCATAACGTTCTTCAATCTCATGGCCTGTACAAAATCGTAGTAAAATTCCGAGGCGGTATCAATACTCCCGTGATACTTGGAATTCTGGCCCTCATTTTCTGGAAATACCGGAATGTATACATTGACATTCCACTGAACTATCCTGTCCGGCGCCCTGATCTCATTCCAGATACCTTCTCCGTTTATGTCTATAAGCACAAGATTCTTCTTTATCCCTGCCTTTGCAGCGTAGCTGTAAAGGATTTTTGAACCGGAGATCAGGATCTCTCCACTTTCCATACATGATCATTTCATTCGATTATACTAATATTGGGGAACGATGACCCGATCCCGTTGCAAGGATGGCGTCTCAATATTTGCTCGATGAAGCACCATCAAATGCATTCTGGAACAAGGGCATGTCTACGACATGGTATTACAGAGTATTCCATGAAAATATAGTATGTGTCATGCCATTATGAACTGATTACCGGATCGCATAATGTGCGGTCTCAGAAAGTTAAATAAATATAGTTTGCATGATCGTGCATAGCCCTGTGGTGTAGTGGACAAGCATTTTGGACTTTGGATCCAAAGACGGCAGTTCGAATCTGCCCAGGGCTATCAAGGTGCAGAAATGGCAGATCCTGTTGAGGTAGAGACACAACCCTCCGTAAAACGCGCCAGAAAGATGGCCACAGCTGTGGCATTGGCTATTATAGCTGTTTCATTCGGGATCATATATGGATTATCCCTGAACGGAGCCACAACAGTGAACGTAATGTACGTAAACGTCGTGCTGAACGAAAATGGCGCCTCAAGAACCATTTCTATCCAGTTCAATCATGAAACGCTCACATCCGGCGAAAAGGCGTACCTGTCATTCCAGATCAATGGAGGCAGCACCGGTACAACATTAAATTCCATAAGTTCCGGCACGCCTGGGTTCACCGTGGGATCCGTGACTCCTCTTCCCTTAACAATACCTCCAGGTCAGCATTACGATCTGAAGCTGTTCTTCGTTACGCCTTCGCATGACTATGCAGGCGACATCACCATCCTAATCTCGGCGGATCCGCCTCAGGCCGCGTCATGAATCGCAGACAAATCGTTATAAATGATCAACTTCTAATTCAAATAGAAAAATCCTGAAGAACATGCTTACTATGCCATTGCATTAAAAAATAATATAAAGATATATGAGATAGTTTTTATCTTTCCGCTTCAGCCTTGGATCCTGCCTGCATCTTCGAGAAATTGTTCGCCACGTAGACCATGTATATCAGCATCAAGATCAGCAGTATTCCTCCTCCGAGGGTTATGTAGAAGTAGGCTGTGGCCATGGCCGTATTAGTAAGAAACGCTGACACTGGAAGCGTCCCGCCGAAGAATTTTGGATAGACCAGAGAATAGAACGGATAGATAGACAATGTAAGGAGGGAAAGAAATACTACCTTATTCTCTATGATCTTTCTTGTTGGCTTGTAATAGAACAGCGCTGGTGCTGCAAGACCTATTATTATGGTGAGGATCAGAATGGGCGAAAATGGGACCGCACTTATTGCAGAGTGAATCCATATCACCGCGCCGAGCTCAAGAATGACACCGAGATATGAAGCTACCATTGATACCTTCATGTAATTCTCCAGACCATAGAATATGAATGAAAATCCGTACATCAGGATGACGGCTCCTATGACAAACAGGACATCTCCGGGCGTCGTTGCCCATTTTCCAGCATTGAAGGCCAGCTTTGACAGGATCACGCCGCCGCCAGTTACAACGGACGATGCGAATATGACGAAGACTAGGCAGAAAAGACATTCGAAGATGGAGAATATTGAATACATGGATCTGTCGTTCAACCAGCCCTTCTTGATGAATTCGCCGAATATTATGAAGGCGTTTCTCCCTATGAATGCTATCAGGAGTAGAAGCAGCGGCACTGCGTATATGTATGCTGCAGGTATCAGTATTGATGGATAGGCAAAATCTGATGTGACAACCCAGAAAGCTATGAATGTACCTGTCAGCTCCCATATGGGTATAACGTAGGGACTGACCTTTTTCCTAGATCCCTCATAGTGGAAGAGGAAGAGCATTGCCCCCATCGACTCTGTGATGAAGAGGGCAAGCATTATCGACATTATTAAGAAATTTAAACCAAACACTGCGTTCATGTTTTGCACCTCAGAAGTTAACCCCTGTTGCTGACTGGGATTCCGAAACTTCTTTGCTGACCTCTTCCCTGTTGAACACTCTCGCCGAGAAGTAGAACGACACCGGTATCAACAGCGTGTAGAAGATGATCATCGCTATACCCGGGCCTATCATCGAGGTTGTGGTGTTCGCACCCTGGTATACATACATTACGTTATATATTATCCATGGCTGCCTGCCGACTTCGTCCACAACCCAGCCATCCTCCATGGTATACATGGATATCAACCCGAAAAGCGGGAACAGAATTGCCATCCATTTATTGCTGTATGGCTGCTTCTTCATTACCCACATTATCAGGTAAACAAGCAGATATAGGCCGATCAGTATACCGAACAGAACCATCAGATCGAACATGGTGTGCACTATCAGTGGTGGCCATTCATTCATCGGATAGTACATCAGTCCCTTTGGCACAACATAGGATGCGTTGCCTGTTCCAGCAAGCAAGCTCTGCAGTCCAGGTATCGTAATGGCACCCACGATCTTGCCGTATGCGATTGTACCGAAGAGCTTCTCAGGCTCAAAGGCACGGCCACCCATAAGATTCAGCTCAATGGCAGAATACTTAAGTGGCTGATATGCAATCAGCGCGCTGGCCTCAAGAGATCCGGATATGCCTGTCAGTATCACGTAGAACATGGATAGGGCTGCCGCTATCTTGCTTCCCTTCATATAGAACGTTCGTTCATCGCTGTCCCTCGCCCTCAGATATCTGTACGCAAAGTATCCACCGATCAGCATCGTGCCGGCAAGGAGTGTCTCAGGTACGACATGCGCGATCTGGGCCAGGAAGGAGGGTGCATTAACCGATGCCCATGGATTCACGTCCACGATCTTGCCAGTGCTCTCGTACACGGGTATGTTGAATCCATTCGGCGTATTCATCCAGGCATTGACCATCACTATGAATGCTGCCGAACCGAGTGTCCCTGCTCCAATGAAGAATGTGAGTATCCAGTGCGTTATCCTGTTCTTAAATGCATCCCAGTAGTATATGTATATTATGAGGAATATAGTCTCCGTGAAGAAAGCGAAGATCTCCAGGTAAAAGGGAACCATTGCAACGGCTGCTACAACTGCAAAGAACTTCGGAAACAGTATGACAAGCTCAGCCGCCATCACTATACCACTTGCCGTTCCTATGGCAAAAAATATCGTGAATACCTTGGCAAGCCTTTTAGCCAGCAGATCATAGTATTTGTCTTTATACCTTATGCCCAGGTACTCAGCCACACTAAGAACGACAATGGTAGAGATGCTCATCGTGACCAGTATTATGTGAACACCGATCGAGTAGGCGAAGAGCAATCTGTCAAAAGTCGTTATAAACGCCATATTTTGATTAATAACTGGTTCATATTTAAACCTTATTTTACTATATAATAATGTTTCGTAATTAGATAGTGCTACATAATGTAATCATACATTTTGTATTGAAGAAAGCTTAATTATACGGGTTAATTGACTTATTAATATCAAAGAATTAGGCTTAAATTTTAGGGTACGTTGATTGAATGTAGCATACATATATACAAATTTTCGTCATTTACTTCAAATTTTCAAAAAGAAAAAATAGCATGATCTGCTTTAAGATATTATGATAGCGGAAAGCTTAAAGTCTCTCTATGAGGACGAATGGAAGAAATATGTAGACCATGAATTTGTATCAAGGATGAGACGGGGAGATCTGCCAATAGAAAACTTCAAATTTTACCTCATTCAGGATTCGTTATATGTGACCGAGATGATCAAGGCCGTGATAAGGTCTGCAGAGTTGATGCCAAGCGATATGGCCTTTCAGATACTATCCGCCGTCATACTGGGAAGAGACAAGGGCATGGAAACGCATGCCTATCTGGAGAAGGAACTTGGCGTAGAGGGCAACGGCAGGATGACTATGACAACATATTCCTATACTAGGCATCTCCGTTATTCATCCACAGTCGGATGGCCGCAGTTCCTTGCAGCTTGGATACCATGCATGTGGGGCTATTCAGAGGTCGGCCGGTCTGTCTCTTCATCTCCCAATAAATATTACAGAATGTGGGCTGAATTCTATGCTTCAAAGGAGTATGCGGACAGAGTGTCCGTAATACTGAACGCGATGGACAGGTTCAATGGCGATATAACTGAGATCAAGGATTACTTCCTCATCAGCCTGAAATTTGAACAGCGTTTCTGGCAGGCCGCGCTGGAGATGGAAAGCCCAATCTGAACGCATGGCGCTCTGAAGGAAAGCCATGAACCGATCCTACTTCGTGATCGTTTTTTACTATCTGCGTTCACCATAACCGAGCGCCCGCCCATTCTATAAAAATATATTGTACGATTTGTTACGATCGCACATGTCGCTAAAAGGAGTTCTGATGGCTGGAGGAAAGGGGACAAGGCTGAGACCGATAACATATTCAATTCCAAAGCCTCTTGTTCCGGTTGCTGGCAAGCCGGTGATATCGTACATACTTGATGCGTTCTACAGATCCGGAATAAACGATATAATAATCACAACAGGATACAAATTTGAATCCCTGATAAAGGGAGTCCTTGAAAATAAGAATGGAAACCAGAACATACTGTTCTCGGTTGAAAAGGAAGCTGCAGGCACTGCCGGCGGCGTCAAGCTTGCTGAAAATTTCCTGGACGATACCTTCATCGTTGGGAGCGGGGACATACTGATCGATTTCGATGTTGG
This sequence comes from Thermoplasma sp., assembly GCF_023256435.1. Lineage (GTDB taxonomy): Archaea > Thermoplasmatota > Thermoplasmata > Thermoplasmatales > Thermoplasmataceae > Thermoplasma. The sequence goes on along the minus strand of NZ_JAGDXM010000007.1, from coordinate 19,336 downwards.
GGACATGATCAGGGAGCACCAGCGCAGAAAGAACAAGATAACCATCGCCGTCACAAAGGTCGATGATCCATCACAGTTCGGTATAGCGGAGATCGATGAAGACGGATACATAAAGAGGTTTCTCGAAAAGCCCGGCAAGAATGAGACATTTTCAGACACGATAAACGCCGGCGTTTACGTCATGGATCGATCTCTTCTTCGTTATATTCCTCAGACCGGACAGTATGACTTTGCGAAGGATCTCTTCCCGAAATTGCTCTCCCAGGGTGTGAAGATCGGAACCTATCTGATAAATGGTGTGTGGCTGGATGCCGGCAGGCCAAAGGACGTCATAAAGGCAAACCAGATCATGGTTGAAAAATATGGAGAAAGCTTCAACGGATCGGGAAAGGCCATAGTCAGATCGAAGGTTCCGGACGGTGCTTCTGTGAAGCCGCCAATATACATAGGCGAAGGCGTCCATATGGGCAAGAACATAACCATATCAGGATCGGCCGTATACGACAACGTCTCAATCGGGGATGATGTTCAGATAGAGAATTCAGTGATAATGGCTTCTTCAAAGATAATGAGGGGAACGAAGGTGGTCAACTCCGTCATAATGCAGAACACGACCATAGGCGAGAACTGCGAAATACATGACAGTGTGCTCTCTCAGAAGCTTAATCTCCAGAACGGATCCAAGGTGTATCAGGTGGCCCTATCCTCTGAGATAGTACAGGATGAAAACTAGGATTATGAGAATGGCAACGCCTATTGATATATAAATTAAATTCTTATCATTTCCAAATATTATTGGAATTGGGCCTATCATTATCAGGCCGCCATAGTGTTTTTCCTCTTTTCTCTCTTCGTGTGCATTATTCTCAAAGCTGCTTTCATATTCTGGCGGTATGAACACATGATCCGCGTCTCTCTGGAACTGAAATGGAGAGAAGAACATCAGTACGATGCCAAGGAATATGAGGAGAAACGGTATTATGGACAAACCTGAGCCGTATATGATAGGAAATATGATAAAAAGGGCAAAATGAGCAATCCCGATTGCTGCCATGGCAATCAGGATCAGGATCCCAGCCAGTACCAGCAGGTAACCCAGCTTGAATATGTTCATATCACAGGAATCCGGCTTTCTGAAGGATCAACAGATCATCCGTGGTGAGTTCCTCACCGTTCTTGAATTTCTCGAAGAGGATCTCAGCCTTCTGCTGAAGCTCATCATCCTTTTCCTTCTTCTTGGTTGCTCTCTTCTTTGTCTTAAGCCCGGCTATTACCTTCTCGAGATCCTTGAGGTCGTTCTTCGCCTGTATGAAAGCTTCATGCTCCTGTTCAGACTCCTTTCCGTACTTTATAGCCATCTCATGCATTTCATCGGCCTTCTTCCTGACCTCATCAAGTTCCTGGAGAGACTTGTTTATATCGTTGCTTATTTCAGATATCTGGTTTGATATCTCCTCTGCTCTCTTCTTCAGGTCCCTTGCAAGCGTCTTTTCCTTGTCTATCTCTGCCAGCAGGGCTTTGACCTTCTCGTTTTCGCTGAGCTGTTTCTCCCTGTCTTCCTTCATCTTCTTGATCTCGTTGCTGAGGCGCTTGATCTCCTGCACAACCTTGTCCTCTTCCGCCTTTGTCAGCTGCATCGTTTCCTGCTTCTTTATCAGCTTCTGAAGCTCCCTTTCCTTGGCTCTGATCTCTCTCTGGTTCACGTTTGTGTAGTTGGCTTCCTCCGATATCTTCTTGTACTCCTTTCTTAGTTCGGAAAGCTTCTTAAAATGTTCTTCCTTCTCTGACCTTATCTTCTGAACTTCCTCTATGAGGGCGTTTTTCTGTGATATCTTCTGTTTGACCTGGTCCCTCATTTCGTGAACCTTGGCGTTCAGCTGATCCCTCTGTTCGGCATAATTACGGCTTTGCTGTGCAGCTTCATCTCTTTTCTTTATATGCTCCTCTATTGCCTTTCTCAGAATGTCTCTCTTTTCCTCAAATTCCTGGAGAAGATCCGTCATAGTAACACTTCATTGCAGAATTCTATCCTTTATTAATGTGAGGCATATATAGATTTCGCCATCCAACTTGTATGTGCTTAGAATCTGCTTATTATGGTGACGATATCCTCATCCATAAGCTGGTAATCGATGCCTACCCTCTGTTCGCCTATGGGTCTGTTTTTGCCGGACACTATTGCATATCTGAAAGAATCGATCATGCTTCTGTTTATCTTCCTGCAGACCTCCCTGACCGTTGTACCTTCTCTCAGTATCAGCGGCTTCTGGAAATCAACCACCCCCGCCTTGTTTCTGAGGTATATTCTGATGAGGCTCAGTGACCTGAATATCCCCTCCTTCAGTTCCTCTA
>NZ_JAGDXM010000007.1:0-16974 GCF_023256435.1 Thermoplasma sp. | reverse complement strand
GACTGAGATGAATCGAGTTTTTCGATTGTGCTTTTTGTCATTTGCTCGATCTCGAATTTGAGATTTTCGATTCCGTAGCCTGTCTTTGCCGAAACTCTGAACACCTCACCGTACTGCGATACCTGCGATGTATCGAACGAAGGGTTCATGTCTATCTTGTTAACGGCCACGATGGATGGAATGTAAACGTAACGGCCCTGGAGCGTTTCTATTATGTCTTCGACGCTCACATTTTCGCGTATGTATACATCAGCATTAACAAGCTTGAACTCCTTCATTATCTCCTTTATGTAATCCTCATCTATGTCAACGGTCTTTGGCTTGTGCAGCCTTATTCCGCCGGAAGTTGTCTTCTTAATCTCCACGTTCCTGCGTTTTCTGTTCACGACGATGCCCGCATTGTAAAGCTCAGTTAGTATCTTATCGATGCCACCGGCCTGAACATCGGTAACGATGACTATCAGATCCGCTGATCGCACTGCACTGAGTATCTCTCTTCCCCTTCCAGCACCATAGGATGCATTCTCAATGATGCCTGGGAGATCGAGTATCTGTATCTCTGCGCCTTTGTATTCAAGTATACCCGGAATAGCTTTAAGCGTAGTGAAGGCGTAATCACCTATCTCGCTGTCAGAGTTTGTGAGGCGGTTCAGAAGGCTGCTCTTACCCACATTGGGGAAGCCGACAAGTGCAACGGTAGCATCTCCTGACTTTGGAACTGCAAATCCTGCATGAGATCCGCCATGCCTTGCACTGGCCTCCATCTGCAGCTTTGCTATCTTCGCCTTTAACAGACCGATATGATGCTCTGTTGCCTTGTTATACTGCGTTCGCTTGATCTCGTCCTCAATCTCCTTTATCCTATCTTCAATTGTTGGCATCGATTCTACTTTCTTCCTTAATTTTCCACCTGTTTATATCTCTTTGCGGATCAGAGATGAAGCTTCAAAACCTTTAAGACTGATGAAATGCATATTCCCTGCATGCCGAATCTTTTGTTGAATCCAGATATATATGGAAACAGTGTTATATTCATATGCTGTGATAATCTTTGGGAATACAATCTAGGCACCCATGAAACAAGAAAACTTGTCTCAGGCATTGGGGTGATAAATAACGCCAGGTTTTTCCCTGATGGAAAAAGAATAGTTTTGCGCGTTATGCGAGGTGCCTCGCTCAATACAGCAGAGCTGTATACGTACGATCTTTCTGACGGTAGCCTCAGGCGGATAACATATTTTGCCGGAAAAAGCACGGGCAGGAGGATGTTTACAGATGTGGCCGGCTTTGATCCAGACGGTGGCCTGATAATTGCAACGGATGCAATGCAGCCATTCTCATCAATGACCTACCTTTATGCTGTGGAGGGGGATGGCCTCAATTTCAGACCGTTGAATCTTGGTCCAGCCACGCATATCATCTATGCCGGCAACAGGAGGATAATCGGCAGAAACACATATGAACTACCACACTGGAAGGGGTACAGGGGCGGAACACGTGGAAAGATCTGGATCGAGAGCGATGATGGTAAATTCAAGAAAATTATAGACATAGAAACCCATGTATCAAGTCCAGTCCTCGTTGGCCAGCGTATATACTTCATAACGGATTTGGAAGGCTTCGGCCAGATATATTCTACCGATCTTGACGGTAAGGATATGAGGAAGCATACGGACTTCAGGGATTATTATCCAAGGCATCTTAATACGGATGGAAAACGCATAGTCTTTTCCATGGGCGGATCCCTATACATATTTAAACCGGATGATGAGAAGGTTGAAAGGCTAGAGATAGGCGACGTCGAGTCCCCGGAGGACAGAGTGACAAGCGTGCCTTCAAAATTTCTTGAAGATTTCTCCATTCTAGATGGGGATCTCATCGCCCTCGTAAGCAGAGGACAGGCGTTCATACAGGATGCCTCGGGCAATTATGTGATGAAGGTACCTCAGCCCCTGAGAGTGAGATATGTCAGGAGGGCTGGGGATACGAAGATAGCCTTCATCCATGGAACGAGGGACGGCGATTTCCTCGGGATATACGATTACAGAAACGGAAAGAGCGAGATATTCGGTGAGAACCTGGGAAACGTATTTGCAATGTCAGTAGACAGATCTGGCAAGTTCGCTGTGGTAGCAAACGATCGCTTCGAACTTATGATGATCGATCTTGAAAGCAAAGCCTCAACGCTGATCGAGAGAAGCAATGAGGGCATGATAACTGACTTCACCATATCAGATAACTCTAGGTTCATAGCCTACAGTTTCCCGCTAAAGCACAACAGCACCGGAGGCTATGTGATGCAGTCTATACATGTGTACGATCTTTCCCAGAAGACGGTTTATCAGGCTACAACAGATAATTCGCATGATTACGCTCCAGCCTTCGACTCTGACTCCAAATACCTCTATTACCTGTCTTACAGAAGCCTGGACCCGAGTCCTGACAAGATCGTTCTCAACTTCAGCTTTGAGGTTGTATCCAAGCCCTTCGTCGTACCGCTTATTCCCGGCCTGCCAAATCCCACAAAGCTTGTGCCTCAGTCGCTGGTTGATGACGGCAAGGAATACGATCTGAACGAAATGTACAGGAGATCCAGCCCGATAAATGTGGAACCAGCAGACTACAGAATGATCATACCGCTGGAGACCTCCCTCCTTCTGTACAGCGTTCCAGTTCATGGAGAATACGCCTCTTACTATCAGGGTGCACCTGAAAAGGGCGTACTCAGCAGATACGACATAAAGACAAAGAAGGTCACCGAACTGAAGAGGAACTTGACAGACCTCAGGCTTTCTCTTGATAGAAAAAACGCGATCATAAGGAAGGATGACGGGAAGCTCTACATCTTCAACCTGGATAAGCCAGAAGAGGAAAAAGCTCTGGAAACTGACAGGAGACCAATCGTATCCAGCAGGCAGGAGGAATTTCTGCAGATGTACGATGAATCCTGGAAGCTTGCGAGAGACAATTACTGGAACGAGGCCGTTGCGCGTGAGATCTCGGAAAGGATATATGAGAAATACAGAAAGCTGGTGCCTCTGTGCAGGACAAGATTCGATTTAAGCAACGTCATAGTTGAGATGCAGGGAGAATATCGTACATCTCATTCCTACGAGATGAGTGGAACTTTCACCGATGCGGATCCCTTCAGTAGCGGCAGAATAGCGTGCGATGTGATCCTAAAAGAAGATCACTATGAGATATCAAAGGTTTATGCTGGAGATTTTTCCAATGAGGGCGAAAAATCGCCAATATTCGAATATGGCATAAACCCAATCGGATACAAGATAGATGAAGTCGATGGCGAACCTGTTGGCCCAAAGAACAGCGTCTACAGTGCACTGTCCGCCAAAGCCGGCACATCCGCAAGGATTAAGATATCCAGAGACGGTAGTGATGCTAGAGAAATATTCGTCGATGTGCTTGATGATGACAGGTTCATAAGATATCGATCATGGGTAGAAGAGAACCGCAGATACGTACATGAGAGGAGCGGAGGAAAGATAGGCTATGTCCATATCCCGGATATGGGGATGATGGGGCTCAATGAGTTCTACAGGCTGTTCATAAATGAGGCTTCATACCCTGGCCTAATAATCGACGTCAGGTTCAACGGCGGAGGCTTCGTATCACAGCTGATAATAGAGAAGCTGCTGAACAGAAGGCTAGGCTATGACAATCCCAGAAGAGGGAGCCTGAGCCCGTATCCAACAAACTCCGTCAGGGGGAAGATGATAGCCATAACAAACGAGTATGCCGGATCGGACGGCGATATATTCAGTTTCTCCTTCAAGAAACTCGGCCTTGGCAAGCTAATAGGGACAAGAACATGGGGAGGCGTGGTGGGCATATCGCCTAGGCGCAGGCTGATAGACGGTACTATCCTTTCCCAACCAGAGTATGCCTTCTGGTTCAGAGACACTGGTTTCGGCGTGGAGAACTATGGAGTAGATCCGGACATCGAAGTTGAATACAGGCCGGATCACTACATCAAGGGCGTTGACCCGCAGATCGACTACGCGATCGATAGCCTGATGGAGGATCTCAAATCATGGAGCGAAGAACTTCCAGAGCGCCCCTCTTGATCTGAGTATGCAACAGAATGTTTGAATTCAAAAGACGCGCGTGCCATGATCGCAATATTTCCAAGCCTGTGATCATGGCATTTATATTGAATGCCTCAAAGCGATCGGGTTCATATGGTCGGAAAAAACATAAGTTGAAGCTCTGTCCATTTTTCGTTTTTCGTCAATAAAAGACGTATTTAGTATAAGATCTTGCATGTTAGATGTGCTGCAGATAATGGATCTGTCTTCATCGCGTACGTATTTTCCTCATGAAGTAGGTCTCTCCCCTGTATTTCAGCTCCACCACCCTTTTATCATTGACCAGCTTTTCGAACACGCTCCATTCATATCCTTTTTCCGCAAGCGCCTTCTCTATCGCCTCCTTTTTCATGGGATGCACAGATGTTATGCTAAGCAGGCTGGTGATGACATCACTCGCTACCGAAAAATCATCCCCCTCATAACCTATCAGGTATTCAACCTTATCAGACCCAAGAATTTCGGAGAATATCTGGAACGCCGTGTTTATGAAATCTTCGTCTGGCGGTGCTACCCATATTTCAGCCGGAGGTCGCGTTGGTACGGCAATGTAGGATCTCTTTACCGATTCAAGTGAGTTGATGAAATCCGCAATCATCTCTATATCACCGGCATCCTGTATTCCCTTGACAAGCATTGTTTCCGTTGCCAGATATCCTCCATATTCCGCAGAGAAAGACCTGATTCCTTCCAGGATATCATCAAGCTTTGTGCTACCGTACGGCCTGTTTATTCTTATCCATCTCTTTGGATCAAGTTCATCAATCTTAAGGGAAACCCAGTCAGATTCGGAGAGATCGGATCTGACCTCCTCAAGCGATATGAGCGAGGAATTGCTTATAACTGCAGTTTTTATACCAAGGCCTTTGACTCCGTCTATTTCCTTTCCGAGATTTACATCGAGTGTGGGCTCCCCGTCAGGAACGAAGGTTATGTAATCGATCCTTTCTCCTCTGGATTCTATCTCTTCAACTTTTCTGGATACTGCATCAACCAGATCCTTTGGATCATAGAACTGCCTTCTCTCTATTGAATATGATAAGGTTCTTCCAAGCTGGCAGTAAACGCAGGAGTAGGAACACAATTTTGGAGGGATATTGTTGACGCCCAGGCTCCTCCCAAGCCGCCTGGATGGAACCGGACCGAACACTATGCTGCTAAGATCTTCCATATGTGAGCTACCTCTCAGCTAAAGCATCGGAGCTTCCTGCTTCAACGACCGACATCTGCCTGTATGGATATATTCCGTACAAGCCCGAAGTTGCGATCTCCACAGGCGTAAGTTCGGATCGCACCGATCCTACTTTTATCAATCCTATTTTCCTTATATTTTTTGATGCGTTGTGATCCCTGTCGATCGTTAATCCGCATACATCACAATGATATATGCGATCTGATAGCTTCAGATCATGCTTTATGTTACCGCATCTTGAACATATCTTAGATGATGGATCGAACCTTCCTATTTCGATAATGTTTTTACCATACTTCTCTGCCTTGTAGAGAAGCTTTTGTTTGAAGGAATAGAAGGAAACATCACTCAGACTCTTTGCAATATGGTGGTTCTGCATCATTCCCTGTACGTTGAGATCTTCGATGACGATGGTATCGTACTGCTTGGCTATCGCAGTAGATACCTTGTCATAGAAGTCCTCCCGCATGTCTTTAAGATTCATGTACTCCTTCTGTAATTTAAGTACATGCTTATTCCTGTTGTTGGATCCTTTCTGCTTTCTTGATAACTGTCTTTGTAATCGTCTTATCCTCTTCTCTACCTTCTTTATGAACCTTGGATTCTCTATTGCTATACCATTCGATAAGGTTGCAAATTTTTCGATGCCTAGATCGATGCCAACGGAGTTCTCTGCGGATAATGGCTTCTTCTATGGTAACGACGGAGACGCCGGAACCTCCGAAGCTTCAGCGAGAAGAGTATGTCAGGTATTTGACGCTTATCTTCTTTCTATCATCGGCTGGTACTTATGAAACCATCTCTTCGTGAGATATCATATGCCACATTCACCGTGTGACGGTTCGCATAGAAAATGTACCCAAGGATTATGAAGGACGATGGCTTATATTCAGCCCACCTGTGATAATGGCATCAACGATCTGATCGGATATGTTCCTGCAAAGAAGTAAATGGCTATCCAAATTCAGTACTATCAGATCTAAGGACATGTGTTTTATGGTATATAGAGCCGCTTAAAGCTTATCATACCCCATAATCGCATCTTTTCTTATCCTATCTATAACATCCTTTATGTGCTGTCCCGTCTGCTGATCTTCGAAGAACAGATCTATCCCGCGAATTCCTCTTGTCATAAGAGTATAGTAACGGTTTCTTATCAGTGTCATCGCAACATCATTGTCTTTTTTGGCCATTCTTTTCAGCGAATAATTATTGCCTATAGTATCAGTTATTGCGTCTGCGTTGATCTTCCAATCGTTTCTCCAGACAAGATCCCTGCCCCATACAAGCCCGATGTAATCTGCTTCGAACCCCTGGGCGCCATATACCGAGGCGCAGTACTTCAGAGGGTCTAGTTCACCCCTCCAGTATCTTGGATATTCTGTCTTTTCATCCATAAGCCAATAAATATCTAGACCTGAATTTTTATACAAATCGAAGTTGGACGGGAGAGGGTATCCGATACGTCTGTTCTGAACGCTGGTCGGATTTTTCTTATCTCCTTTGGATTCTGTGAATGCACAAAGTAGTCCTATCTTGTTTCCATCAGTATGTTTTTTTCTCAGATCTTCGATAAGATTCGATATGTTGTCGAACAGATTGATCTCATAGTTCAGAGTGTCAGGCGGCTTCTCATTCCATAGTATATGACGCACAAGCTGCAGATAGCTTCTAGAAATCCTGAACGAACCGGTGAGATGCATCTCGGTTGTGTTCGTGCAGTACCGCCTGAAGTTGTCTTGAGTCCCCGCTTCGTCCCCAATGAGTATCTGCGAGTCATCGTAGAAGTAGACCTTAACATTTGACCTGGATTGCGTCATCTTAATAACATCCTGAGTCATCCTCTGCGCCTCGTCGTAGATTATCAGATCCATATTGCTGTATCTGGAAGCATCGAAATTCCGTTCTCCTATACCCACTCCTCTTCCTGTTGAATAGTACTGTATGAGGGAACTTATGTTAACGCTGCCAGCATTAAGATTAAGAACCTGCCGCATGGTGTTCAGGAGCCTGTTGTTTCTGTATGCAAGCAACGCTTTGTATCCATTTTTAATGGCATCGAGGAGAAGCTGAAGGGCTAACAGAGTTTTCCCGGAACCGCTCTCACCCTTTATCAGAAATGTTTTATTCTCCCTGTTTTTGAGTGCATCTTGCACTCTGTGCATGATCATGGCCTGCTCCTCGCTCAGGCCATAGCCCTTTGACAAAAGCGTTAAGGAAGCGTCCCTGATGATACTGTTCCCATTCTTTATTATTATATCTATGAGATCATCGCTTATGGTGAATCTTCCAGCGACTATTGTGTCAATATCCTCCTTTCCTCCGGGCTTGCCAATCCTTCTTATTTCCTTTATAAGATCCTCTTCGCTATACGCTATTTTACAGGAATCGGACTTATACTCAGGATGATTGTACATATACAAAATCCCCGTGTAATTGACAATCTTTCCAGAGGTATGGAAAAACTTCATCTTTGAAACATAATTATTCAGTTGATAGCATGGGTCTATGTGATAAGCATTATCAGCCAGAACAACCATATCGCTTATTCGTTTAACATTTCTCCATCCTTTCGCCTCTACGATGATCGCATTCCTCGTGTCAACTGCGATGAGATCTGCACGCTCGAGTCCAAAGAGAGGGATCTCAACCAGGATTGGATAATCCAGCTTCATTTCTATTATATTCTTTCCTAAAAAAGTCCAAGCGCTCTTCTCTTCTGGGGACGGTCCATCTCCATAATAGTGGATAATCGCCTTACTGAGATCGCTTACCATATCCTCGGGCTTGTCATATTGATTGATAAGAAGGGGAAGGCTCATTGAAATATAACGAATTCTTAAATAAAAACATTAACGCGCCCAGTAAAGTAACTATAGTATGGCGTATATTCTATGGAGAGATCACTCAACTATGAAGGCGATCACCGTAAGGCCTCCTGGGGCTGGAGCCAGGGTAGAGGACGTTGAGATTGAAGAGAGGGGAATGAAGGTAAGAATAATTGAAAACGGAATATGCGGTACCGACAGGGAGATAGTGAAAGGCCTGATGTCAGCTGCGACTGTCCCAGAGAATTACGATTTCCTTGTACTAGGCCATGAAGCATTGGGCATACTTGAGGATGATACTGACAATCTGAAGAGAGGGACGATTGTGATGCCCATCAACAGGCGTGGATGCAATAAATGCATCAACTGCCTGAACGGCCGTGCTGATTTCTGCGAGACAGGCGATTTTGTGGAGGCAGGCATCAAGGGGATGCATGGCTTCATGCGCGAGTATATATATGACGATCCGAACTATCTTGTTCCGGTTCCACCGCAGATAAGGGACATAGCCATAATGGCACAGCCCCTATCGGATCTTGAAAAGTCAATTGCGGAGATGATCGATGTTCAGGGCAGGCTGCACTGGAGATGCATGGATGCGACTTACGGCTGTAGGAAAATGCTTGTGACCGGTACGGGAACTATCGGGATCCTTATCTCAATGCTCCTGAAGACCTATGGCTTCGATGTTAGTATAGCAAACAGGCGTGAACCCACCGATGTGGAAACAAGGATATTCGAGGAGGTCGGCCTGAAATTCGTCAACACGTCTGTGCACCGCGGCGACGAGAAATATGACGGTGTGATAGAAGCCTCAGGATCGGACGCCTCTGTCATTGAATATGCGATAAGGAGGCTGAAGAATAATGGTTTCCTTGGGCTCTTCGGGTTCACTCAATCGGGTACGCTGTCCCTATCCACTGTTGATCTGCAGTCCTTAGTTTACAGATCAATATCCATCACCGGACTGATCAATGGCCAGAAGCCCCACTTCGAGATGGCAATGAATCATCTTGTGCAATGGAAGACTCAGTATCCTTTCACCACATCTCATTTTATCACAAGGTCCGTGAATATATCTGACCAGAAATCAGTACTCAATGTTCTTGAAAACAGAATTCCAGGAGAGATAAAGACAAAGATACTCTGGTGAAGATTCAGTAGATATCCTACTATCTGCATCAGAAAATATTAAATGTTAAATCATCAGACATCGCTGCATTTTGATCTGAGACCGACCAGAATATATCGCCATGCCGCATTCTTTTTCTGGTCCCTTGGTTCCATCGCAAATTCAGGTTCAAAAATGTTCGATATCTTCGACATATCTCTTCTGAACGGATCCACCAGAATGGATGAGATTCCTTTCCTTATGAAGCCATCGGCATCTATGAAGTAGCTCCCGCACCTGAGTATATCCCTCACGTTCCTGTAGACATCGAACCTATGCCTTCCCGTATTGTGCAGCACCAGGTTTGATACAGCTAGGTCAAATTTATCATCCACGCGAATGCTCTTGGTAATATCAGCCTCGACGATGGCAACTCGATCGTAGACCCCAGCTATCTTCAGATTATCCATAAGTCTTTCTTTGGAATTATCCGTTATCGATTGATCGGAAAACGTGTCTATCGCAGTTATCCTCGCATTCTTAAAGTATGTAGCGCAGAGTACCGTAAGGAAACCAAGGCCACAACCAATATCGACTATTCTAATGTTTGCATCCTCATCCATTCCGATCTTCCTGAACGCCTCCACAAACATGACCCTGGCCAATGAACGCAGTTTCTCCGAATCTTCCCTGGACGAATGATGATACACTCCATAGTCTGGATCGGGCATCCATACACCTAATGATATGATCCATAATACTCTTGTTCATGCGATAGTTGCCTTTAAAGATAAAATGGTCAAAAAATAAGGGGATGATGATCACTGCTTCACGATCAGCTTAGCGGCAAGCTGGAAGAGCGATATGGAATGTATCCAGACCCTCCCAGGGCCTCGCATGTGGGCAAAGAACAGACCCTCACCTTCCAGACCACCGAGTATCATCGTTCGAAGACCACCTATACGCTCTACATTGTATTGAACGGAGTCGTCGAAAGCAAGCACATGGCTGAGCTCGACATTTATCTCGTCACCAGGGCCAAGATCCTTCTCTATAACCTGCCCATGGCCGTGTAGAAATATGGATCCGCTTCCGCTGAAATGCTCAAGGAACAGACCCTCGCCACCGAGAAGCCCCTGCCATATACCTGCGAACTTAGTCGAATACTGAATTCCAGAATCCATGCATAGAAACGCATTGAACTCTGCGATGATACCATTTCCTTTCAGATCGATCCGGTGTATCTTTCCGGGCAAAAACCCTGCAGAGGCTATCTCACCAGGCCCATCGACCTTCAGAAGAAAAACGGCGGAACCGCCAAGCATGTGTGAGAAAACACCTCGGAGTCCTCCAGCTCTGACATCAAGCCTTGAGGATCGATCCTTGTATATCAAATGGCCCGGTTCAACATAAACTGATTCACCATCGGAAAGCTTTGCCTTCAGATACTGAACATCTGTACCCTGAATCTCATAATCTACCATACGATGAGATGTAAAATAATTATTAAATTTTTGTTCTTATAAAAAAGATGTGTATAAAAAATTTGAAATACTGTTCACAGCCCGTAAGCTATGAGCATTGTATAAAGATAGTAATTCTCCAGATCCACTGTCATGTTGAACGCATTGAACGATCCGATGCCAACGAAATCATTCCATCCCTGTCCAAGGTAGCCATTCCCCACCATGTTGGGATAAGGCTGCACGTAATTCACCATGTAGTACGCTGGCAGACCGAATTCGTTTCCATATCCGAGATCGTAGAGCGCGGGTTGTATCCATCCGAAGTATCCCACAGATCCATCAGCGTACACGAATGCTGATTCTATATCTGCAAATATCCCAGCGGATATTGGGGTGGCGAAACTCGTCCCTCCAGCAACACCAAAGTAATGCTTGAATGCAAATACCATCTTCGCTGCCGGCATGGCAATATCAGGCTGACCCCGGTTGGTGAACGTTGATGGTACAACTATCAGCTCTGAGCTCTGATATGTTGGCCTAGCGAAGAAGAAACTGTTACCTCCTCCTGATCCGACAGGGCCACCATACCAGCTGAATTCAGGCTGATACCATGCGTACTGTCCGACGATGTATCCAGACTGGTTAAGAACTGGATATACGCCTCCAACGGACACAATGTATTCCGATGCCATGACTGTTAGATAGTAAATACTGTGGCTGTCAGCGGATCCAAGGAATATTGTCGTACCCTCTGCTGCTGCCTGCAGTCCTATTAAGTTGTATATCTGTGCAAATCCAGCATCATGGTGGAACTGTAATTCTGCCCAGCTACCAGATATTATCTGAGGATGTATTACATTCAGCATGTAGTAGATCTCAAGGTTTACAGCATTGTCACCTATTCCAGTCAAATTGAATGGCTGCATCACATCGTAGATGGTGGCATTTGGCGCCATGGCCCCAGACCACTCAACATCAAGATCCGCCTCAACACCCTCTGGATATGGGTTTTTTCCATTGGGCGTAAGATTGACAAAGACGACCTGCGGATTGTGTATTCCATACTCATCCCAGAACATGGAGATCGCGCTCATATTTGCTGATTCGCCGACGCCCAGTATTCCTATCTTGATACCGTGGCCTGTGAATCCCATATTCTCAAGTCCTGTAACGTTGTAGAATTCTGCGAGGTGAACCGGCGTTAGGAGACTGCTGGAACCTTTTATTCCGCTGGTTGGAACCAATGCTGTATTCGATATCTCTGTCTTGATATCCTGCCTATTCTTAATACTCAATAGGGCTTCACTTGAATAGCTCAGGCCGTAGACATGCATTATGAGGCCGGAGAACTGCGCCGGTATATATGGATTGGCAGTATTGGTCATGAATACCGCACCGCTGCCCCCTGGATAAGTGAACTCGTAGTTGAATAATACTGTACCAAAGGCCCTCTCAAACATTCCAACCGTTCCATGAAGCACTATGACAAGAGGAGCATAACTGTATGACCAGACCTTGAAGCCCATATTGGAATAATATGCTTCCACCTGCATGATCTGAGACTCTGATGGATAATAATCTGCCATGAATTCCTGAGGCGTGAGATAGTCATGGAAGTATGGACTCATCGGAGAATTCACCGCGGATACGAACTGTTCAAGATTGCTGAGGTTTGTCAGGTTGAGATAAAGCGTCACATTTATGACATCATCTGGATTGACTGGCCCAAGATTGAGTAGATACCGCTGGAAATACGGAGAGGTCATCAGGTAAGGTACATTTCCATTCAGTGTGACTGAATTGGCTGGCTTCAGGTCTATGAGATTGAGCGGTTCATAGTCCCCGCCGTATTCGATCATCCCGTCATCATTGTACGGAACAGTTCCATTGAAATTATACCAGAAGTTACCTCCCTGGTAATTTCCACCCACTATACTGCCTGTAAGAATCTGCCCATCAAACATATGAACGTTGGTGGCCGACTGCACTGTGATGTTCCACATGTCAGTATACATGGCGGGATTTCCGCTGTATATGCTGATGGATGGGCTTATGGCAGTGATCTCCGTGGAGAAGAAATTATTGTATATGGTGTTGTTTGAAGAGTATACGGCAAGTCCCAGAGGCTCACCCCAGAGATTCCATGCCTGCTCAAGCTTCGCATTGGCCAGCGTGGGAGAGTTCACAAAGTAGTTGCCCCATACTGTATTATTTGACCCTCCATATATCAGTGCAGAGGAATCCATGGACATGAAGACATTGGAGGAGATGAGTGAGTCCGAAGTATTCCAGAAGACCACATTGGCCAATGGCTCTCCACTATCATAAGCTGTGAACCAGCCAGTTATCTGGCTGTCCCTGAGGATGAAATGTGAGGATTGGAAAATCCAGTAACCAAGATAATTGTACGGAATCATTCCCTCGAAGAGTGCATAGTCCTGGAATATGCCCTGATACAAAACCGGTAATGTCGGCATGCTGGAAGCCATTACATAGGCCGAAGTATTCATTAGCATAACGCCGGCAAACTGTGGATATGAGTAATCGTTTATCTCTCCAAAGAGCGGGCTAATGTATCCATATTCATTGTTGAAGAGAACGTAAGGATCAGATACAGAACCGTTACCAGACATGGATATATTCCTGACCTGGTTATTGTTAACAGCCATAAGCGGAGTGTACAGACCAGCCGACATATCCAGTGGGAGTACAAACGTGTTGGATGAGGACAGCATCTGTGCCTGTGCTCGGTGATCGCTGAGCAGGGCCAGAGCCGCATATTCTCCAGCTGGGAGCCAGAAGCTGTATGAACCTGAAGCCGTCAACGGAACATAGCCTGCCTGACTGTAATTCACGACGTTGCCTGGGCTTATAAACAGAAACGCGTTGCTTGGACTCACATCTCCAGTGAAATGATCCATGATCTTAGCTGAAGAAACATTCCACATACCATACAGAAGCGACGGGCCTGTACTTAGGATTGCCTGATCCTGAGAATTCCATGCTACGGCAGCACCAACGGACGTTTCTCCAGTATCTGTTCCGAAATCGAATGCATTTGGAACGTTAGCATACGATTTGGGAACAGCGGGCTTACCTGCCGGTGATGGTTGTGGATGTGGTGCGGAAGAATGCATCGGATTGGTCGCAGAGATGTATTTCAGCTGCATTATCCCGTTGATATCGGTGATCGTCGTCGTCGATCCTCCGCCCGGCCCTCCCATCATTATCTCAGCATCATAGAGAAGTCCGGCCGGATTAAGCTGGGTACCGCTTACTCTGAAATAGGAAGGTGGCGCTTTGTAAGCTGGCGGCATGCCATAAGTGGAGTTGAACGTCACGCGATCATATGTGCCACTAACACCTATCGTCGGTATGGAATAGTTGAAATAGAAGACGTTATTGCCATTGATCTCTGAGGTGTTCATATAGAGCAAGAGGGTGAAGGGTGTTGGAAGATAGAATGTTGGACCAAGCGCTATGTGAACTCCTGGATATGGATATATGGTTCCGGTTGAGTTGAGTATCGCGTTGCTTGTCACCTCTGCACCTGGACTGCTGAAATTCCAGATATTATCCACGAAGCTTATTTCATGGGTTCTTACGGAGTATGTAGCCACGTTCTGAGTCCAGAATGTATAGGATGAATTTCCGAACAGCGTGGTGTTTGCGGTAACGGTGTTGAGCTGGAATGTGAGAGATGAAGGTGCGTCATCTGCAAGATTGAAGACGCTAAGATTGTTAATATCAATAACGGCTTCAAAGCTGGATGCATAGTAATTGTTTCCAATCAGTGTACCTGACATGTTTTCAAGGCCGAAGAAACCTATACCCATCGGGGCAGGTGATTGCGTGTACAGTGGTTCAACAGTCCCATTCTGATACAGAAATCTATGGTACTTTGCTGGAAGATAAAGATAATTATTCACTGGTTTAAGCATGCTGGTGGGTAACTGTTTCACCGGCTCTGCTTTTTCTGGGCTGCTGGCGATTCTATGCGTCGATATATTCGATGCACCATTGAAGGCAAAATTCACACCCAAGAAACCTGTCACAGCGATGACAGCCACAATGACTGTCAGCAGAACTATCTTTCTTTGGTTCATCATTCAGAAACATGGCATATGTTTAAAAAATATTATGAAAAAATGATATGTAACTTTTATACGTATCTGAACTGAAATAGCGATATTATTCAATTTGTTGTATCGGTGTCCGACATGGAACTATTTTGTATGACGCCGTCATGTCAAAGCATCCATGAAGATAATTGTTGAGCCAGACGATGGAATCGGTCCTGTAATAGATATGATAAGAAAGGCCAGGAAGTTCATATACGCTAATTTCTATCTGATTGACAATGATCAGATACTCAGCGCTTTGAAGGAAAAGAAAAGGAAGAAAGTTGACGTCAGGATAATCTATGATGGTCGCCCATACGGGGAGGCAAATGTGAGCCAGGAATCGGATGCGATAAAGAATTACGGATTAAATTACAAAATGGCCCCAAGACAGTTCGACTCGCCCGGAGTATTTGACCACGCGAAATATATGGTCAGCGAAAAGGCCGCAATGATAGGAACAGCAAATGCATCGGATGCATCCTTCAGCAAGAACAGAGAATACATCTATATATCGAAAGACAGAAGAATAAGAAGGGCCTTAAGGGCGCTGTTTCTCGCCGACTGGAATGATGCAGGTACAAAAAGGATAAGAATGCCTCGTGATCTTGTGATATCGCCCGGATCGGAGAGGATCATCTGCGCATTGATAAAAAGGGCAAAATTCATCGAAACAGAAGAGATGGGCGATGATCCTGCTGTACTGGATGCGTTGAAGAAGAGGAAGCGCATAAAAATGATACTTCCATCTTCCATAAGTTCCGAGGACAGGCAGCGGCTTATGGAATTGAAGAGGGCCGGACTCAGGATCAGGTTGATGCCTGTCAACGAACGATACATGCATGCCAAGATGATATACGGGGACAGGATCTTCATAGGATCTGAGAATTTCAGCTCTACTTCCTTGAACAAAAACAGGGAAGTAGGGATAATATTCGATGGATTCCTATCGAAGAGAAAGGTAAAGCGTGCCTTCAGTAAAGACTGGAAGATATCTATAAAACTTTAGCAGCAAAAATGGCATGATGAAGATCTGATCGTTCCCTTCATATGTATTGCCATATTGGATCTTCCCACAGGTCATATTCCTCGTGTACCTCCTTTATTGATTTATCAGGTATCTTTCCATCTTGCATCAGATTGTGATACTTAACCATCAGATCCCGATACTGCATTCTCGAATTTTGATCGAATTTCTCCCTAACCTTCTTTCTTTCCTCAGGATGAAGATCTGTCAATTTCTTGGAAAGAAACAGTATTCTGAAAAATTTCTGATTCCCAAGTGTCACTAGGAAAATATTGTAGTCAATATTCAAATCGCTAAATTCGTGAGCCGTTATCCCGGCCAGTGCCTTGACGAGCTCTTCATCCAGTCCATGGACGGTCTGAAATGCTATTTCCAATCCTTTCTGCATGCTCAGCTTACAAGAACATCGGTTAAATAGTTTATGCATGATACGAAATCGATCATGATATTGAAATTTATAATTGGAAATCAATAAGGAAACGCTTCTCCTGCATAAATCTCATACGTCTCAGGATATGGGCATCAAAAGATCGTACTCTTCATTATCCTCTTCTCAGAAAAAGGATGGAAACGTCCGGTGATTGATATTTATCATATTTGATGATAGGGAAATATGAAATATGCATTCCATCTAAAAATAAGGGAGGGAAAGGAACTCGAATACAGAATAAGGCATCAGAACGTGTGGCCTGAAATGCTGGATCTTCTCAAGAATTCCGGCGTAAGAAACTATTCAATTTTCATTGAAAATCAGGATATTTTCGGATGCTGGGAATGCGATGACGTTGATCGTACCCTGCGCATAATAAATGATAGTGATGTGAACAGGAAATGGCAAGAATATATGAGCGACATAATAATTACGCCGAGCGAGAGAAGAACCTCAAAGGGTATGGACGAGGTGTTCTATCTCCCATAGATCATGCGAAATTCAGAACTGTCAGCTACTCCTCGCTGAAGCTTCGGAGCTTGTTGCTGATCTCCCCTCCACCCGTGAGTGAGGTTTCATTGAACCGTAGCGATCGGCTGGCTGACAGCAGCCTGAAGTACTCAGATGTACCGAGCACTTCGATGTTCCTTGAGGCATTCAAGTCCGCATTGAGCTCGAATCCACAGTTCATGC